>CADDYU010000155.1 GCA_902810705.1 Methylococcaceae bacterium
GTCCAGGACCACCACCAAGGCCGAGAGATTGCGAAAGGCCGGCGCGGGTAGCCGTTCCCAAGCGGGCCCGGCGAGGGCCAGCACCGCGAGCGTTCCGGCCAGGGCGGACAGCCAGCCGGAACGCCGGGTCGATGGCGCCGGCGCGCCGATCAGAACGTGGGGCAGCAACGCGGGATCGCAGGCCCCCCGCCAGTCGTCGGCGCCGCTCCGCCGGCGGCGCAGGGCCCACCACAGGATGGCGAGCGGCAACAAGGCGAGCAGCCACCCAGGACGCAGGAAATGGAAATCGGTCAGGAAGTGGGTCATGCGGATCTCGTGGAAATCGACATTAGCGCCAAACAACGCCGGCTTTCCTGGAGGGGCGATTATACGAGGTCATTCCCGGAGCGCGATTACCGCGAGCGTACCGGCCAACAGCAACGCCGCTCCCAAGGGCCACGGATACAGCTCGGTGCGCGGGCGGTAAAAGCGCTTGTCCCGCTCCACCGGCTCCAGCTGATCCAGCAGCCGATAGATTTCCTCCAGCTCGTCCAGGTCGCGGGCCCGGAAATAGCGTCCGCCGGTCTTCTCGGCGATGCCCTTCATGGTGGCTTCGTCCAGGTCCTGGGAGGGGTTGACCCGCCGACTGCCGAACAGATCCCGCACCACCATTTCGTCGGCGCCGACGCCGATGGTGTAGATTTTGAGGCCCGCGCTCGCGGCGAGTTCGGCCGCTTGCAGCGGAGCGACCGCGCCGGCGGTGTTGGCGCCGTCGCTGATCAGGATCAGCACCCTTTGGCCTTCGGGATTGTCCCGAAGGCGCTTGACGGCCAGCCCGATGGCATCGCCGATGGCGGTCTTATCGCCCGCCAGTCCGATGACGGCTTCGTCCAGCAGCACGCGCACGGTCTTTCGGTCGAAGGTCAAGGGCGCCTGCAGGTAGGCTTTCTCGCCGAACAGGATCAATCCCAGCCGGTCGCCCGCCCGCCGCTCGATAAACTGCCCGGCCACGAATTGAGTGGCCGTGAGCCGATCGACCTTCCGGCCGTCCAGGACGAAGTCCTGGATTTCCATGCTGCCCGAGAGGTCCACCGCCAGCATGAGATCGCGCCCGCTGACCGCCTGTTCGATGGGCTCGCCCAGCCACTCCGGACGCGCGGCGGCCATGACCAGCAACACCCAGGCCGCCCCCGCCAGCCACAGCCGGAGGGGGCGCGAGGTTTTCGCCGGCTGGCCGCCGGGGAGGCTCTCCAGATCGTCCAGGAAGGGCGTCCTGAGGGCCGGGCCCGCCGAATCCGGCGCCGGCGGCAGCAGCTGCCGGACCAGCCAGGGGACGGGCAGGGCCAGGAACATCCAGAACCAGGCGAAATCGATCATGACGCGGAAATCTTACTCTTCGGGAGGCTGAACGCGGCGCCCCGCCCGGGTTTTGGACAGAACCTTCAACCAGTCCCGGCTCAGGGTCAGGAGTTCGTCCAAATTCGCCGCGGGAACCGTCGGACGATAGGGCGCTTCGGCCAGCAGCCGGCCGGGCCCTTGGCTGAAGCGCGGCTGGCCCAGGGTCTCGTCCAGCCAGCGCAGCCAATCGTCCCCGGCCAGTCCGGCGATCTCTTGTCTTGGGAAAAGCGTCAGCGCCACCCGTCGCAGCAGGATGGACAGCCGCCGCAGCTTTTCGTTCGGACCGAGCGCGGTATCGGCCCGCAGGTCCTCCAGCTCCCGGATCGCCAGGCTCACCGGCGTCATCCGCCGGGCCCGGCGGATCAGCCACGCCGCCAGCGCCGCCGTCCCGAGCAACGCGAGGGGCAATAGCCACCAGCCGATCGCGGGCGGCCACCAGCTTACCGGCTCGGGCAAATGAAGGTCGCGCAGGGGAAGTTGTTCCATTTCTTGGGCGCTCTGAAAAAGGATCAGGGATGGATCGGCTGAAGCCGGCCGCTGCGCTGCAGGATGAGCAGCGGATCGTCCAGGGTGCTGCAGGAGACGAAGCGCAACCCGTGCCGGTTCGCGAAGCGCCGCACCCGCTCGTAACGCTCCTTGAAGCGCCGCTCGTGCTCGGCGGCGGTGCGCGGATCGGCGTTCACCACCAGGTCCCGCCCGCCGTAGCCATAACGGTGGCGGCCCAAGGGCAGGGTTCGTTCCAGGGGGTCGAAGATCATGGCCAGGACGCTGTCGCAATGGCGGGCCAGCCGGCTCAGGGCGGCTTCTCCGGCGGCATTGAGCTGGCGGAAGTCGCTGAACACAAAAGCCAGGCTGCCGGGGCGGGCATGGCGGGGCAGCCGGGTCAAGGCCTCTTCCAGGGCGACCTCGGAAAGGCCGCAGCCAGCGGGCGCCGCCTGGTCCACCAGCGCCTTGAGCAGCCGCAGCACGGCCTTGTGCCCATGTTCCGGTTTGAAGTCGGTGCTTCCGGCTTCCGAAAATATCTGCCCACCGACCCGATCGCCATGCCGGCGGGCGCTCCAGGCGATGAGCGCGGCCAGCCGGGCCGCGAGGGCCGATTTGAACATGCCGCGGGTGGCGAAGAACATGGCGGCGCGGTAGTCCACGGTCAGGAACACCGGGCGTTCGCGTTCCTCCCGAAAGAGCTTGGTGTGGGGCTTGCCGGTGCGGGCGGTGACCCGCCAATCCAGGTTGCGCACGTCATCGCCCTGGGCGTAGGGCCGGGTTTCGTCGAATTCCATGCCGCGTCCCTTGAAGGCGGACAGGTATTGCCCGCTCTGCAGCGCCCTCACCGTGGGCCGGGCCAGGCTCAGCCCGGCGGCGGGCTGACTCAGGCGGATCAACTCGTCCAGGGTGGGGCGAACGGGATCGTTCGCGAGAGGGGCGGAAGGCTTTGGATGACCAATCATGAATCGGGATGAATCTCCTGCTGAGCTCGGGTCGGGCGGTGGGCGCGGACTATCCGCTCCATCCTGTCGAACTTTACGTAATTTGCCCTTGCGGCGCATCAACGCAAAAACCGCTGCAAGACATTGTCCAGAAAGTTGTAACCCGTCTCGGTGCAGCGTAGAAACCCGTTCCGCCGCTCCAGCCAGCCCTCGTCCAGGCAAGCCGAGAGCTTGGGTTCCAGTATCTCCACCGGCAGTCCGGTGCGTTCGAAAAACAAGGCTTCGGCGAAGCCCTCCCGTAGCCTTAGGGCGTTCATCAGGAACTCGAAAGGCAGTTCGTCCCGTTCCACCTTCTTTCGCCCGCCCTGCCGCTCGGGCTGCCCCGCGGCGTCGAGATAATGCTGCGGATGCTTGATCTTCCAGGTGCGCGTGATGGTTCCGGTCTTCGGATCGGTGACTTTGCCGTGGGCGCCGGCGCCAAGCCCCAGGTAATCGCCGAAGCGCCAGTAATTGAGATTATGCCGGCAGCGGAAGCCCTCTTGGCCATAGGCGGACACCTCGTATTGACAATAGCCGTGTTCCGCGAGCCGCGCCTGGCCCTCCCGCTGCATGGCCCAGATGGCGTCGTCTTCCGGCAGCGGCGGCGGGTATTTGTGGAACAGGGTGTTGGGCTCCAGGGTCAGCTGGTAGAACGAGAGATGGGTCGGCCCGAGGCCGATGGCGGTCTGAAGGTCCTCAAGCGCCTGGTCCGGCGATTGTTCCGGCAGGCCGAACATCAGGTCCAGGTTGAAATTGTCGAAACCCGCCTCCCGCGCCAGATCCGCCGCGCGCAGCGCCTCCTCCCGGCCGTGGATGCGGCCGAGCCGTCTCAGCGGCTCCGGCTCGAAGCTTTGGACGCCGATCGAGAGCCGGTTCACCCCCGCCTCGCGGAAGCCCCGGAACTTGCCGCTTTCCGCCGTGCCGGGGTTGGCTTCCAGGGTGATTTCCGCCTCTTCTGCCACCTCGACCCGCGCCCTTACGCCCGCCAGCAAGGCGCCGATGGCGTCGGCGCCGAACAGGCTGGGCGTGCCGCCGCCGATGAAGATCGTCTCCACGGTGCGTCCCGCCACCGCGGGGAGTTCCCGTTCCAGGTCGGCCAGCAGTGCATTCACGTAGCTTGATTCCGGCGGCGCGCCGTCCGCCCGGTGCGAGTTGAAGTCGCAGTACGGGCATTTCCGGACGCACCAGGGAATATGGATATAGAGACTCAAAGGAGGTATCGCGAGCATGGCGGCGGATAGTTTAACCCGGCATCGAGGATATGCGGGAAACCTGGCGCCGGCGCCACCGCTCAAGCCCCCGCCGCATTTCTCGTGGCCAAGCCCTTATCGGCATTCGAGAGCGCCTTAATCGGCGGAATTGCCGCCGCCCGGACCGAGTCCGGGCTTTCCGTCCACGATTGGGTAGAATACGCTGGCGGCTCAAGCGTGCCTAGGATCGCCGCGAGAACGTACGAGCGGGCGGCGCCTATTTGGCGGCCGATAAGGGCCTCTTCGGCCCGAAGGCCCATGACCATCGCTGGACCTGGGACGATCCGACGAGCATCGCGCTCAGTTGGAGGGTTCCGGTTCGGTTCGTAGGCAGCTTGGACGCGCTTTCCTTCCGGGGCCATGGCTAAAAGCCAGCACCCTGGGGATAGGCAAGCGCATCGGCATGGACGTGTTCTCCCGCCCTTCCAAGGACTGGAGCCTTGAGGCCAATGCCACTCATAAGATCGAATTTTTGACCACGGTGCCCTAGGAGGCTCATTTTATGAAAACAAGAAGAAGCAGATTGATTGGCGTCGGCTTGGGAGCCATGCTCATAGCCCTGATGCCGGTGCGTGGAATGGCTCAGGAGGCATTGACGATGTCCTTGACGATGCGAAAGGACATCCATCTCAGCAACAATGCGGCGCTTTACCGCGTCGGTTTCAAGCTGAGCGGAGATCCTTTGATAAACGCGCGGAAGGTGATTATCACCGTGCCCGATGGAGACAGAATGGAGGTCCAGAACAGGCTGAACCTAAGCACCATGGACCTTGAGGTCACCCAAGCGGATTACAAGAAATTCATCACGACCTTTCCCGAGGGAAATTACAATATGTATCCTGTCCCGAGACGAATTCCGGGACTGCGCAACATATTTCTCTCGCATGATTTTCCCGCGCAGCCCGCCCTACTGTATCCGCCCGGCGACGGCGCGATCGTGCCCCTGACCTTCAATGTCGAGTGGCATCCATTGGCGGACATCGCCAACAGCAGCATCTTTCTGGAAATCAACGGCCAGAACCGGCGGTACTCGGTCACCCTTCCTCCAAGCGCCACCTCTTTCACCTTACCGGATGGGCTGCTGGAGCCTAGTCAGCAATATGAAATGATCCTCGGCGTGGCGGTTCAGGACGGTTCCGGGAGCCGGCACGAGACCGCCGAGATCCTCAACTTCACAACCACGCCTTAGCTAAAAGGCCCGTGAAATTCTCAGCCGCTCGGAGCCAGTTTTGAGAGCGTGCGCCGGCAATTTCCGCCGGCCCCGCGGAGAGGCTTTGCCATCGGTCTTGGCCAAGCCAGAGTGGTATTGCCGGCTCACAAACCGGTCTCCGCCACTCCAGCCGACGCTGGCGAGGCGCGGGAGCCGCGAGCTTAAATCCACGGGATCGGGTTTTTCCCCTGGCTTACGTTTCCCGGCGCCGTAGCGGCCGTTGAACGGCACTTCGCTCGCGAAGAACTTGCGGGCGAAAGCTCGGATGGCGCCGCTTCCGGCGAGTACCCGCAGGCCAAGCGCGGCGGGCGCTCCCGAAACCCCTTGCGGTAAAACGAGTCAAAACCGACCCACAACCTACAAGAGACCTTCATGGAAACCGCCGGAATCTTCATGCTGCTCGTGCAAATCGCCTTCGCCATCCACGTGATCCGGCGAGGCTATCCCTTGTTCTGGGTGTTCCTGATCATCTTTGTGCCCTTGATCGGCTGCCTGCTCTACGTGGCGATGGTGTTGATTCCGGAGGCCATGCAAAGCCGCACGGCCAGGCAGGGCTCGAGAGCGTTTCTCAAGGCCTTCGACCCCGGCAAGGAACTGCGAAAACGGCGCGAGGCCCTGGAAATCTCGGATACCGTGAGCAATAGGTCCGCGCTCGCCGAGGAGTACTTGAGGCAGGGCATGGTGAGCGAGGCGATTGGGCTTTACGAAAGCTCCCTGACCGGCATTTACCGAACCGATCCCAATCTCCTATTAGGCTTGGCGACCGCCCTGGCCAGAGCCGGGAGATTCGACCGGGCCAAGGAAACCCTCGAGACCCTTTATCAGGCCAATCCCGAATTCGACAATCCCGACGCACGATTGCTCTACGCCCGCGCCCTGGAAGAGCTCGGCGATACGGAGAAAGCTTTGAACGAGTATTCCGCCCTGGTAAAGACCTCATCCGGCGCCGAAACCAAGTGCCGGTACGCCTTGCTGCTGAAGCGAACGGGGAGAGTTTCCGAGGCCAAGGCCTTGTTCGAGGAAATCCTCCGGGACGCCAGGACGGGAAGTCGGCACAGTAATCAGCTGAATAAAGAATGGCTGGAGGTGGCGAAAAAGGAGGCGACCTGAGCCACGAGGCTCGGCAAAGTCGGGTGATGGGTGAATCGCGCAATTCATCGCCTTTGACGGAATCCCACCCGAAACCTCGAAAAAACATGATCTGGGATTCGCTACCTTCTCCGGCCCGTGCTTTCAACAGAGCCGCGGCAAACCGCTCGCGGTTCGCAGAGGCATGGCGCCCGGCGAGGCATCGGCCCCCTAGCCAGGGGCCTCAGGGGGCGCGGGGCAAGCAAGCTGGAATTCGTCGCCCATGATTATTTGGGGAGCCTAGGCTTCGGGGAATCGGCGGTGGTCTCGGCCGCGAGGCCGCGTTGTCTAAGGCATTCCCGGTAGGCGGTTTGGTCCAGGCTGACGCTCGGCTTGGCGCCGCCGGATTCGGCCGTCACCTTCCGTCGCTCGGCCCTCCGCTGGCATTTTTCCAGGGCCCGAAGCACCGGATCGGTTTTGGCGTCCTGCTGCCAGCCGAGCCGCGCCATGCATTGCAGGTAGCGGGCCATGTCGACGCCGACTATCGCTTCCTCGGAAGGCGTTCCGGCCTGATGGCGGGGGGTCGTCTTGGAGTTGAGGGAATTTTGGGCGCGGCAGAGTTGCGCGTCCCGGTAATATTCGTCGGAGGTGATGCGGCTCGAGGTGCCGGCGCAGCCGCCCGCCAAGAGGGCGAAGGCCAGCGCCAGGCGGTGGAACTGGCTCGAAAGTCCCCGGCGGGGAGGCGAGAGCATGGCGATTTCTGTCGGGCGAGGGTTGAGCATCATGATTTTGCTGAATCAAGTTATTGAAGTTCGAGAAGCGCGAGGCTAGAGAGCGGCGCGTCAAGCGCTCGGCCGGCTCCGAGCCGGCGTCCCTGGGAGGGGTGAAGCGCCGCTCGGCGTCGAGGGCGTGATAATACAGCCCGAGACCGCTGGACGGCAGGACCCCAAGGCCCCGCGACGGCCGATTAACCAGAAGGGACCGGAGAGGCTGAGAATTTGGCCGGGAATGGCTAGGCACATGATGGGTGCTCCTTCAAAAGCCCGAGCGCGGATTCAGGGGAAAAGAGGTTCGGGTTCGGCCCAAATGCATTTTCTCAAGTTACAATAGCCGGATTTTTCGCGCCGTGAAACACGCGACATGAAAGTCCTGCATTGTTCATGGATTCCCGAGGGCGTCGAAGAGTTCGTCCAGCCGGGCGATTTCTGGCTTTGGGCAGAACGGGCCGAGGCACGTCCGAACGCGGAGGGTCGGCGCCATCCGCGGCATTTGCGGAAAGCCGAGCTGATCGCCTTCCTGGAAAACCCCTTGGGGTTAACCATCTCTCCCTACGAGCGCCGGTTTCATTTTCTTCCGCAAACCCTGGTTCTGCCCACGGTCGAGGGCATGCCCCTGCCCGCGCCCGAATTCGAGCCGGCGGCCGGCGCGGAGCTTCCCCTAGCGGCTCTGACGGGGTGGGAGGTGGAGGCCTACCGCCTGATCCAGCCGATCCGGCAGTTGGGCGAGCTGCGCTTTCTCGCCTTTTACCATGGTCCCGACGCACGGCCTGGCGGCGACCTGCTGTTCTGGCATTACTTCACCCAGTCATTGAAGGCCGTGATTCTTCGGGACCGCTACATCCCGGCCCTCGTTTACCGGAACCCGCCCGAAGGGGATTACGAATTGTATGCCGGTTGGGAAATCGTGTCGGACGACTACGAACGCCTCATCCGGGAAGCGGCCGCGCGGATGCCCCCGGCCTGCGCGGCGGCCGGCGGACGCATGTACGAGAAGACGAGCCTGCTCCGGCATTGCGCCGAGGTACTGGTGCATCGGCTCGTATCCAAGGCTTCCTCCGCCCCGAAGCTCGAGCGCAAGATTCGCGGCACCCTGGTGGAGGCGGCCCGGGCCGACGTGGGGGGGCGGCAGCCCTGGAAGGTCGGCGACGGCTTGGAGCTCTACCGGCACTGGCTGACCTGGCGACGCAAGCTTTCGGGCCGACGTGGCGAGGCGGGCTTCAGCCTTTTGTTTCAGCTGCGGGAGGCGGAAACCGAACACGATCCTTGGCGGTTGGAGCTTTTGGTCGCCCCGCGCCGGGATCCGTCCCGGCAACTCGCCCTGGCCGATTACTGGACCTTGGAGGGCGAGGCAAGGCGAGCCTTTGCCGCGCTTTGTGGCGACCAGTTCGACAAGAACCTGCTGCTGGCCCTAGGGCAAGCGGCCCGCATTTATCCGACCCTTTGGGAAGGCTTGGACCAAGCCCACCCGTCGGGGCTGAATTTGAGCCTCAACGACGCCTTCACCTTTTTGCAGGAAGACGCCTGGGTATTGGAGGATGCCGGATTCGCCGTGATGGTGCCGGCCTGGTGGACGCCGCAAGGCCGGCGCCGCGCCAAGGTCAGGTTGCAAGCCTCGGGGCCGACGCCGGCCGGAGCGGGGCGGCGGAACGCGTTCGATTTGGGCACGCTGATCGCCTATCGCTACGATCTGGCGCTGGGAGAGGAGATCTTGGACGCTTCCGAGTGGGAGTCCTTGGTGGAAAGCAAGACCCCCTTGGTTCGGTTCCGCGGACGCTGGCTGGCCCTCGACCGGGAGAAGATGCGCGAAATGCTGGACTTCTGGCGCCGCCATCGGGCCGGCGAGACCAGCGCGAGCTTGCCGGAGTTGATCCGGAAAGCGGCCGAGGACTCGGATTTCTTCGAGATCGAGCCCCAGCGCGCCTTGGCCGAGATGCTGGAGAAGCTCCGCGATCACAGCCGGCTGGAGCCGGCCGATGATCCGCCTGGCTTCAGGGCGCGGCTCCGTGACTATCAGAAGCGCGGCCTGGCCTGGATCGCGTTCCTGGAGCGGCTGGGGCTGAACGGCTGTCTGGCGGACGACATGGGCCTCGGCAAGACCATACAGGTGCTCGCCCGGCTTGCGCAGGAGCGGGCCGGCGCGGCCGGAATCGCGCCTACCCTGCTTGTGGCGCCCACCTCGGTCATCGGCAACTGGAAGAAGGAGATCGAGCGCTTCGCGCCGAGCCTTCGGGCCTTCATTCATCACGGCATCGTGCGCTTGCAGGATGCCGAGCGGTTCCGGCACACCTGTCTCGACCACGATGTCGTCATCACCTCCTACGCCTTGGCCCGGAAGGACGAAAAGCTGCTGTCGTCGGTCCACTGGCGGCGGGTGGTGCTGGACGAGGCCCAGAACATCAAGAATCCCCTGTCGGCGCAGACCAAGGCCGTCCTGAAGCTCAGCGCCGAACACCGGCTGGCGCTGACCGGCACGCCCGTGGAAAATCGTCTGTTGGATCTTTGGTCGATCTTCAACTTTCTCAATCCCGGCTATCTCGGCAAGCAATCCCAATTCCGTCAGCGTTACGAGCTGCCCGTCCAAAGAGACAGCGATCCCCAGCGGGCGGAAACGCTCAAGCGCCTGATCGAGCCCTTCGTGCTGCGCCGGGTCAAGACCGATCCCGACATCATCCGGGATTTGCCCGATAAGGTCGAGAATCGGCAATTCTGCAATCTCTGCCAGGAACAGGCTTCCCTGTACGAGGCGGTGGTGCGCGAGGTGGAGCAGCGGCTTGGCGGTTCCGAGGGCATCGACCGTCAGGGACTCATCCTCTCGACCCTGATGCGGCTCAAGCAGATTTGCAATCATCCCGCCCAATTTCTGCACGACGGCAGCCCCTTCACGGTCGAGCGCTCGCCCAAGCTGGAGCGGCTCGGCGCCATGCTGGGTGAGGTGATCGGCGAGGGCGAAAGCGCCCTCGTGTTCACCCAGTTCGCCGAAATCGGCGGCCTCTTGGAAAAGCACTTACGGGAAACGCTGGATTGCCCGGTGTTTTACCTGCACGGCGGGGTGCCAGCGGCGCGGCGGGAGCGCATGATCGCCGAATTCCAGGA
>CADDYU010000156.1 GCA_902810705.1 Methylococcaceae bacterium
TTTGCGGGTCCACGGCGCTGGTGGGCTCGTCCAGGAACAAGAGTTCCGGCTCGTGCAGGGTGGTCGCCGCCAGAGCCAGGCGCTGGCGCTGGCCGCCGCTGAGGGTGCCCGCCCATTGGTCCAGGAGGTCCTTCAGGGCGTATTTTTCCGTGAGTTTCTCGATGCGCGCCCGCGCCTTGGGACGGGGGAGGGAATAGATGTCGGCCATGAATTCCAGGTTCTCCCGCACCGACAGATCCTCGTACAGGGAGAAGCGCTGGGTCATGTAGCCGATCTTGCGCTTGATGGCCTCGGCTTCGCCGGGGATGCGGGAGCCCAGGACTTCGGCCTCGCCCTCCGAAGGCTGGATGAGGCCGCAGAGCATGCGGATGGTGGTGGATTTGCCGGAGCCGTTGGGGCCGAGAAAGCCGTAGATGCTGGCCCTTGGAATGGCGAGCTCGACCTGATCCACCGCGGTGAGCTTGCCGAAGCGGCGGGTGAGGCCACGGGTGCGGATGGCGTAGTCGGTCACGGCCGCGGCGGCTCGCTGGCCCGAGGCAGCTCGACCTGCACCGGCACCCCGGCGGGGAGATCCCGCGCCTCGCCGGAAAAGTCGACCTTGGCGACGTAGCTCAGATGCTTGCGGTCGCGCTCGGTGAGGGCGTAGAAGGGGGTGAACACCGCGTCCGCGTCCACCGTGCGCACCCGGCCCTCGAAGAGCCGGTCCAGGCCGTCCACGTGAATGCGGGCCGGATCGCCGGGCCTCACGCGGGCCCGGATCGGCTCGGGAATGTACACCCGCGCATAGGGCGCGCCCGACAACATGACCGCGACCACCTTGCCCACCTGGGGCTGGTTGCCGGGTTTCAGCGGCAGGCTGTCCACCCGCCCCGGCACCGGCGCCCGCACGGTCAATCGGGCCAGGTCCACCTCGTAGCGCCGCAGCGTGGCCTCCGCTTCGGCCAGCACCTGCCGGGCCTGTTCCACCTGCTCCTTGCGCGTCCCGGCCTTGAGTTCCTGCAAGGCGGCCTCCGCCGCATCCCGCTCCGCTTGTGCGGCGTCCCGTTCGGCCCGGGCCCGATCGACCGCATCGGGGCTGACGAGCCTGCGCTTCAGAATCTCGGCCTGACGCTCGTACTCGCGCGCCCGGGCCGCGAGCACCTGGTCCGCTCCGGCGAACCGGGCCTTCGCCTGCTCGATGTCCTCGACCCGGGGTCCCCGCTCCAGTTCCAAGAGCCGGGCCGCCGCCTGGTCCCTTATCGCGCGGGCCTGGTTCACCAGGGCTTGCCGCCGGGCCGGATCGAGTTGCACCAGGGCGCGGCCCGGCTCCACCTGCTCCCCTTCCTCCACCAGGAGCTCGACAATGGGTTCGGAGACTTCGGCGATCAATTCGACGCGATCCCACTCCAGCGTGCCGACAGCCCGATTCTCGGGCCGCTCGGCGCCGCATCCGGCGAGCAAGAGTAAGACGAGGAGGGGAAAACCCCAGTGGGAACGACGTTGCGGCATACCGGTATTGAAGTTTTTTGTTCAATGGTAACCGATCGCTTAAAAAAAGCAGGAAGCCGGTCAGCGCCTCTATCGGCCTAAGGTTCCTCGGGTGGGCTGCCGGCCGGGCGCCCAGGAATAAAGACGGGGAATGAGGAGGGTCAGGAAAGCCGCGACTCCCAAGGCGATCAGGGAGCCCGCCAGGAACAGGGTCCACGTGTCGGGTTTGAGCGTGCCCAGGGCGACGATCAGGAACAGGATCGGCAGATCGAGAAAATGGGTGAACGTCGGGACGGCCTCGGCCCGCGCCGCGATCAGGGCGGGCGTGAACTTGCCGGCCGCGAGCGCCTCCTGGGCAAGGCGGCGGAGGCGCGTGAAGTAGAGGCGGGTGATGGTGTTGCCCTCGATGAACTCGAAGGCGAACAGCGCCACCATTCCGGCGAGCCAGGGCAGCTTGACAAAGGCCCAGCCGCCGAAGAACTTCCAGATCATCCACGCGCCGGAGACCAGAAGCAGGATCGCGCCGGGAACCACCACCCCGTCGTAAAAAACCGCGATGTTGCGCACGGCCTCCGCGAACGGCTCGAGATCACGCAACTGGCGGGAGCGCAGGTCGGCGAGCCAGACGCCGATGAGGCCGCCTCCGATCAGTATGGCGCCGATGACGTGCATGAGCTTCAGAAGCGCGTAGGTCATCGGCGGGCCTTTGCTTCGGAATCAGCCGTGGCGGCGGTTGGCCTCGTAGACCGGCATCAATTGCTGGGCCCTCGCCTTCATGGCCTGGATGCGGGACTCGGGATTGGGATGGGTGCTGAGCCAGTCCGGGCCGCCGCTGCCGCCCGCCTGGATCATTTTTTCCCAAAGAGTCACCGCGGCGTTGGGATTGAAGCCGGCCCGGGCGGCGAGCTCGATGCCCACGCTGTCGGCTTCGCTCTCCGCCTGCCGGCTGTTCGGCAGTTGCAGGCCGAGGGTCGCCAGCGAATCCGCGAGACCGGCCAGACCGCGCACGTCGTAGCCGGCGGCGGCTCCGGCCAGGACGCCGAGCCCCAGGCCGAGCTTTTGCATCTGGGCGCGCGACATCTTCTCGGCCTGATGCGACAAGAGGGCGTGGGCGATTTCATGCCCCAGGACTTGGGCCAGTTCGTCGTCCGTGGGCCTGATTTTTTCCAGAAGGCCGGTGTAGACCGCGATCTTGCCGCCGGCCATGCACCAGGCGTTGATCTCCTCGCTCTTGAGGACATGGACGTCCCACTGCCAGCTCCGGGTTTCGGGACGCTTCTGCATGGCCTGGTCGATGATCGGGCGGGCGATGGACTGAACTCGGGCGAGCGCCGAAGGATCGTTGTCCAGCACCCGCTGTTGCGCCGCCTCCGAAAGCAGTTGGTTATAAGCTTGGACCGATTGCTGCGCGGCTTCGGCATCGCTCACCATCATGGCCTGGCTGCGGCCGGTGATCGGGTTGGTGACGCAAGCCCCGAGGCTCAGCGTGAGCAGGGCGATGAGTGGAAAGGCTAGAAGTCGACGTGACAAGTTAATTCCTCGCATGGGTTGAGACGGGGTTAGCGTAGCGCAAGCCCTGCCGGCGGTGAAGGCGGCCGCGGCCTCGGTTGGCGCCACGGAGGGTATCGGCTCGAGAGCCGTGTAGTTACCTAGTTTCGGAGATTCGGGACATTCATCGGGTAAGATGGACGGCTGGCGTATCTCACGAACAGGGCTCTCAAGCGTTTGTGCCTTGCCAGGGCTTTCGGCTGCTCCGAAGGTCCTGCGGCGGGTTCGCGCGGCGGGGCTGAATCTGAATAAATTGGATAACCATGAATAACAAAAGGTTCGTCTGGTTAGGTTTGCTTGCCATGATGCCTTTCGCCGCGATCGGCGGTGAATCGGCCGTTTCACCGCCTTCCCTGGATCTGACTCATCACCTGATCGGCTATCTGGCGGTCGCCATTACGGCGCTGGCCTATGTGACCGCGATGTCCGAGGAAGTCATCGAACTCAAGAAATCGAAGCCGATGGTTCTCGGCGCGGCCCTGGTGTGGTTCGCCATCTGCGTTTATTACGCCATTCAGGGCGATCCCAAGCCGGCGGTGGCGGCGTTCGAAAGCAATCTCTTGGCCTATGTCGAGCTGCTGTTGTTCATTTTGGTCTCGATGGCCTATTTGAACGCCATGGAGGATCGGGGCATCTTCGACGGCCTGCGCACCTGGCTGCTCAACCGGGGGTTCAGTTACCGGCAGTTGTTCTGGATCACCGGCATCCTGGCGTTCGTGATTTCCACCGTGGTCAGCGGCCTGGCGGTGGGCCTCTTGATGGGCGCGGTGGCGGCGGCGGTGGGCAGGAGCCAACCCAGGTTCGTGGCGATCTCCTGCGTCAATATCGTGGTGGCGACCAACGCCGGGGGTTCCTTCAGCCCCTTGGGCGGCATCTCGACCCTGTTCGTCTGGCAGAGCGGCATCTTGGAATTCACCGAATTCTTGAATCTCGCCATCCCCTGTCTGGTCAATTTCCTCATTCCCGCGCTGGTCATGCATTTCTTCGTGCCGAGGGAGATCCCGCCGGTCTCCCGCCGGGCCATCCTGTTGCGCCGTGGCAGCAAGCGGATTATCGCGCTGTTCCCCGTGACGCTGGCGATTACCGTCTGCTCGGACGTATTCCTGAAACTGCCTCCGGCCGCCGGCATGATGGCGGGGCTCGCGCTGTTGCAGTTCTTCAGCTTTTATCTGTCGAGAACCGCCGCACAGGCGGACGGCTCCGACCGGCTCGGCGATCCGCAGCCCGCCGATTGGCTGGATGACCGCGAGTACGACATTTTCCAGAAAATCGGCAACCTGGAATGGGACACCCTGCTGTTCTTCTACGGGGCCATGATGATGATCGGCGCGCTGGGATTCGTCGGCTACCTGGACGCCATCGCCCAGTTCCTGTTCGGCCAGATCAACCCCACGCTGGCGAATGTCTGGATCGGGTTGTCATCGGCTTTCATCGACAACGGCACCCTGATGTTCGCGGTGCTGAGCATGCATCCCAATCTCCCCATCGGCCAGTGGCTGCTCCTGACCCTGACCTTGGGGGTGGGTGGCAGCCTGCTCGCGATCGGCTCGGCGCCCGGCGTGGGACTCCTGGGGCAAGTCAAGGGCGTCTACACCTTCGGCTATCACCTCCGTTGGTTCCCCATCATCCTGCTCAGCTACTTTCTCAGTATCGCCGTGCATTTCTGGGTCAACGCGCGATATTTCTAACGACAGAGCCGGCCCATCGAGGGGAGCAGGTCGGGCAGGGGGGCATACCCGCCCGACCTGGATGCCCGGCTTACAGCGCCACCGTCACCGTCTTGACCTCAAGGTAATTCTCCAGGGCATAGCTCCCCAATTCCCGGCCGATGCCGGACATCTTGAAGCCGCCGAACGGAGCGGCGGCGTCGAAGACGTCGTAGCAGTTGATCCACACCGTGCCGGCCTTGAGCTCGGCTGCGAGCCGGTGGGCCTTGCCGATGTCGCGGGTCCAGACGGCGGCGGCGAGGCCGTAGAGGGACTGATTGCCGCGGGCGATGACTTCGTCCACGTCCTTGAAGGGAATCACCGACATCACCGGGCCGAAGATTTCCTCCTGGGCGATGGTCATGTCGTCGCGGACGTCGGCGAACACCGTGGGTTCGATGAAGTAGCCGCGCTCGCCCGCCCGCTGACCGCCGGTGAGGAGCTTGCCGCCCTGGTCCCGGCCCGACTGGATGTAGGCGAGGATTTTGTCGAACTGCTCCTGGCTGACCTGGGGCCCTTGGGTGGTGTTAGAATCGAAGGGATCGCCGACCACTTGCTGCCGAGTGCGGCTGACGACGCGGTCGACGAACTCGTCGTAAATCTTCTTTTCCACGAACAGGCGCGAGCCCGCGCAGCAGCATTGGCCCTGATTGAAGAACAAGCCGAAGAAGGCGCCTTCGACCGCGGCCTCGAGGTCGCTGTCGGCGAACACGATGTTGGGGCTCTTGCCGCCCAGTTCCAGGGTCACCCGCTTGAGGTTGGAGCGGCCGGCGGCCTGCATGATGAGCTTGCCGACCTCGGTGGAGCCGGTGAAGGCCACCTTGTCGATATCCATGTGCTCGGCGATGGCCCGGCCGGCGGTAGGGCCGAAGCCCGGCACGACATTGATGACGCCCGCCGGAACGCCGGCCTCCAGCGCCAGTTCCGCGACGCGGAGGGCGGTCAGGGGGGTTTGCTCGGCGGGCTTCAGGACAATGGCGCAGCCCGCGGCGAGAGCCGGCCCCCACTTCCAGGCCTGCATCAGTAGCGGGAAGTTCCAGGGGATGATCTGGCCGACCACGCCCACGGGTTCATGGCGGGTGTAGCAAAAATAAGGGCCGTTGATCGGGACGGTCTTGCCCTCCAGCTTGTCGGCCCAGCCAGCGTAGTAACGGTAGCAGTCGATGGTCAAGGGCAGGTCGGCGTTGCGACTGTCGCGGATCGGCTTGCCGTTGTCCAGGGTTTCCAGGGCCGCCAATTCGTCGATGTTGCGTTCGATCAAATCGGCTAGGCGGTAGAGAATCTTGCCGCGTTCGCGGGCGTCCATCGTGCGCCAGGGGCCGGTCTCGAGAGCCTTGCGGGCGGCCTTGACGGCGCGGTCCACGTCCTCCTGGTCGCCCTCGGCCACCTCCGCGATGACTTCGCCGGTGGCGGGATTCAGGGTCTCGAAGGTCTTGCCGCTGGCGGACTCGACCCACTGGCCGTCGATCAAGAGTTTGGTTTGCCGGATTTCGACGGGCGGACGCGAAAGGTTTTTTTCTTCGGAAAGGCTGACTGTAGCCATGATGCTCCTCGCTGAGATTGATGATGTGCCGCGACTGTTATGTGGATTGTCCGGCCCGCACGGCTCGGGTCCGGGTGTAGGCTTCGACCCTCCGGCGGGAGGGAAGTGTTCGAGACAGCGGCTGATTTTTGCCGTCCGAATCCTCGTTCCGCCGAATTTTTTCCGGCTTCCGGGGTCTTCGGGTTTTTAGAACGCCTAGTCTGGATTAGCATGTAGGGTCTCACAGCGAACGGAACTTTCCATGACTGAAACATTGACCGACCGCCTCCGGAAGGGATTGTTGTCCCATTATCCCTTGTTTTACGTTTTGTGCCGCGAGGAGGAGCGCCTCGAAGGCCAGCTGGCCCGTCTGTCGCGGGAGCATTATGGCGATGACCGGCCCGTGGCGATGTGGACGGCGGCGCGCGGACTTGGCATCGGCGGGGAGCCGTCGACCGCGGCCGGCGATATCCTCTCGGCGCTGCGCACCGTCCGGGACGCGGCGCAGGACGGCTTTTATCTCCTGAAGGACCTGCCCGCCTTGTTCGACGCCAACCCCGTGGTGGTCCGCGCCTTGCGCGACCTGTACCACGAGCTGGCGGACCAGAACCGCTACGTCTTCCTGTCGCATCCGGTGCTGAAGCTGCCGGAGGAGTTGAAGAACCAGATGTGGCTGGTCGATTTCGGCATGCCCTCGGAACGGGAGATCTACGATTACCTGAAGGCTATTTTTGGTAAAAACAACCTGGCGGAGCGCTTGTCGGAAGACTGGTTTTACCAATGCGCGTCCGCCATGAAGGGCATGACTCTGGACGAGGTGCGCCATCTTTCCTGGCGGCTGATCGGCGAGAAAAAATTCGATCTCGAGACCACCTTGCCGGATATCTACCAGGAAAAAGCCGCGGCCCTGATGAAAGAGGGCTGTCTCAATTACATCGCCAAGCAGATACCCGTCGATCAGGTGGGCGGCCTGGACAATCTCAAGGAATGGGTGCTCAGCCGGAAATCCCTGTTCAGCCGCCAGTCCTTCGAGGCGGGCATTCCCCTGCCGGCGGGAATCCTGTTCATGGGCGTCAGCGGTTGCGGCAAGAGCATGGCCGCCAAGGTGATCGCCGGCGCCTGGAATCTGCCCCTGGTGCGGCTGGACATGAACCTGGTGATGTCGGGGGCCTTCGGCTCGCCGGAATACGCCTTCGACCATGCCCTCAAGGTCGCCGAGCACATTTCGCCGCTGGTCCTGTGGATCGACGAAATGGAGAACAGCTTCGGCTACGACAGCCTGTCGGGCGGCAGCGGCGGCAACAGCAACATCTTTTCCAGCTTTCTCACCTGGATGCAGGAAAAGCCGCCCCAGGTCTTCGTGGTCGCGACGGCCAACCGCATCGAGAAGCTGCCGGCGGAAGTGATCCGCAAGGGCCGCTTCGACCAGCTGTTCTTTTTGGATCTGCCGTCGGACGAGGAGCGTCGAGCCATTTTCAGGATCCACATCAAGGCCTACGGCGCCGATCCGGAGACCTTCAACATGAACCTGCTCTCGGTCGTGACCCGCGACTGGAGCGGCGCCGAGATCGAGCAGGCGGTGAAGTCCGCCCGCATCCATGCCTATCAGGAAAACCGGATCTTCACCGAGAAGGACATCACCTACACCACCGCCCGCATGGTGCCCTTGTCCAGGACCATGGAAGAGCAGATCAAGCACCTGCGGCAATGGTCCCTGACCCGCGCGACGCCGGCATCCAAGAAGGCGGCGGGATGAGGCGGGCGGGCGGCGCCGTTTTGCGATGATGCTCGCCCCGGGGACCCCAAGATTTGACTCGCGGCGCCGCCATCGAGGCGCCGTTTCGTTTCAGGAATCTTTAGAATGACCATACGCACCCGTTTCGCTCCGAGCCCCACCGGCTACCTCCACATCGGCGGCGCCCGCACCGCGCTGTTTTCCTGGCTCTACGCCCGCAAGCACGGCGGCACCTTCATTCTGCGCATCGAGGACACCGATCTCGAACGCTCGACGATCGAATCGGTCAACGCGATCCTCGAGGGCATGACCTGGCTCGGGCTGGAATACGACGAGGGGCCGTTCTACCAGACCCACCGCTTCGACCGCTACAAGGAGGTCATCCGGCAGCTTCTGGACGAGGGCAAGGCTTACCACTGCTATTGCACCAAGGAAGAGCTGGACGCCATGCGGGAAGCGCAGCTGGCGCGCAAGGAAAAACCCCGCTACGACGGCCGCTGCCGGCAGCGGACTGAGCCGCGCGAGGGCGTTCCGCCCGTGGTGCGGTTCAAGAATCCCGAGGACGGCGAGGTGGTGATCGACGATTTGGTGCGGGGCCCGGTGGTGGTCAGGAACAGCGAGCTGGACGATCTCATCATCGCCCGTTCCGACGGCTCGCCCACCTACAACTTTACGGTGGTGGTGGACGATCTCGACATGCGCATCACCCACGTGATCCGCGGCGACGACCATCTCAACAACACTCCCCGCCAGATCAACATCCTTAAGGCCCTGGGCGCGGAGCTGCCGAAGTACGCCCATGTGCCCATGATCCTGGGCGCCGACGGGGCGAGGCTCTCGAAGCGGCACGGCGCGGTCAGCGTGATGCAGTATCGGGATGACGGCTATCTGCCCGAAGCGGTGCTGAACTATCTGGTGCGGCTCGGCTGGTCCCACGGCGACCAGGAGATTTTCTCCATCGACGAGATGATCGCGCTGTTCGACCTTGCCGCCATCAACCACTCGGCGTCCACTTTCAATCCCGAGAAGCTGTTGTGGCTGAACCATCACTACCTGATGCACGGCGATCCCGCGCATGTCGCCCATCACCTCCGCTGGCATCTCGGCCAGCTCGGCGTCGACCCGACCGAAGGACCCGATCCCGTGGAGGTCGTCAAGGCGCAGCGGGAGCGGAACAAGACCCTGGTGGAGATGGCCAAGGCCAGCATGTTTTTCTACAGGGAATTCGAAACTTACGACGAGAAGGCGGCGACCAAGCACCTGACCCCGGACGCGGCATCTAGCCTCGAAGCCCTGCGGGAGAACCTCGCCGCGCTATACCCGTGGAGCCGGGAAGCCATCCACGAGGCGATCGCGGCCGCCGCCCAGGCCCTGAACGTCAAACTGGGCCATGTCGCGCAGCCGTTGCGGGTGGCCGTGTCGGGGACCTCGGTGTCGCCGCCCATCGACCTGACCCTGGCGCTCTTGGGCCAAGCCAGAACCCTCGCCCGGATTGACCGCGCCTTGGAACACATCGGCAAAAAAAGCTAGACAGAAGGCGCCGACTTCTTTACCATTCGCGGCTCAATGTCGTGGGGCCATAGCTCAGCTGGGAGAGCGCTACAATGGCATTGTAGAGGTCGCGAGTTCGATCCTCGCTGGCTCCACCATCACGATTGATCCCGCGTTTTGTCCCCATCGTCTAGAGGCCTAGGACATCGCCCTTTCACGGCGGTAACAGGGGTTCGAATCCCCTTGGGGACGCCAATAGCACAAAAGCCTTACGGATAAAGGCTGGCCTTCAAGCCCAATCAGAGAAATTCTCGAGTCGGAAGTTGGACCCGGCTTTCAAAAAGCCCGGTGCCTCCGGGCTTTTTCATGCGCATCGGTCGCGGGCTCGAGACATCGAGGTTCTTCGCTCGAGTAGGCCCCTGATCCGCTCCCGTGACATCCCATCCGATAAGTCACTTTCCTAAGTCCTAGGGAAGATTTAAATCCCGTCGGACAGGCCGCTGGATCGAGATTACTGATCGGCGCGCTTCAACAGTCCCTTATCCAGGGCAAGCGGTAGCGCCAGAACCTTTTCCCCGGCCTTGTCGAACAGTACCGTCACGGTGTCGCCGTCGCATTCCTGAACAATTCCCTTGCCTAGAGGCTGTTGTGAACTTTTTCTGAGGCAGGAGTCAGGAGTAGGCATGACTACTCCGACTTCCCGAAAACCGTATCCGAGCGATGTGTCTGACGACGAGTGGGCGTTTGTTGCCCCTTATCTC
>CADDYU010000157.1 GCA_902810705.1 Methylococcaceae bacterium
CCCCCAGGCCGAGTTCAAAGAGCCGGTTGCCTTCGCGGCTCTGGTAGTAGTAGTCGCGCTTCGGAATCGACTGCTGGAGGATTTGCAGTTGCCGCTCGTTCAGCCCGAAGGATTCGTAAACCTTTCGCGTGCGCTCCTCGAGCGCATTGCCGTTGGGCAGAAAGATGCGCGTGGGGCAGTTCTCGATGATCGCTGGCGCGATGGCGCTGTCGGCGATGTCAGACAAACTTTGCGTCGCGAAGATGACGGCCACGTTCTTCTTCCGCAGCACCTTGAGCCATTCGCGGATCTTCGCTGCAAACAGCGATTCGGTCAGGTACAGCCACGCCTCATCGAGAATCATCAGCGTCGGTGAGCCATCGAACCGCTTCTCCAGCCGGCGGAACAGGTATGTGAGCACCGGCAGCAGCGCGCTGCGCGAGTGCATCAGGTGTTCCATCTCAAAGGCTTGCCAGCGGGCGCCGCGCTCGCCGTCACTGTCAGCCAACGTGTCCTGATTCGCGTCGAGCAGACGACCGTGCGGACCGTCGAGCGTGTAACTGCGCATCGCTTGGCGCACGTCCGCATCTTGAACGAGACCCAGGAGCGTGCTGAGCGTGCGCTGTGGCCGCGGCATGGACGCCAGGTTGGACAGCGCCGACCAAAGCTCTTGTTTCGTTGCAGGCGTGACTTCCGCTTTTTCGCGGTGGAGCAGGTCCGCGATCCAATCCTGCGCCCAGGCGAGCTCCAATTCGTCGTCGATGTCCGCCAGCGGTTGAAAACAAATCTCTTCGCCTTCACCGCCCAGGTCGTAGAAGTCGCCGCCCATCGCCAGCGTCATCGCTCGGCAGCTTGCCCCTTTGTCGAAGATGTAAACGCGGGCACCGGGATACCGCAGCCATTGGCAGGCCAGGAGATTTAGGAGCGTTGATTTGCCCGCGCCGGTGGGACCGGCGACGATCGTGTGGCCGACGTCGCCCTGGTGCAGCGACAGCCGGAACGGCGTCGAGCCTTTGGTGCGCGTTACCAGGAGCGGAGGACCGTTCAGGTGGGCGCACCGCGCCGGGCCGGACCAAACGGCGCTGAGCGGCACCAGATCGCAGACGTTCAAAGACGACACGAGCGGCCGCCGCACGTCGGCATAAGCGTGACCCGGCAGGCTTCCCATCCATGCCTGCACGGCGTTGAAGTCCTCGATTTCCGAAACCAAGCCGACGCCATCGACGACTTGTTGCACGGCTCGCGCCTTCTCCGTCGCCGTTTGCTCGTCCTCATCCCAAACCGTGACGGTCAGCGTGAAGTCGCCAAACGAGCAGTGGTCGCCGCCAAGCTCCTGCAAGGCATCGTCCACGTCTTCGGCCTTGTTCAAGCTGTCGGAGTCCTCCAGCTTGGATTCCTGTTTGGTGATCGCCTCTTTCAGCAGCGTCATCATCCCTTTGCGCTTAGCGAACCATTGGCGCCGCAGCTTGTTCAGGTAGCGCGTGGCATCGGTTTTATCCATAGGCAGGTAGCGGCCGATCCAGCGGTATTCGATTGGCAGTTCGTTCAGACGGTCGAGCAAACAGGGAAGCGTGCGATTGACGTAGGCGCGGACCGACACCGTTTTGAGGAACAGACGGCCGAGGCGGGGCGACAGCCCACCGGCCAGGGGCCGGTCGGTAATCATTTCATCGAGGTAGAACGGCACGTCTGGCACTGAAACGTTCAGCCGCCGATCCGAAACGCACGAATGCAGGTAGGTAAGCGTCTCGCCATCGTCCAGCGGATGGACCTCGGGCATGAACGACGACATCAGGTTGACGATCTGCTCAACTTGGCCCAGGAAATAATCGAAATGAGCGCGGTACGAGACTCGCCCACCATCGGCGTTACTCGGTCGCTCGATAAACAGGTCGCCCAGCCGCGTCATGCCTTCGGCTGGCGGGAGATACGTGAAGGTGATGAAGCACTGGCTTTCAAAGTGAAGCGCATCGGCGGTGAATGAGTCCCGGCGCTCCTGATCGACCAGCGCCGCGACCGGGTTTGGAAAGTCACTGGCTGGATAGACCTGAGCCAGCCGCCGCGATGCCTCAACATGAATGCACCAATGGGAACCGAGGCGACGCAGCACGTTATTCATCCGGGCGCGGGCGGCAACCAATTCATAGGGCGTGGAACTGTCCAGGTCCGGGCCGCGGAACGCGATCGACTTTTGTAAACTGCCATCCTTGTTCAACACTACGCCAGGGCCGATGAGAGTTGCCCACGGCAGGTGGTCAGCCAATCGCTGAGGATGTTTGCGGTATTCGCCGAGGTTCCACATGAACTTCTCTCCGATTCAGGAATCCAAATAGACCGGCTGGCGGACATGGCGACGGAAAATGTCAAACCAGTGCGGATCACGCTTGGTCATCAGCACCGCCGTCGCGTGCAACGCCGCTCCCGCAGGAAATCCCAACCACCACAGGTGCAAACCCATGCCAATGACCAAAGCGAGCGTTCCATTGAGGATCGCAAACGTCCGGGGCGCGCCGCCCATGAGGATCGGTTGGGTCAACGCCACATGGAGCGGCACTTCGTAGCCTTCGATCTCTGCCGGTCGAGTCATGGCCTTACCACCCTGCGCCACCGTCGAAGCCGAAGAACGTCACGCCGAAGCTGGTGGCCGTGACCGCGATGGACACGCCGAGCAGCAGGCCCAGGATGCGCCGCAGCCCTCCGCCCTCGCTGAACGCGAAGCCGAAGCCAAGCACGACGATCGCCAGGATGCACAGCGCCTTGGCCACCGGCCCGGTGAAGCTGGCCAGCACTTGGTTCAGCGGGCCTTCCCACGGCAGCGCCGCACCGCCGCCGCCGGCCGCGGCGGCCAACGTGGGACGGGGAAGGCTCAGAAGTGTCAGCACGCCCGCCACGGCAGGGGCGACAATCGAGCGTCGATAACGACCGCAGAATTGACTGTTCATGTTTTGACTCCTCGTTGGCCCACGACTCATCGGATCACTTGATCCATGACGATGTCATGATTGGTATGGTCAATACCGTACACCCGCCTAACGAGGAAGTCAAGAAAAAATGTTCGCTGTCTGTTTGGGTGGGATTGAACGGGACGGATTGGGTTCTTACGCGAGACGCTCGGACAGCGAAAATGAAGCGGAGAGCGGCAGCATAGTGGTGTGCATAAGTGCGTCCCGATGCGGTGGTTGCGGTGTGCGGTCGCAGCGTTAAGGCCGAGCAAAAGTTAACGGTGCGACCGTCACAGCAGTTGTTACCGCCTGAGAGCGCCTATTCTTCGTCTCGTGAACCAATGCGCTCGCGGTGCTTGTGCGCCATCGCCGCGCGTTCGTCGCGGCTCGCGTCCAGCCAGTGCAGGATCAACGCCTCAATCACTCGCTTGGGGTTCGCCAGGTGCATCGCGCAGTCGTCCTCAAACGCCTCAAACAGCTTAGTGTCGAAGCGGTAGGTCCGCTGGACCGTCTTGGGCTTGAGCTCCTGCTTCGACGCGCCGCGGTTTGAACGGGGGTTGGCCATAACGAGTATTTTAGACCAAATGTGATGGTATGCAAGATATCAAATGGTAAACTTGAAGTTAATTGGTAAACATGGTCCCTTGCGGGGGAGGGGTATGAACTTACCGGAGTGATTTACAGGCGGTGGCGGGGAGTACAATTCTTCTGTACAATGTGCCTGTAGATGACGATAAATACCGACGGATGGTACAGCTATGCGAACAGCCACACTGACCAAGACGCAGAACAGCACCAGCGCAAAGCGGCAAATCGTCAAGCTTGTCCGGCGCAAGGGACTGCTCCGCGCCCGTGACCTGCGGCCGCTTGCGATTCCCCGGCGGCACCTGGCCCGCCTGGTCACCGAAGGGGTGCTACTGCGATCCGGCCGCGGACTCTATACGCTCGCGGATGCTGCCGCCAGCGAGCATCGGTCGCTGGCCGAAGTCTGCGCCCGAGTACCGGGCGGCGTGGTCTGTCTCCTGTCGGCGCTGCGCTTTCACGGGCTGACGACGCAAAATCCATGGGAAGTCTGGCTGGCGATCACGCCGGCGAGCCGGAAACCGCGAATCGACCATCCGCCGGTTCGCATCGCCCGGTTTTCAGGACTGGCGTTCCGCGAAGGCGTGGAACACCATCGCATCGACGGTGTGGATGTCAAGATTTACTCCGCTGCCAAGACCGTCGCCGACTGCTTCAAGTATCGCAACAAGATCGGCATCGACGTTGCCATTGAAGCGCTCCGCGACGCCTGGGGCAAACGCGCGGCGACTGCGGACCAGCTCTGGCAGTTTGCCAAGGTCTGCCGGGTGACCAACGTCATGCGGCCCTACCTCGACACGATCGCCCACACCTGAACATGCCAGACCAACGACCGACATGAAAAATCCCCCGCGTAACGTCGCCGCTTCTGTTCGCCAGCGCCTTTTGAACCTGTCGAAAACATCGGGCGTGGACTACAACCAATTGCTGATCCGTTACGCCATCGAACGGCTGTTGTACCGATTGAGCCGCTCGCGGCATCGCGAGAACTTCGTGCTCAAGGGGGCGATGCTCTTCGTGATTTGGGAAGGATCGCCGCATCGCCCAACCCAAGACGTGGACCTGTTGGGTTTCGGCGACCACTCGCCCGAGCGTATCGCCACCGTGTTCAGCGAACTCTGCGAAACGTCGGTCGAGGACGACGGGATCACCTTTGCGGCAAACACGGTTCAAGCCGAGGAGATCCGCACGACCGACGAGTACGGCGGCGTCCGGGTGCGTTTCACCGCATCGCTCGGCGGCGCGGTCATCCGCTTGCAGGCGGACGTGGGGTTTGGTGACGCCATTACGCCTGCTTCGCCGGAATCGAACTATCCGACGTTGTTGCCAAATCAACCGGCGCCACACTTGCGCGTCTATCCGCGCGAAACCGTCGTGGCTGAAAAGCTGGAGGCTATGGCGAAGCTCGGGATGCTCAACACGCGGTTCAAGGATTACTACGATTTGTGGTATCTGGCGGAGCGTTTCGAGTTTGATGGCCCAGTGTTGGTCGAAGCAATCGCGGCGACGTTCGAGCGCCGTGGCACGCCGCTCCCACTCACCTTGCCGGTAGGTTTGACCTCGGCCTTCGCAAATGATCCCGTGAAACAGACACAATGGGCCGCCTTTCGCCGCCGTCAATCGGACCCGAATTTGCCGGACCTGGCCGGCGTTGTGGCAGAAATCAATCTTTTTGCCAAGTCGCCATTGGTCGCCGCTGCCGGACAACAACCGTTCTCGGGCAAATGGAACGTCAAAGGCGGATGGCAGGCCAATACCGATTTCAAGAAATGATGAGTATGCGCATCATCGCATTTATCCAATTTGGCTACTTCGCAGTAACGGGCTTATGGCCGCTGATTCATATCCGATCGTTTCTGGTAGTGACCGGCCCAAAGACGGACCTGTGGCTGGTCAGAACCGTCGGCGCGCTAATCACTGTGATCGCCGCCGCAGTGGGCATCGCAGCGTTCCAAAATGATTTGCGTGCTGACACGATCCTGTTGGCCATCGGAAGTTCTTTGGTCCTGGCTGCCGTTGACATCGTGTACGTCGCGTTGGGTGTAATATCGAAGGTATACCTTTTTGACGCGCTCGCTGAAATACTACTCATACTTGCCTGGACGCTTGAATTGGCTCTACGAAATGCGTGAATGCACTCGCACATGCTATCCGTCCCGAATAGAATCGCGGCAGCAGAAAGAACAATCCAAATGGACACTGCCGCCATTACCAAAGCCGCCGAGGCCACGCTCGCCGGTACGATGCCTTTTCCCCAAGTCGTCGGCCAGCTCATCGCGGCAGGCGTCGAATACTATCACGTCAATTATGTGGGACGTTGTAAGCACTTTTATGATGGCGTCGGCGGATGTGTCGCCACGCCAATTCCGTACGAAGGCCTCCCGGCCGTCGCGCCCGAGTTGGACACCGACGCCCTGCAGTCCGACATCCGCGACAGCCAGCAGAACAACCAGCACTACCGCGACTTCACCCGTCGCGCCATGCAGGCCGGCGTGCAGGGGTACTTCGCCTTCCTCCGCGGCAAACGCGTCACCTACTTCGGCCGCACCGGCGACCAGCACACCGAATGGTTCCCCGGCGCCCGGCCGAAGGCGGTGTGACGCTGATGGGTGGCTTTCAAGTGCTCACCGAAGCGTTCATCGTTCTCACCTTCGCACTTTTTGACCACACCTTTCCGCTTCCCGCACACAGCTTTCTTTCGATCGTTCACACCGCCCTGGTCAGAGAGAGCGGCAATCGCTCCTGCCGAATCGTGCGAGGGATTGGGCATGCCCCTTGCCTCGCATTTCCGGTACAATTCCCACTACACGTCGCGCCGAATGGAATGCGTCGGAAGTTCCACCTTCGGCTTCGCGTGAGCAGTCGAAAGGTGTGCCATGGCTGATGAACAGGAAGAAAATCAGGCGGCTGAGCCGGAGTCGGATGGAAATGGCCAGCAGCCTCTCAGCCAGCCGGACCGCGAGGCGCAGCCGGTGGATGACGAGCAGCCGCCGCGATTGCCTTTCGCCGTGGTGGGAGTAGGCGCGAGCGCCGGGGGCCTTGAAGCTTTTTCCGATTTCCTAAAAGCCATGCGTCCCGACAGCGGGATGGCGTTTGTATTCATTCTGCACCTGCCACCGGACCACCACAGCCTGGTAGCGGAGGTCTTGTCGCGGCAAACGAAGATGAGCGTGCTTGAGGCTGGCGATGGGATGCCGGTCGAGCCGAATCACGTGTACGTCATCCGCCCAGCACACGTGTTGACGATCAAAGAAGGTCACCTGCACCTGGGTCCGCGCCTCGACGGCCCGCGCGCGGCCAATCGCCCCGTTGATGATTTCTTCAAGAGCCTGGCGGAGGAGCAGCGTGAGCGCGCGATTACGATCATCATGAGCGGGATGGGTTCAAACGGAACAGCCGGTTGCCAGGCGATCAAAGCGGTCGGCGGACTGTGCCTCGCGCAAGACCCCGAGTCAGCGCAGTTCCCCAGCATGCCGCGGCATCTGATCGACGCAGGATATGCCGACTTCATCGTTCCACCGAAGGAAATGCCCGAGGTGCTGCTGCAATACGCAAAGCATCCGTACGCCAGCGGCGGGCGCGAAGTGGATGCGGAGACGATCCTGGAACGCGAGAAACAGCACCTTCGCGAAATCATGGCGGTCCTGCGGACGCGAATAAAACATGATTTCAGCGGATACAAAAAACCGACGGTGCTTCGCCGCATTCAGCGCCGCATGAGCTTGGCGCGGATTACCAAGCTCGGCGAATACACCAGAATGCTTCGCCAAGCCCCCGGCGAAGCGGTCGCGCTGGCGGACGATCTTCTGATCCATGTGACGGGATTTTTCCGCGATCCCGAGACATGGGAAACCCTGCGGGAACGCGTGATCGTCCCTCTCGTGGCCGGGCGCGAAAACAATTCGACGGTCCGCTGCTGGGTCGCGGCCTGCTCCAGCGGCGAGGAAGCCTATTCGCTGGCCATGCTGCTGGTGGAGGAGGCGGAACGCACGAGCAAACACCTGGACATCAAGGTCTTCGCTACCGACATGGCCGACCGCTCACTCCTGAATGCCCGCAACGGCATTTATCCCGGCGGGATTGAGGCGGATATCGTTCCTGAGCGATTGGAACGCTTCTTTGAAAAGGACGACGCGATGTATCGCGTTCGGCAAGATCTTCGCGAGCGCGTGGTCTTTGCCCCCCAGAATATCCTCCAGGACCCGCCATTTTCGAGGCTTGACATCGCCACTTGCCGCAACCTGCTGATTTACTTGGAGCCGGACGTGCAGCACCGAGTGCTGTCTCTTTTGCATTTCGGGCTGCGCGAAGGCGGCACGCTGTTTCTGGGAACCAGCGAAACGCTCGGCGGCTTGGAGGAATTGTTTGAGCCGCTGGACAAAAAAGCCCGGATCTTCCGTCGCGTAGGTCCGACGCGGCATGGCATGGTTGATTTCCCCCTGCCGCATGCACTCCGTGCAACGCGAGTGCAGGGCGCGGCTTTAGGGGGTAACGAGGGTGGCAATGAGGGCGGCGAAGCCACCGCGCTGGGCCACCGGCCGGGATTCCGGCCGAGCTTTGCGCAGCTGACACAACATACTTTGCTTGAGAAGCTGCCCGTGGCGGTGCTGGTCGATCGCGATCACCGCATCGTCTACCATCATGGAGACCCCCAGCTTTTCCTCGGACAATCCACCGGTGAACCCACGCGCGACGTAATTGCCCTGGCGCGGGAAGGCATGCGCGGTGCGGTCCGCATTGCGCTGCATCGTGCTGCCGCTGAAAATGCGACGGTCACAATAAAAGAAGGCTGGGTGGAAACCGAGCCTGGCCACCGCGCCCGCGTGTACGTCACCGTGGCGCCGGTTGTTGACAAGACCACCGGCGAATATTTCGTCGTCAGCTTCGACCAGCGCGAGGATTCCGCGGAAACTGATTTGGCAACCGTTGCCGGCGAATCGGATGCGAGCATGGTCGCGGATATGCGGCGGATGCGCGATGAACTGCAAAGCACCGTCGAGGAACTGCAAACCAGCAACGAAGAGCTCAAGGCTTCGCACGAGGAAGTCGTCAGCATCAACGAGGAATTGCAGAGCAGCAACGAAGAGCTTGAAACCAGCAAGGAGGAGATGCAGTCACTCAATGAGGAGCTCTCGACGGTCAACGCGCAGCTTAAGGCTAAAATGGAGGAACACCAGGCCGCCAGCAACGATCTGGCGAGCCTACTGACCAGCACGGACATTGCCGTGCTGTTCCTCGACACCCACTTTCGCATCCGGCGCTTCACTCCGGCGATGCGTGAGCTCTTGGACTTGATCAGTTCGGACGTAGGGCGCCCGCTCAGCGACATGGCTCGCAAGTTCGACGACCCGGCGCTGCTCGCCGACGCTGAGACGGTGCTGGCGCGGCTGGTGCCTGTCGAGCGTGAAGTGACTTCCACTGCGGGCCGATGGTTCCGGCGACGGGTCACCCCTTACCGAACGAAGGACAACCGGATCGACGGTGCGGTCATTACGTTTGTTGACATAACTGAGCGGCGGCGCGCCGAGGAGGTACTGCGCGCCAGCGAAGAGCGGTTGCGACTGGCGCTTTTTGCTGCCCGCATGGGAACCTGGACGTGGGACGTGGGCGGAAACCGCCAGACCCGCGACGAGAGTCTCAACCGCATGCTCGGACTAGAGCCGGTCAAGACTACTCAGGCGCTCGAAGAGTTCTTCGGGCACATTCATCCAGAAGATTTGCCGGCCGTGCGGGCCGCGTTCGATAGCTCCGTCCGGCATGGGCAGCCGTTAAACGTTGAGTTCCGCGTCGTCTGGCCCGACGGGACGGTCCGCTGGCTGAAGGATCAAGGCGAGGTGTTTCCGAAAGAGGAAGCGCCGTACATGGCCGGTGCCTGCATCGACATTACAGAGCGTCGAGCGGCCGAGACGGCGCTGCGCGAGAGCGAGGAGCGATTGCGTCTGGTGGTTGAGGGCGCGCGGGACTTCGCGATGCTGCTTATGGATAAGTCAGGCCAGATTACCACCTGGAACGCCGGGGCGGAGCGTTTGCTCGGCTTTGCAGAGAGTGAGGTGATTGGACAACCCGTCGCGATCATCTTTACGCCCGAAGACAAAGCTGCCGGCGCGCCGGAAAAGGAACTGGCACAGGCGGCCGCTGTCGGTCATGTCGAAGATGAACGTTGGCACGTTCGCAAGGACGGACGCCGGTTCTGGGGCAGCGGCGTGATCACCGCGCTGCGCAATCCCGAGGGCTCGATCCGCGGGTTCGTCAAAGTGCTACGTGACGAAACGGCGCGCAAGCAGGCCGAGGGAGCCGAGAAAGCCGCATTAGAAGCGGCAGAACTCGCCAACCGCACCAAAGACGAGTTTCTAGCGACGCTCAGCCATGAATTGCGCACGCCGCTCTCGGCAATTCTGCTTTGGGCGAAAATGCTCGACAGCAACTCCGAGCCCGCGTCCCTGAAAGAGGGGCTGACGGCGATTCGAAACAGTGCCGACGCTCAGAAACAGCTTATCGAAGATCTGCTCGACACGTCACGAATTACCTCTGGCAATCTGCGGCTGCAACTAAAGCCCACGGAGTTATCTGCGGTCGTTGACAGCGCTGTGGAATCGGTATTGCCAGCCGCTCAGGCGAAGGGCGTTAACATTATTAAAGAAGTCGATCCTAATG
>CADDYU010000158.1 GCA_902810705.1 Methylococcaceae bacterium
GAGATAAGGGGCAACAAACGCCCACTCGTCGTCAGACACATCGCTCGGATACGGTTTTCGGGAAGTCGGAGTAGTCATGCCTACTCCTGACTCCTGCCTCAGAAAAAGTTCACAACAGCCTCTAGTCTTAACGTCGGACCTTCGTATCGCGGCCGTGACTGACGCCTATGCTCGCGCCACGATGACCCAACGGAAGGATATCCTCGGTCGCGTCATTTTCGAGGTCTTCCAGGACAATCCCGACGCGACCGGCGGAAGCGAGTTGAAAGCCTCCCTGGAGCGCGTTCTTCGAGACCGCTCGGCCGATGCCATAGGGGTGCGGAGATACGATATCTCCATGCCGAAGGAGGCAGGCGGCGGAACCGCCGTCCGTTACTGGAGTCTCTTAAATTCCCCCGTGCTGAGAGCGGACGGCGCGGTTGCCTACATCATCCATCGTGTGGAAGATGTCACCGAACCCGCCCTGCTCAAAGGGCAGGGAATTGGGCAGAGTCCTCCTGATAGGCGGCTAAGGGATCGCGCCGTGCCGCTGGAGACGGAGGCTTATGCCCGGACCAGGGACATGGCCGAGGCGGCATGGCATGAGAGCGAGGCGCGCGCTCGGCTGATCTTCGATACCTCGCCCTTGGCCATGCTGGTCGTCAATGCCCGCCGCCAGATCGTCCAAGCGAACGGGCGGGCCAACGAGCTGTTTCGTTGTCCCCCCGAAGAGCTGATCGGGCTTCCGGTGGAGGCGTTTGTGCCCAATCGTTTTCGAGATCACCATCCGACTCTCGTCTCGGAGTATTTCCATCATCCGGAGCCGCGCGCCATGGGCCGGGGCCGCGATCTGCACGCGGTCCGGGCCGATGGGGAAGAGTTTCCCTGCGAGGTGAGTCTTGGGCCAGTGAACATTGGCGGAGAACTCCATGTGATTGTCAGTATCGTCGACATCACTCTGCGCAAGCGGGCCGAGGAGGAAATCCGTCGGCTCAACACCGATCTGGAGCGGCGCGTCGAGGAGCGCACCGCCGAACTTCAGGCGGCAAACCAGGAGTTGGAAAGCTTCGCCTACGCCGTTTCCCACGACCTCCGCGCACCTCTTCGGGCCATGGGCGGGTTCAGCCAGGCTTTGGTGGAGGATTACGGCGAAGGCCTGGACGAGGGAGCCCGCGTTTATCTGGATCAAATCATATTCGCCAGTCGACGCATGGGCGAGTTGATCGACGGTCTGCTCCAGCTTTCGCGCTGCACTCGAGGTGAATTGCGGCGCGATCCGGTGGATCTTTCCAGCCTGGCGGAACGCATCTTCGCCGAGTTGGCGCGGATGGAGCCAACCCGCCGGGTGGCATGGCGCGTGGAGCCAGGACTCAGGGCTCGGGGCGATGGCCGGATGATCGAGGTGGTGCTGAGAAATCTTATCGGCAACGCGTGGAAATACACCGCCGGTACTGAAGCCCCGGTGGTCCGGGTGTACGGCGAGCAAGAGTCCCAAGCCGAGCATCGGCTATTCCACGTCAAGGACAATGGCGCCGGTTTTGATATGGCCCATGCCGGCAAGCTGTTTCAGCCGTTCCAGCGGCTACACCGCCAGGAGGAGTTTCCAGGTCTTGGCATCGGTCTGGCCACGGTCCAGCGCATCATCCATCGGCACGGAGGCTCGATTAGGGCTGTCGCCGCGCCGGGCCAGGGCGCCACCTTCAGTTTTTCCCTACCGTCCCTAGACCGCGACAACGAGGAAACGCAATGAGTGTCAAGACAATCCTGCTGGTGGAGGACAACTCCCAAGACGAAATGCTGACTCTGCGCGCGCTGCGCAAGGTCAACCTGGCTAATCAGGTGGATGTGGTCCGTGATGGGCAGCAGGCATTGGATTATTTGTTCCGGGAAGGTGAATTCGCGGCACGCGGGGGACCGAGCTTGCCCACGGTGGTTCTGCTCGACCTTAATCTGCCCCGAATCGGGGGGCTCGAGGTGCTCGAGCGGCTGCGCGCCGACCCGCGTACCGATCTCATGCCGGTGGTCATTCTCACTTCCTCCGACGAGGAGCGAGACCGCCTGGGCAGCTATCAGCACGGCGCCAATAGTTTCGTTCGCAAGCCCCTGGATTTCACGGAATTCGCCCAAACGGTGGCCCGCCTCGGGGTTTACTGGCTAGCCACGAACGAACCGCCCTGCGGTTGAAGGGAGGACCGTGACCAAACCGTTAAACCTCCTGGTCATCGAGGATAGCGAGACCGATTTCCTGTTGATTCAGCGCCAACTGCGCCTCTTTGGATTGGCGGCCCGCTACCGGCGAGTGGCGAACCATGAGGCGCTGGACGAGGCTTTGAAGGAAGGCGGCTGGGATGCCGTGCTCTCGGACTACAATGTCCCTGGCCTGGATTTCGGAGCGAGCCTCAGGTTCATCCAGGAGCGGCTGCCCTCTTTGCCGGTGATTCTGATCTCGGGCAGTCTTGGTGAAGAGAAAGCGGTCGAACTGCTCAAGCAGGGAGTCTGGGATTTCGTCCTCAAGGATCGCCTGGGCCGTTTGGGTCCGGCCATCGAGCGCAGCCTGCGCGAGATGGAGGAGCGGCGCGTGCGGCAGGCCGCCGAGCAGGCCCTGTGCGAGAGCGAGTCGCGTTTTCGCCAGATGGCCGAAACGATCGGCGAAGTGTTCTGGCTAATCCCACCGGATTTCCAATCCATTCTCTACGTTAGCCCCGCCTTCGAGCAGATCTGGGGGCGCTCCTGCGCCGAACTGTACGCCAATCCCAAGCTTTGGCTGGAGGCGGTTCACCCCGAGGATGCCCCACAGGTATTGAGCGCCTTGGAAGGTCTGGCGCACGGCCGGCGCTACGATATTCAGTTCCGCATCACTCGTCCGGACAATACGCTGCGCTGGATCAACGACCGCGGGTACGCGCTGCGCGACGAGGCGGGTCACGTCATTCTCGCCTCGGGCGTGGCCTCGGACATCACCGAGCAATGTCAAGCGCGGGAGCGGCTCCGGCAGGCCGCCACGGTATTCACCAGCACTCAGGAGGGCGTGGTCATCACCGATCTCGATGGCAACATCCTCGCCGTCAACCCGGCCTTTACCACCATTACCGAATACACCGAGGCGGAGGTTGTGGGTAAGAATCTGCGCCTTTTGCAATCCGGCCACCATAACCGCGCCTTTTACAAAACCCTGTGGCACGCCGTCCGCACCACCGGCTTCTGGCAGGGCGAAATCTGGAACCGGCGCAAGAGTGGCCAAATCTATCTGGAGTGGCTCAACATCAGCACGGTACGCAACGAGCACGGCAAGGCGGCCAATTACGTGGGGGTGTTTACCGACATCACCCACCTCAAGCGCTCGGAAACCCAACTGGAATACTTGGCTCATTATGATCCCCTGACCGGCCTTCCCAATCGGCTGCTGCTCCTCTCCCGCCTAACCCACGCCCTGGAACGCACCAGGCGCGATAAGACTCGCGGCGCCGTGCTGTTCCTCGACCTAGACCGGTTCAAGAACGTCAACGACAGCCTGGGGCACACCATCGGCGACGAATTGTTGCAGCTCGCCGCGCAGCGGATGCGTGGGTGCCTACGCGAGACCGATACCGTAGCCCGCTTGGGCGGGGACGAATTCGTCGTGGTCCTGGAAGGCCTGTCCGATCCCGAGACCGCCGCAAGCGTGGCGCGGAAGCTGATCAGCCAGCTCACGGCGCCCTTCGTGTTGTCCAGCGACCAGGAGATTTACATCGGCGGCAGTCTCGGCATCAGCATTTTTCCTGACGACAGCGATGATGCCAACCGGCTCATCCAGTACGCGGATGCCGCGCTTTACCAGGCGAAAGACAACGGGCGAGGCACGTATCACTTCTACACCGAATCGCTGACCACCTCCGCCAGCGAGCGGCTCGCGCTCGAAACCCGGCTACGGCGCGCCTTGGACCAGGATGAATTCATCCTGCACTATCAGCCGCTGGTGGCGCTGACGAGTGGCCGGATTTTCGGGGTGGAGGCCTTGGTGCGCTGGCAGGCTCCCGACGAGGGCCTCCTTTCTCCCGGTCGTTTCATTCCCTTGGCGGAAGAAACCGGCCTCATCGTGCCGCTGGGCGAATGGGTCCTGCGCGCGGCCTGCGAGTGCATGAAATCCTGGCTGGATGCCGGGCTACCGCTGGATGTGCTGGCGGTCAATCTCTCGCCGCGCCAGTTCCGGCAGGGCGATCTCCACGAGCGCATCCGGGCCATCCTCGCCGAAACCGGCCTGCCGCCTCGGCATCTCGAATTGGAAATCACCGAGAACGCTCTCATGGAGAGCGGCCCCGAGATCGAGGCTAAACTGGCTGCCCTCAAGGCTCTAGGGCTCGGGGTTGCCATTGACGATTTCGGTACAGGTTACTCGTCGCTGGCCTATCTCAAGCGCTTCTCCATCGACAAGCTCAAAATCGACCAAAGCTTCATGCGGGACATTCCCCTAGACTCCTCCAATATGGAAATCGCCGCGGCCATTATCGCCATGGCGAAGAACCTAAAACTGAAGGTGCTCGCCGAGGGCGTCGAGACCGAGACCCAGCTGGCTTTCCTAGAGCGCCACGACTGCGATGCCGCCCAGGGTTATTTGTTCGGCCGCCCCGTGGCCGCCGATACGATGCGAACGACTTTGGAGGCCGCTCTGGGGAGATCTCCGATCGACAGGGCTTTGGAGATAGCCAAGGCAGCCGTTCCGCTCGAATCCGAGCCCGCGCCGGCAAACGGCCCCTGCTCACCCTCGGAGCCTGACTGCCGGCGGGTTGCGCCCCTGAAAAGGCCGTAGAAGCGCGCCCAACGCCGCCGCCTCGGTGTCTCGATAAACGACTCATAAACCCGAAACCGCTGTGCGGTTTCGGTGGCGAAATGACCGTCGTTACAGTCGACCATGGCCCGTTCCCGTAGCTCCATCGAGCAGTCCTTCGCCCTTAAGGCCTAAGTCCCCATCGGGCCACTCTCCGTTCAGGAGCCTCCTTTCGGCTGGGGCTCCGCGAAATCAATTTCGCTCAAAAGAACCGCCTCGCGGCCTTCTCCGAAGATTCCTTCGCGTTTGAATTCCGGATCGCCTCGAAATTTCCATGGTTTAAATTGGCACTTACCTTGCAAATCTACATATTGAGCGACAAAACTCTTTTTTATCAATGTCTTGGATGAGGAGTAAGCCATGCACGACATCGATCGCACGTTAACTGAATACGAGCCTGAAATGGAAGACTACGAGGCCAGCGATTTCGAATATGAAGCTTGGGGCGAGCCCGAGACCGAAGCCGTCTTCGACGAAGCCACAGAGATGGATCTGGCCGCCGATTTGCTGGAAGTGACGGATGAAGCGGAACTTGAGCAGTTCCTCGGCGACTTGATCAAGAAAGCCGGACGCGCCGTCGGCCAGTTCGTGAAGTCTCCCACGGGACGCGCGCTGACCTCGTATCTGAAAGGCGCCGCCCGAACAGCCCTACCCAAATTGGGCAGCGTTCTTGGAACGATGGTCGGGGGGCCAGCGGGCGCCGCCCTCGGCGGTCAAGTGGCCTCCGCGGCAGGCCGCTATTTCGGCCTGGAACTCGAAGGCTTGAGCCCCGAGGATCAAGAGTTCGAAATGGCCAGGCGTTTCGTAGAGTTCGCCGGCGAGGCGGCACAAAACGCAGCGCTCTCTCCATCCGACGCCGATCCAAAGGCCGCCGCGAAGACGGCGGTGATCGAGGCGGCAAAAAAGCATGCTCCGGGTTTGCTGCGGAGTTCGGCCTCTAGGCCTGCCGCTGGAGGAATGGGCCTAGTCAAAAGCGGACGATGGGTTCGCCGCGGCCGAAAGATCGTCCTCCTGGGCGTATGAGGCGCGACTGTCTAGCGGAGCGAATGCATCATGGACACCGCTGCTACATGGTTGTTGCTGCAGGAGGCGCGCGCCTTGCTCACCCGGCTTGCCCGGGTGAGGCCTCTGGTGCTGTACGAAACCATGGTGCCGGCGGCGAGTATCTCACCCCTCGCTCAAAGGGCCATCGAGCGCTATCTGGCCGAGGGCCGGCGCCATTTGCACGGACTGGTGCGGGATTATCTTCGCTGGCTAAAGGGGCCGGAGGGTCGCGAGGCGACGCCGGAAGAAGCGCAGCGCCGGTTCACCCTGCTGCGCCTCAGGTTCAACACCGTGCTCTCTCAGTTCGACATTTTCGCGGATGTGTACACCCAACGCAGCGAGCATGACACCGGCGTCTGGCTGTCTGGACTTGATATCGTAGCGGCCGATGCCTTGTCGCTGCCCGATTATTACCAATCGCCGCCCGTGGTGTGCTATCTGGACCGCGGCGTGGGCGCCGCGATCCGCCGGGCGCGCACGCGCCTGCCAGGCGGCGGCGAGAATCCGGTGGCGATCATCCGGGTGCCGCGCGAGCGCATGGTGGGCAGCGGCATCGCCTCGTCCTTGGTGCACGAGGTCGGGCATCAAGCGGCCGCGCTGCTCGATCTCATCGATCCCTTGAGGTTGGAATTGCATCGGCTGGAGCGCGTTGAAAGAAACAGCGTTTGGCGTTTCTGGGAGCGCTGGATTTCGGAGATCGTGGCCGATTTTTGGTCGGTGGCCCGGATCGGAATCGGCTCGACGATGGGTCTCATCGGGGTGGTCAGTCTGCCGCGGGCTTTCGTGTTCCGCCTGAGTCTGGACGACCCCCATCCCTTTCCCTGGATCCGCGTGAAGCTGAGCTGCGCCATGGGACAGGCACTCTATCCGCATCCCCAATGGGCTCGGTTAGCGAGCCTTTGGGAGTCCTTCTATCCTAGGCAAGACCTGAATGCGGAAAAGTGGAACCTGGTGAAAAGACTCGAAGCCGGAATTCCGGATTTCATCCGATTCTTGAGCCATCACCGTCCAAGGGCGCTTCGGGGCGAGCCCCTTATCGAGGTCATGCGGGCTGAGGAACGCCAGCCCGCCCGTCTTTCCGCTTACTGGCAAAGCTGGCGCCTGTCTCCTAGAAAGATGCTGACTGCACCGCCTTCGCTGGTGTTTGCCGCCATCGGTCAGGCCAAGCTTGAAGGAAAGCTAAGCCCTGAAGAGGAAAGTAATTTACTGACAAGACTGCTCACCCACTGGGCGCTGCGCAGCACGCTGGATCCCCCGGTGCTTCCTAATAGGCGGGCGGAGGTACCGGTGGCCCTGGGATCGGTTTAATTCTTAAGGAGACTACCATGGCTGACAATGACATTAGCGGTAATGTTAGATTTACACCGAAGGACGATTCTTCTGGCTCTCGCCTTGCGGGCACCGTGGAGGTGGGAGGCGAAGCCGCCGAGGTGTTGAGACGTGCGGCGGAAGGCCCGACCAAAGTCATCCTTCAGCGCTCGGCGGCGCAGCCCACCGATGACCAAGGGTTCTGGGCAGCGATTCGCAATCGGACGGAAGCCATCAGCTTCAGGCGCTATCAAGAATTTATTGATCGCGTTTTTTGCGGAGGCCAGGGTGGCGACGCCTTTCAACCCTTTAATGATTTGATGGCGTCAAGCAGCAAGGCATTGAACAGGTTGAAGGAGAGGAGCGCGAACAATGCCTGTTGCCCTACGATCCACGGCCCGTACGCTTACCAAGTACTCAAACTGGCGACCCAGGTATTCTTGATTCTGGAAGCTGGCGTTGTGATGGTTAGGGGAAACACCGTGACTCTCCTCGACCCTAGCCTCTTCAATGAAAGATTAAGTGAGGAAGCCAGCCGATTCGGGGAGCCTGTTACGATCGAGGACATTGAGCAGCGCCTGACGGCTTACTTCAGTATAAGTACCGGGCCGACCCGGCAGATCCCCTATCTCAGACACATCGTAGAGACTCTGGTCAAGAACGACGGAAGCGATCAGAAGGAGGTATTGCCCTATTGCGAGGGGATCCTGTTGGGTCGCCTGAACTGCCCCAGCATGCTCGAGTTGATCTGGTCCTACTGGCACGAGGAAGGCATGCTGGTCCAGACCATGAACGCTATTGCCCTGCGCTTCCAGAACCGGCGCCGGGGCGAGCGGGATCCTTTGGCGAATCTTGAGATCAATCCCTTACGGCCGTTGAACAATCTGCTCTGGGGATTCATCCAGGACGAGCATAACCGGCTCAGCGTGCCGCGCCGCGCCTATGAGTACGACCACCATTATGGCCTGACGCTGGTGGGCAAGGCGGTGCCTCGGCTGGAATCCGCGGACAGCCGCTCCAAGTTCATCGAATCCTTTCATAACCTCCTCCATCGGGTTTCGGTCTTCTATCGGGAAGATAACGATACCACGGTCCACGCCGACGCCTTCCCGCTGCTCAACGCCCTCAAGGAGGTTCATCTCCTGCTTACCGAGGGACAACATAACCAGTTTGGCGACCTGCCCTGGACGGCTCGGGTGGAGATGCTGATCATGCAGTGGCTCCTGGCAAGATCTGAAATCCGCGACTTTCTGCGTGGGCGCGACATGGTGCGTTACTATGAGGACTGGATGGGCGCGGTGGATGCGATGAAGCGGGCCCAAGGCTGGACCGATACAACGGTCACTCACTTTCACGAGCTGGCCTTCACCGGCGAACGCATCCTGCTGTCCATACGCTATGGTGACTGGGTCGACATCAACAACATCGAGGACCAGGCCAAGAATTGGGCGAGAAACTTCAAGCCCGAGATCCAGCGTTATATCCACGCCTATCAGACAGTTACGGGTGTGGACTTGAGCGCGGAGGTCACGGACACCCGGGAGGCGGCGGAGCGGTATCTGCAACCCTCCGCGCTGCTTCAGCGCCGTCTTGAGGCGCGGCCGGCCCAGGGAATGCTTCCTCCGGCCGCGCCCATAGAGACCAGGCGGCTCGCAGCGAAAGTAAGGGGAAATGGCGAGTTACCGATGCGCACGCGCAACCGTCTGCTCCGGTATAGGGAAGACGAGTGAGGCGAGGCAGCCGTGCTCGACTTTACCTCCGCGCTTTACTTGGGCCTTAACCACCCCAGCGGATCGCTGCGGCCTTGGCCTCGGCTCACCACCGGCAGACCAATGGCTCTCGCCCTTCCTGCCGGTCATGAGAGGGTCGCGCAGACGCTGGCCGATCTAAAGGGCTGTGAGCGGGCCATGCTCAGCCCCTCCACGCTGCATCTGTTCTGGGACCTTTTCGGCGTGCTGGCCCGGCGGAGCATCGCGATCTACCTGGATGCCGGCACCTATCCCATCGCGCGCTGGGGCGTGGAGCGGGCGGAGGCGCGCGGCATTCCCGTACGGTGCTTCCCTCATCACGATGCCGAGGCGTTGCGCCACTGGTTGAGAAAGGATGCCCCGCTCCACCGCCGTCCCTGGGTCGTGGCCGACGGCTTTTGCCCCGCCTGCGGCAGGCCAGCGCCAATAGGCGCCTACCTGGAAAGCGCTCGAGCCTTGGGCGGTCACTTGGTCATCGATGACACTCAGGCGCTCGGCATCCTCGGCCATTCCCCAGGACCTCATGCGCCCTATGGAAAGGGTGGCGGTGGCTCGTTGCAATGGGCGGGAATTGGCGGTCCCGATGTGCTCGTGGTCAGCTCGCTGGCCAAGGGGTTCGGGGCGCCCGTGGCGGTGCTGGCCGGCAGCGAGGCCATGGTGCGCCACTTCGAGGCGAATAGCGAAACACGGGTGCATTGCAGCCCGCCGTCCACCGCCGTCATTCATGCCGCCGAGCATGCGCTGGCCATCAATGAACATTTTGGCGACCGCTTGCGGCTGCGCCTCGCGCAACTCATCCGGCATTTCCGCAACCGGCTGAAAGAAATCGGCCTTTTTGCCACCGGCGGACTATTTCCCGTCCAGGCGCTTGCGCCTCCAGCCGGACTCGATGCGAAAACGCTCTACGATCGCCTGCTCCAGTGCGAAATTCGGACGGTGCTGCATCGCGGGCGTAATGGCCATCGCCCTCGCATCAGTTTTCTCATTACGGCGCGCCATAGACAAGATGATATCGACCGTGCGGTAGACGCGCTCGCGTACGCGATACCGAACGAGGGAATCCAGATAACCAGATTGGAGGTGGGTTATGAAGTGCCCATGTAGCTCTCAGGAAGGATCTTTTGAGGCTTATTCGGAATTTGATGAAGCATTCGACAGTGAATTGGCCGATTTGGAGGCTGAGTTGGAGGAGGAAGAGGAAATCGGGCGAAGCCCGCGCAAGCCCGTTCGCTCCTTCGTGCCCCGTCGCCCCCCAC
>CADDYU010000159.1 GCA_902810705.1 Methylococcaceae bacterium
TGAGGGGATCGATTAAAGACCGGGTCGTCCAGCCAAAAATTCAGGCTGAGGAGAAGGCGTTAATCCGGTTCGTCGTTCCAGAAATTTCCCCGATTCGTCAGCATTTCCCAGAGGGGGATATTCTTCTCCTTCACGCTAGCGAGCAGATCGTCAACCTTTATGAAGCAGGGCCTGCGCAGCCCATGATAATCCACGGCCGGGCCGATCGCCGTGAAATTTATTCCCAGTTGGGAAAGAAAGCGGATCAACGCGGGCTCCATCACGGCATACCAGTAAAAAATGCCGTGCTTAAGGCTGATTTTCATCAGGCAGGTAATCAAGCCTAGGGTGATGAGAGGAAAAGAGCGGCGCTCATCCTCGGAAAAGGAGGGAGTAGGGGTAAAGGTAGGAATACCGGCTAAGGTCCCTGGCTCGCCTTTACGTCTTTTGAAGTTTTTCGAAACACAGAATCGGGATACTTCCCCTATTTGAGCGGGATCGATTTCGTCGATTAAATCCCTCTTCTCGATCTTGCAGTGCTCTTCGATCGGGAAAATCCCATGAGGGCTGTTTAAATCGGGCAGAATAAGGCGCGTCGTCGCGGCGAACTCGTTCGAGCTTTTATGGCGGATAAGGTAATGTTCGGAGCGCTCGTCATAGGCGTCTCGTTCGAGACGGTCTGGGAAATCGTTCGGATCTTCGAAGCCGGTCTCGAGACAGTAGACTTGATAACGCAGTTTGTAAACTTCTTGTTTTAATTCGTCGGTATCGACGGGCACGTTCTGAAAATATTCGCGAAATTTTGCCAGCATGGGCATCGGAGTTCTCCCTGCAATCGAGATTGCGGACCAACAAAGTGATACTCGCTGTTCGAGGGACTTAGCCGGTAGGACCCGTTGTCGCCCTAAGCTGCCCGAGAGCTATTGCAAGGCAACTCGGCCAAATCGCGATTAATTATGAAGTTTTTAAAAAATTGTAGTTTGGGATGAGGATTTTTCAAGAAAGCGCGTATCCTGGCGGGCGGGGAATATTGAAAAACCAAGCCATAATAGGAAAAGATAGAATATAAGGTAAATACCTTGCCGGAAGTGATTCAAAGAGGCATGTAATTGTTTTTGAAATATCGGAATAAACCATTAAAATCAAGACAAGCCATTATCCAAAACGGGTCGGAAAAATTTAAGCCGGGCGGGATTCTTCGGCTCTCGAGGGAATATCCATCCTCGCATTAAATCTTTAATTGTTGAATTAGTCGGCAAGCGCCTAATTACGGGCTCGATCGATCCTTGCAATACCCAGTGCAAACTGGCTTGAAACTAGTTTATCGAGCGTGGGCATAAATGACCACTCCCGCCACCTAACCGCTTGCAGCGGTTGAGGCGGGGGTTTCTTGGTTCTTCGATCCGAGCGCAGTGCCGTTGCCGGCGCCGCGACTTACCGCAATCTCCCCAAGCGTGGCTTCGGAGCGGCCCGCCCCTAGTTGTTTCTGACGCATCCGCATCACACGCTTTGCCGCCTTCTGCCGGTACTCGCCGGAGAGGATCAGCCGCACGCCACGCCGGGCAATGTTCTGCCCGGCATTGTGATCGGCGTTGTCAACGTGGCCGCAGCATTGGCAGACGAACTCGGCTTGCGAGCGCCGGTTGTCCGGGTGAGTGTGCCCACAACGGGCACACTCCTGCGACGTGTGATGCGGTGCTACTTCCACGACGAGCTTGCCAGCCCGTCGCGCCTTGTAAGCCGTATAGGTCTTGGTTGCACCCCATGCGGAACCAAGAATTGCATGGTTGAGCCCGGCCTTCGCCCGTGCGCCATTACGAAGCCAGCGCCCTTGCTCGTCCTGTTTTACCTTCGGCTTACGGGTCATGCGCTGCACGCCAAGCGCCTCGAAAACGATCAGGAGCGCCTTGGGGTCGCCGACAAGCCGATGGCTGGTCTGGTGCGCGAAGTCGCGCCTCACGTCCTGTTCGTAGCGACGAAGGCGAGCGATGCGCTGGGCGGCCTTGCGACGATTCGCCCCGCCTTTGACCCGGCGTGAGAGCCTGCGCTGCCAGCGGCGAGCGGCGGCCTGCTTCCTGGCAATCCGGCAGCGCTGGATCTCGCTTAGATTGAAGCTCGCACCCTTCGAGCACATGAAGGGGATGGTGACTCCACGATCGACGCCGACCGTACGTGCCTTGAGTTCGTCCTCTGAGAACGAAGCCAGCCACTCGGCTGTCTCGGCATCCGAAGGCTCGGGCACGCTGTCGTCATTTGTGAAGGACAGATACCAACGGCCGGCGTCGATCGAGACCGTGATCGAAGCCGGAATCGCATGCGCCCGGTGCGCGGTGTAGCGCAACATCCCGACTGGGTGCTTTCTCGTGCCTACATGCAGCCGATAGGCGATCTCACCAGTTTCAGGCTCTACGGCCGGCTCGAAACGGAACAATTCGCGGGTGAGCCAGACCCCCTGAGTACCATGGCGCGTCTGAAGGGCCGGTCGGCCGCCGAGCTTCTTCCAGTAGCGGCTATACGCCTGTTTCCAGCGCACAGCACCGTTTCTGAGCACCTGTGAAGGCACTTCCCGCAACCATGGTGTCGCCTCGGTAATGAAGTGGCTGTACTGCTGATCCTGTGGCGGGAGTTGCCCGGCGTGTTGCAGGGACTTTCTGGCAAACGTGCGGAAATAGCGATCTTCGCTCACTTTCGCGTTGTAGAAGCGCTGGCAGCCAATCCACCGCAGCAGGATCGATGCCTGCTCGGGCGTTGGGTAGAGACGAAAGCGAAAACCATTCTGCATGCTTGAATCATAGCGCGTTCTATGTTAGGTTGCAAGTATGGAATTACAACGTAAGTCTGCTTCTCACGCCGTTTTCTCAATTAGGCTGCATATCGTTTTCGTCACCAAGTACCGGCGTCCGGTACTCAACGACGAGATGATCGCGGACCTCAAGGAAGCCTTTGCTCACATCCTGTCCGAATGGCGCTGTACGCTGCTGGAATTCGGTGCGGAGGCCGATCACGCGCACCTCCTGATCGATATCCATCCGGCGCTGAACCTCTCGACGCTCATCAACAATCTCAAGTCGGCCAGTTCCAAACGGGTGAGGGGCAAGCACTGGAACTGGTTGCGCCACTTCTACGGCAAGCCGGTGCTCTGGCACCGCGCTTACTATGCCGGCTCCGTGGGTAATGTTTCGCGGGAGACGGTGAAACGTTACGTGCAGTCGCAAGGCGAGGACATGCGCCGTAAGGCGTCCTCACGGACGCCGCCCGCTTGACCCCCTCCTAACCCTGCGGGTTCAGGAAGGGGAATGCGCGGGCAGTTTGTTCAAAGCCGGCGGCGCCGTTGGCGGAGGCGGATGGATGGCGGGGTGCAGGGCGTGCGCCAGAATCTCGAGGCTGTCCACCAGCCTGGGTCCTGGACGGTTGAAATACTGATGGCCATCGATGACATAGACCCGCCCGTGGCGGACGGCGGGCAGATCGGCCCAGCCGGGCTGCTTCTCCAGGATCGGCAGATCCTGCAGCGTGCGCTCGAGGCCGAATCCGCACAACGCCACCGTCACGACCTCGGGCTGGGCCTCCACGACCGCCGACCAGGGGAGGCTGCGGGAGGGCCGTCCCGGAGCGCCGAGGACGTCCCGACCGCCGGCCAGCTCGATCAGCTCGGGCGTCCAATGCCCGGCGTTGAACGGCGGATCGATCCACTCCAGATGAGCGACGCGGGGACGGGTCCGGACCTCCCGCTCGGTGCGAGCGGCGACGGCCTGAACCCGCGCCTCAAGCGCCGCGACGACGGCTTCCGCCCGGGCCGTCTGGCCGGTCGCCTGGCCCACGATTTTTAAGGTATCGAGCACCTCCGACAAGCTCATCGGCTCGAGATTGAGGACCCGTGGCCGGCCGGGGAGCTTGCAGGCGGCAGCGTTGACTTCGGCCTCGGCCACCGCGCACACGTCGCACAAGGCTTGGGTCACGATGAGGTCGGGCCGCAATCGGTCGAGCGTTTCCAGATCCAGCGTGTAAAGGGCCTGCTGGGTCTGCAAGCGCTCGCGGACCAAGGCGTCGATCTCGCGGCTGCTGGCATCCTGCGGAATGAGAGTGCGCGTCACTTTGGGCAAGTCCCGCACCGAAGCCGGATAATCGCATTCGTGAGTGACGCCCACGAGCTGATCGGAAAGCCCCAGGGCGCACACGATCTCGGTCGCGCTGGGCAGCAGGGAAACGATCCGCATGGCGGTCACTCCTCTTTCCTAAGATGGACCAGGTCGGCGAACACGAAGCCGTCGCGCGCCACGGTCTCCCCGACCTGGATGGGAATCGGCCGCGAAAACATCGGCCCTTCGTACGCGAAGCTGTGGAATTCGCCGCGCTCGCCGCAGGGGTCCACGCCTTCCGGCAGAGCGTCCAGAAAGTCGCTGCCGAAGCAACGCCCGGCGAACGCCGGATCGAGCTGCCGCGGATCGATGCAGGTGATTTGCGCTTTCAGCCCGCCCCGCACCATGTCGCGCGCCAAAACTGGCGTGGGTAAGCCCCACAAGGGGAACAGCGGTGTTATTCCAGTGCCCTGCAAGCGGCTCTCGCGGTACTGGCGGATATCCTCCAGGAAGAGATCGCCGAAGGCGACGTGGGTGATCGCGTATTCGGCACGCGCCACCGCGAGGGCCTGGGCCATGGCGGCCTCGTAATCGTCGTTGCGGCACGGCCAGGGCAGCGGCACGTCGATCAGCGGCAGCCCGGCGGACTCGGCCTGGGCCTCGACCAATCCGCGGCGCACCGCGTGCATCGCCACCCGATCGAAGGCCTGGTTGAAGGTCGTCAAGAGCGCGACGACCTCCACGTCGCCTTTCTGGCGCAGCACGTGCAGGGTCCACGCCGAATCCTTGCCGCTGCTCCAGGCCAGCAGCACGCGCGGCCGCGGCTTGGTCACAGCCATGCATCCTCCTCGATAGTCTCGATTTTTGGCATTCGGCGCTCCTGGCGCTAGTCTCCGGTTGTGGCTCAAGGCCCATCTACGGGTTAAGGGCGAGAGTAGTCGGGGCAGGCTGGTTTGGCAACCTGGCTTTTTGAAAGCCTCGCGTCGCCGAACGGGGCTCGGAACTTGAGATGTTACGTTAAGGACTTACCTGAGGAGCTGGACGATTTTTCCTGGACCCGCTTGCCCCTAGGTCTTTGATGTTTAGAGATGCCGCGATGAAAACCTATATTCCCTACGGCAAACGGGCGAGAGATTTCGCTATGATTCCGATAAATTTCGGTGGGCGACGCCCTGGACGCCTGCCGAAGCGAATAGGCGCCGGCGCTTTTTAAGCCGCGGCGGGATGGATCGATTCAACCCAGCGTTTCGGTCATGGAAAGCCATTTTGTCGTTACCAATGGCATTCGCCTGCACGTCATTCAGGCCGGTCCCGAGTCGGGCCCCCTGCTGATGTTTCTGCATGGATTCCCGGAGTTTTGGTATGGCTGGCGGCATCAGATCGCCCATTTCGCGGAAGCGGGCTTTCGGGTCTGGGTTCCCGACCAGCGCGGCTACAACCTGAGCGAAAAGCCCAAGGGCGTTCGGGCTTACCGGATTGATCAACTCGCCGCCGACATCCTCGGGCTGATCGACGCCGCCGGCCGGCAGACGACGTTCCTGGTAGGACACGATTGGGGCGGGGTCGTGGCCTGGTGGATCGCCGAGCATTCTCCCGAGCGCCTGGAGCGGATGGTGATTCTCAATGCGCCCCATGGCGCGGTGTTTCGAAAGCATTTATTGCGGAGTCCCAGCCAGTGGTTCAAGAGCGGGTACATCCTGTTCCTGCAAATTCCCGCCGTGCCCGAAGCCCTCGCCCGATGGCGGCACTGGTACCTGCCGGCCAGGACCTTGCGACGGACCAGCCGGCCCGGTACGTTCACGGCCGACGACCTTGCGCGGTATCGCGAGGCGTGGTCGCAGCCCGGCGCCTACACCGCCATGGTCAATTGGTACCGCGCCATGGGGCGCCGGCCGCCACGCTATTCGGCCGCGCCGCCCCTCAACGTGCCGACGCTCGTGATTTGGGGCGCCCGCGATCCATTCCTGGAGCGGAAATTGGCCCGGCCAAGCGCCGATTTTTGTAAGGAGGGTCGGCTGATTCTCGTCGAGGAGGCGACCCACTGGGTTCAGCACGAGGAAGCCCCGCGGGTGAATGCCTGGATCGAGGCATTTTTAAGGGATTCGGCGGGTCCAACGTAAAAGCCGGACCGGCACGACCCAGGTCCGGCGAGACGATGGCCTCGAGGTCAGGCCTTGAATCGGCCTTCGGGTCCCTGGGAGAAGGAGCCGGCCCTGCCCGATCAGGACAATGCCCAACAGACAAATCATCCAGCCGAAATTCGGGAGCGTCGCGAATGAAAAATCCATGAACCGCGCACGATCCGTGGTCCGAATATCGAACGGTCTCTTCTTCCTCGCCCTGGGCTGTCTAATGATTCATACCTATGCGGCCGCCTCGCTACCCGTGGACCCGCGTCGGTTGGAAGCCCATGTCCGGATGCTTTCGGAAACCCTGGCGCCCCGGGATGCGGGCCACCCGGAAAATCTCGACCGCGTCGCGGCCCATATTCACGGGGCCTTCGAACAGGCCGGCGGTCGGGTGGCCGATCAGCCGTACCGGGTCGGCGCCACGACCTACCGGAATGTCGTGGCCGATTTCGGCCCCGCCTCGAAGGAGCGAATCGTGGTCGGCGCCCATTACGACACCGCGGGGCCCTACCCCGGAGCCGACGACAACGCTAGCGGAGTGGCGGGACTCATCGAATTGGCCGGACTCCTGGCCGGCAGCGATCCGCCCCTGACCGTGGAACTGGTGGCCTACACGCTGGAGGAACCCCCCTACTTTCGAAGCGAACAGATGGGCAGCGCCGTCCATGCCAAGTCCTTGAAGGCGGCCGGCGTCAAGCTCCGGGCCATGCTTTCCCTGGAGATGATCGGGTACTTCACTGACGCGCCGGATAGCCAATCGTTTCCGGCGCCGGGCCTCTCGCTTCTCTATCCGACCACCGGAAACTTCATCGCCGTGGTCGGAAAACTGGGTCAGGGCTCGCTGGTCGGCCAGATCAGGCGGGCCATGGCCGAAGCCACCGAGCTGCCGGTCCATTCGATCGCGGCGCCTCGGTTTCTGACCGGCGTCGATTTCTCGGATCATGTGAGCTACTGGGAAGCAGGCTACCCGGCGGCGATGATCACGGATACCGCCTTTTACCGGAATCCCAACTACCACACGCGGACGGACACGGCGGAAACGCTCGACTATCGGAGAATGGCCCAGGTGGTGGCGGGGGTGTTCGCGGCCGTTCGTGAGTTGTCGCGCTAAGCGGGCGATCGCTTTCCGGCCTCGGCGCAGCGAGAATCAGACCGTCACCGTCCGGTGCCTCAAGGCGGGGAAATCTTCCAAATAGCCGTTCTCGTGAAACCACTGGATCGCGTCCTGTAGCGCCAGCGGGACCGGTCTCGAGCCATAGCCGAGTTCTCGTATGGCCTTGTCGCTCGAAAAAAACATCATCTTCCTGGACAGTTTTACGCCCTCCACGGTGGCGACCGGCGCCTTGCCGGTGAGCCGCGCCCAAGCCTCCGAGACATGGGCGATTGGCAGCGCGAGGCTGTGCGGCAGCCGCATCCCGGGCGGTTTGCGGCCAACCAGCTCGGCGATATCGACCAGTATCTGGCGCAGCGTCAGGTTTGTCCCACCCAGGATGTAGCGCTCGCCGACTCGGCCCCGGGTGAAGGCTAGCCAGTGCCCCTCGGCGACATCGTCGACGTGCACGATATTGAGGCCGGTTTGGACATACGCCGGCATTCTGCCGGCCGCGGCGTCGAGCACTATCCGGCCGGTGGGCGTCGGTTTGGCGTCGCGGGGGCCGACCGGCGCCGACGGGTTGACCGTCACTGCCGGAAGCCCCGCCCGTACGAACTCGCGGACCACCTCCTCGGCCATGAATTTGGAGCGCTTGTAATGGCCGATCATGTCCGCGAGCGTCACCGGCGTGTCCTCGGTGCCGGGCGTGCCGTCGGCGGGCAAGCCCAGCGTTCCGACGCTGCTGGTATAAACCACCCGCTTGATGCCGGCTTTGGCCGCCGCGCTCAGCAGGGTGCGAGTGCCTTCGACGTTCGTGCGATAGATCTCGCGAGGTCTCGGGGTCCATAGACGGTAATCCGCGGCGGCATGGAACAGCGCATCGCAGCCTCTGCAGGCACGCGCCAGCGAGGCGGCGTCGGTAATATCGCCCTCAACCACTTCCGCTTCCAGGCCGATCAGATTGCGACGGTCGGAATGCCGACGGACCAGCAGTCGCAACTCAGTTCCCTCCTTGATCAGCCGATGCGCTATGGCAGAGCCGATAAATCCGGTCGCCCCTGTTACTAGAATCTTCATTAGCCCTCCTTGAAATGCAGCGAGCCCTTATCTCATCTAGAACATGGGCATCGACATGGAAATCTATAATAACTTGGACAAAATTTCCAAACTCCGTCTCACGGAGCGGCGGGTAGAGGGAATCTAAAGCTTGAGGCGCTATCGGCAAGCGGCCTTGCCGCCTCTACAATAGAGGAATCCTGGAAGAGCCGATCGCCATGACCTCCTACCGTACCGAACCTTTGCCCCTCAAGGGGCTTCCGCCCGGCATTCCCTACATCATCGGCAACGAGGCCGCCGAGCGCTTCAGCTATTACGGAATGCGGGCGGTCTTGGTGGTGTTCATGACTCAGTACCTGATGGGAGCCGATGGCCGGCCGGCGCCGATGACTGAAGAAGAGGCCAAGGGCTGGTTTCATCTATTCGTGTCGGCGTCCTATTTCACGCCGATTCTGGGCGCGCTACTCGCGGACGGCTGGCTGGGCAAGTACCGCACCATCATCGCCCTCTCGCTGGTGTATTGCCTGGGCCATCTGGCCCTGGCCCTGGACGACACCCGTGCCGGCCTGCTGCTCGGGCAAAGCCTCATCGCGCTCGGGGCCGGCGGTATCAAGCCCTGCGTTTCGGCCCACGTGGGCGATCAATTCGCCGACACCAACCGGCATCTTCTGAGCCGGGTCTATAGCTGGTTCTACTTCGCCCTTAATCTGGGCGCCTTCACTTCCATGCTGCTCACGCCCTGGCTGCTGGAACGCTATGGCTCGGCGGTGGCGTTCGCCGTGCCGGGCCTACTGATGCTGACGGCCACGGCGATTTTCTGGGCCGGCCGCCACCGTTTCACCCATGTACCGGCCGGCGGCTCCATCTTTCTCCGAACCGTCTTGAGCGGCGAGGGCCTCCGCACCCTGGGCCGGCTGAGCGTCATCTATGCCTTCGTCGCGGTATTCTGGGCGCTGTTCGACCAGACCGGATCGTCCTGGGTGCTTCAGGCGCGCAAGATGGATCAGCAGCTCTTCGGCGTCCCGGTGCTGCCGTCGCAGATCCAGGCGGCCAACCCGCTGCTCATCATGATTCTGACGCCGCTTTTCTATTACGGAATCTACCCGCGCCTGGAGCGCCGCATCCAGTTGACCGCTCTCCGGAAGATCGGGGTCGGGATGTTCCTGGCCGGGCTGTCCTTCGTCCTGGCCGCCTGGGTGCAGCAGGCCATTGACGTTGGTGGGCGGCCGTCCATCGGCTGGCAGTTGCTCGGCTATCTCATCCTGACGTCCGCCGAAGTCATGGTGTCCATCACCGGCCTGGAGTTTTCCTACGCTCAGGCGCCCAAGGCCCTGAAATCCTTCGTCATGTCATTTTTCTTGGTGTCGGTGGCCGCGGGCAACCTGTTCACGGGGGTCGTGAACTTCTTTATCCAAAATCCCGACGGCAGCTCGAAGCTCGCCGGCGCCGGCTATTTCTGGTTCTTCGCCGGCCTGATGCTGGCGACCGCCGCGTTGTTCTCCGCGGCCAGCCGCTGGTATCCGGAGCGAAGCCGGGCGGCGACCTGAACGAACCGGCGCGGGCGTCGTTCTGTCGTAATTCCGAGGAGCACCGCTCCGCTTTCCGCCCGAGGACTCCACCATGAAAGCCATGATCCTGAACCGCGCCGTCAATCTCGCCGACAACCCGGCGCCCCTTGAATCGGCGGACTGGCCCGTGCCCGAGCCCGGCCCCGGCGAGGTGCTGATTCGGGTTTCCGCTTGCGGCGTCTGCCATACCGAACTGGACGAAATCGAAGGCCGCCTGCCGCCGCCTA
>CADDYU010000160.1 GCA_902810705.1 Methylococcaceae bacterium
TAGCCCCCGCCACCACCTTGCCCATAGGTGCCTATACCTCCATAGCTGCCCACACCTCCATAACCTCCGACACCTCCATAACCTCCGACACCCCCATATCCTCCTATCCCGCCATAGCCTCCATAGCCTCCGTAAACTCCGCCTACATCGCTATCCCGGAACGTGAATACCAGATCGGTTCTTCGCGACGGCGCCCAGCGCAATGTCGCAAAATAATTGTTGGTCCCCGCACCGGCTTGAAAATAGGTTTTACGGCTCGGCGTCCAAATCAATCCCGCATTCCAGTAACTGCCATTTGTGGCCCCATTGACCGTATTACCCTGAGCAAAACTGTTCTCATACATGCCAGCCTGGACAAAAGGCTGCAAATCTTCGAGCAAGCGATACTGCAACTGGCCACTATAATTTCGATAGGTTAAGTCGTTACTAATAGTTGAACTAGCGTCTCCTCCGCTGAACATATCTTGGTTGAAAAAGCTGGCCCACCACCCAAGCAGCTTAAATTCTTTGCCGCTATAAAGATTTACGTACTCTCCAACGGAGTTGGAGCTATTGAAGCCACCTCCACCCGCCGAGGTATAGGCATAGGCCAAGCCAACGGCTCCGTTCACATAACCACCGAAATGGGGTGTCCAGTAAGGATTAATCCGAACAGTTTCATACGTGCTCGTATTCCCCGTGCGCGAAATCGTATCAAGCGCATAAACACCCCTCCCGAAGGCTCCAGCATTGTTATACTGACCAATAGTGCTGCTCGCGTTCAAGTACACTGAATTGTCCAGCAACTCGCCATGGGAACTCATCGTCAGCTGATTAGTAAATCTGGCAGACGAGGCTGATCCTGCATAAAACAGCCCCTGAAGCCAATAATTCAAGTCAATCATCCAAGGACCTCTGCGGCTCACGGAAATCCCCGGTGCTAACATTGTCACGAAAGCGCTCTGCCTGGATGGAACACCTGAAATATCGGCGCCTTCGCTTGGCGCCAGAAAGATATTATCGGAATACTGCTCACTACCTACTAATAGTGGTTGAATAATTAAATTCTCGCCGAATGCCCGATTTCCAAAATTAAACAAGGCCACTACCAAAGTAATATTTTTTATCGTATGGCTCTGGGCCAGCAATAAACCAAGAACGTTATACTTGAGCCTTTTGCCCATGCCCATAATTGCCGTAGCCGTAACCGTAGAAGTAATTGTAGTAATTAAACGCAAATCCTTGGTTGGTCTTGTTCAAGACACAGCCAATAACGTCGCAAGATGAAAGCTTTGCGATAGCTTCCTGGACAATATACTGAGGCGTCGAATCAGCCTCGACCACCAATACCACCTGCCCGACCAAACTCGCCAGCACGGCGCCTTGGGTCGCCGCCAGCAAGGGCGGAGAGTCAAAGATAACTACACGGTCCGAGTAGCGGTTCGATAATTCATTAACGAAGCGCTTCATGGCATCGCTGGCCAATAGTTCTGTTGAATGTCGGTCCTGCCGGCCAGCCGGCAGGACCGTTAAATTAGGCACATCGGTTTTGAACGCCACGTCGGAGAAACCGATACCCTTGTCTTTTAAGAGATCGGTCAGCCCCAGGTCTCCCGGTCTTCCTAGGAGGCTTCCAATGGATGGCTTCGCCACATCGGCATCGATAAGAAGCACCCATTTATCACGTTCCATGGCGATACTGAGGGCGAGATTCATGGCGGTAAAGGTTTTGCCTTCGCCCGGAACGCTACTGGTCACTAAAATCAAATTGGCACGCTCGATTCCGTTATTCTCGTCCGGGAAGGCATTCATCAGCAACGGCCGTTTGATTTCCCGATACTCTTCCGCTAATTGCGTAGAGGCCATCTCCGGAATTAGCATTCCCTTCGCCTTAAGGGCCGCCCAGTCGATCGTAACAATATTGGACGCACTTTCTCCATGCGAGTTGGATCGTGGCTCCGACTGACTCGGTTTCGAATCGCCATCGAGAGAAGCTTTATCAGTCAATGGCGGAACGACAGGTCGATCCTGCCCCAAAGCTTTATTTAGGGCTTTTTCTATAATACTCACGCCCATTACTCCCGGTTAAATGAAGGACGGCAGATGGTAACCCCGAGCTTCCAGAGCAATTACACCTGCGAATACCAAAAAGAGAGTCGCCAATGACGCGGCAAAGCTCAAAAACTTCCGCCAGTTCTGTTCTTTTATTTCTGGGATCCAATTCATGGACACTGACCCTAATACGGGCAGACCCGTTATCTCACGCAGCTTTTGAGTCGTCGTAAAGGGAGGTCGCAATAAGGAAAGAAAAACCGCAACGCCAATACCCGCCACAATCCCCCCGAATAGAACCCCGGTTGACAAAAGAATCCGCTTGGGCCCGGCGGGTTTGGTGGGTACCTGTGGAGGATCAACAATCCTGAATTTGACGCTGTCGGTATTCTGCTCGACATTCTCAGACATCCTGGCTTGTTCCCGTCTATGCAACAATTGATAATAGTTTGCCCTGACGGTCTCATAGTCCCTATTCAAGTTTTGTAGCTCGGTCTCTACCTTGAGCCTGTCATCCATTTGCTTCTTTAAGCTCTCTATTTTCTCTTCATACAATTTGACTCGTGAATTAAGCGACGCGATATTGGCTTCCTGCTCTCCAAGGGCCAGTTTTCTTTGCTGAAAAACAGGATTTGCTGCCGCCCCCGGTGGAGGGCTTGTCTCTTCTTTTGGAGCCGCTGCCTCTTGCTGCTTTTGCTGCAGCAGTTCGGCAAGACTGGCTTTAACGGCGATCACCTCCGGATGGCCTTTGGTATATTTCAGCGACAGTTCATCTAACCGTGATTGCAGCGTCTGAATTCGCATATCCAAGGGCCCCGCGGCGGCTTGGCTACTATAATCAAAATAAGAAGGCTCATCCTCTTCTAACTGCCGTTTGATCTCATCGCGCCGGTTGATAGCTTCTTGCAAAGCCATTTTCGCCTCCTCTAAGTTGCCATTCAGCCCTCCTAGCTGCTCATAGAGATTGCCGCCTTGACCCGGCAGAAGCCCATAATTAGTCCGCTTGAATTCCTCAACAGCCTTTTCTGCTACCTGAAGGCGCGTTTCATATTCTTTAATCTGTTGATCCAAAAACTTCTGAGCCGTCGTGGAATCCTCACGCGATTCACCCAGAGTCTGCTCCACAAATATCGTCAATAGGGCCTGAACAACTTTCTTCGCCACTTTAGGATCGGGGTCCTGATATCCGATAGTAAACAAATCACTTTCTCCCCCGGCAATGATCATGGATGATTGCAGGCGGCTTACGAGTCCCTCCATCCCCGAGTCATTTTTGACCCCCAAGTCCAGATCCGTCATTCGCGCGACCTTTTCAAGATTCGGGCGGCTGAACATTAATTTGGACATTAATCTGATGCGCCCCGAGACGTCCGGCTGAATTGCCAATCCGGCCATGAGCGGACGCAACACCGAACGGGTATCCACATGTACTCTGGCGTTTGCTTGGTAATGATCAGGCATTTGTGAAATGTATATCCATCCCCCCACACAGATCATCCACGCCACTATAACGGCAGCCCATCTATATCGAGCCGCACTTTGAACATAACCCAACAATTCCTCTATCAGATTATGCATACATCATCTCTCCACGTAAAAAAGCTAGAAATAAGCCTCTGGGATTATCAAAATATCGCCCGGCAATACATTTACATTGGCAGTAATGTCGCCATCTTCCAGCAAGTCGTCTATCCGAACCCGAAACTGCTGTTGTATGCCATTGACCGTGCGAATTATCGTTGCCCTGTTACCGGCCGCATAATCGGTCACTCCTCCCACTAAAATCATCAAATCGAGCAGAGACATATTCTCTTTATAAGGCACGGCCTGCGCCTTTGTTGCCTGTCCAACGACTCTCACCTGCTCGCTATAAGGGCCGACAAAGCCAGAGACGATCACGCTAACCAGAGGGTTTCGGATAAATTTTCCCAGTTCTCGCTCGATATCTCGGGCCAGTTGAAACGGCGTTTTTCCCGAGGCTGGCAATTCCTCAATCAGTGGAGCGCTAATCTTGCCATCCGGTCGAACTGGAATGGTACGGCTTATTTCTGGATTTCCCCAAACGAACATTTCAATGTTGTCACCTGGTCCGATAATATAAGTATATTCGGTCGGCGGCTCCACATTGGGTGCCAATGGCGCAGTTTCACAGCCTCCCAAAAAAAACAGACAACTCCCTAGAATACCCCATATCGAAGAACTTTGTTTATTCATCTTTTGCTTTTGATTAACCATATACAAGATAGCATGGCTTACATAAAACCAACTTTTGGTAGAGCGGTAAGTACTGGCCCATCACTCGAAACGGGAACGATTCTTCAGGAGCCTTTTGATCCAAAAGGATTTCAGGCAACCCACAGCAAACTGTATACATGTCGCCAGCCACTCCCTTCCGCAATTCTTTTTAGGAAAATTATTTATATGAGTGCCACGCCCTATCCAGTCAGTCTAGCATAGCTTCTCCAATTTAAGAGGAACTGCTGGCGCCCTTCTCTGAACAAAGGCTTCGATTCGCTCCAATCCTTCGGCAAGCTCCGCGACTGGCAAGGTATAGGAAAAGCGCAGATAACGTTCGGAATGATGGATTCCAAAATCTAGCCCCGGGGCAACAGCTATTCCTGTCTCAGCCAGCAAGTCCATAACAAACTCGGAGCTATTTCTAGAAAACCGGCTGCAATCAGCAAAAACGTAAAAAGCTCCTTCAGGCTTGGCCCGAATACTAAATCCTATTTTCTCGAGCCCTTGGCACAAGAAATCACGCCTCTCTCGAAATAAGAGACGTCTTCGTTCGAGTTCGCACAGATTTTCTTCGGAGAATGAAGCCAGCGCCGCCACTTGTGAATGGGTCGGCGCTGATATGAAAATGTTTTGGGCTAACCGCTCAGCACCCTCGATTAATTCCTCGGGCATTACGACCCAACCGAGCCGCCAGCCGGTCATACCGAAATATTTTGAGAAGCTATTTATTACTAAGGCACGCGAGGAAAACTTCAAGGCGGTAGGCGCGTGGAAGCCGCATTCACCGTATTCGAGCCCATGGTAAACCTCGTCGGAAATGACGTAACCGGCGTGTTTGTGGACATAATCCAGCAAGCCTTTCAAAACCTGGGGATCCATAATGGCTCCCGTCGGATTGGCCGGTGAGGCAATAACAATCCCTGTCATTCGGTCATTCCAAACATTTCGCAGCAAATCGACGTCCAAGTTAAATGCGGTCGTTTCGTTGACCGGAACGAGGCATGGAATACCGTCGAAGACTCGGACAAAATTCGAGTAGCACGGATAGCCTGGATCGGCCAGGGCGATCTGGCCACCCTTGTCCAGCAGCAATCCCAAGCTCAGCAACAAACCACCCGAGGCGCCCGGCGTAATGAATATTCTTTCAGCCGGCACTTGAATTCCGTAGTGCCTCTCATAATGAGCGGCGATAGCCTCTCGCAATTCGGGCAATCCAGCGCTCGGAGTATACTTGACCTCTCCTGCTCGAATAAACGCCAATGCCGCCTCTACCACTAATTGGGGAGTCGGAAAATCCGGCTCGCCGATTTCCATGTGAATGACCCGTCTGCCCTGCCGCTCCAGGGCCTTGGCCTCAGCCAATATCTTCATGACGAAGAAAGGGCTTATTTCGCGAATTCGTTCGGCGATGCGCATCAGAGATTTCGTCCTTGATCTATTTGGCTTTTGCTGTTTGGGCCGGGTTCCCTCTTAACACGAAAGTTCCCGGTTCGGTTGCTCTAAATTTTCTTTTCTGCTAGTAATATTCGGTTTTTTGAACCTGGTCTAGGAGTTAACGGATGTCCATCGTCAAGAAAGCCGAGACTCACTCAACACCTTTCAGCTTCACGCCCTATCAGCCCGCGAAAGGTGAAGAGTACATGAACGAGGCTCAGGTCGAGCATTTCCGCCGTATTTTACAGAACTGGAAAGCGGAACTTATGAAAGAGGTCGACCGCACGGTGCATCACATGCAGGATGAGGCCGCCAATTTTCCAGACCCGAACGATCGAGCCACCCAGGAGTCGGAATTCAGTCTGGAATTGCGGACTCGCGACCGGGAGCGCAAGCTCATCAAGAAAATCGAGGAAGCTCTCGAAAACCTAGAGCGTGGCGAGTACGGCTATTGCGAGACCTGCGGCATCGAAATCGGTTTACGTCGGCTGGAGGCGCGTCCCACCGCCACGCAATGCATCGACTGCAAGACCCTCGACGAAATTCGGGAGAAACAGGTCAACTAACCCGTTTTCCGCAGCCTATCGAGGTGAACGATCCTGCATCGCCTCCAACGCCGACCGCCGAATACCGGGGCCGCTTCGCGCCATCGCCGACCGGCCCTTTGCACCTTGGATCCCTATACACCGCGCTGGCCGGGTTTCTTCAGGCCAAAGCCCGAGGCGGCCGCTGGCTTTTGCGGATCGACGATCTCGATCCTTACCGAACCGCTCCCAACTCTGCTGACCAAATCCAGTATGCCCTGGAAACACTGAGCCTGCATTGGGACGGCCCGGTGCTTTACCAGAGCCAGCGGACGGAGCGCTATCGCGCCGCCTTGGCCGATCTGCGGTCGGCGGGCTTGGTTTATCCCTGCACCTGCTCCCGCAAAGCGCTTGGCTCGGCCTCGGGCGAAAATTCCCTCTCCTCGGTCTATCCAGGCTTCTGCCGAAGCAGGCGAGAGCAAGCCTCCCATGAGCCGCATGCACTTCGCATCGTCACCGAGGGGGCTCGCATCTCGTTTACCGACAAGCTCCAGGGCGCGGTCACGCAGGATCTGGCGGCCGAGATAGGGGACTTCATCCTGTTTCGACGCGATCAAGTGTACGCCTATCACCTGGCGACGGTGATCGATGACGCCGAACAGGGCATGACCGAGGTCGTCCGGGGACTCGATCTACTCGATTCCACGCCCCGGCAGATTTACCTCCAGCAACGGCTAGGTTTTTCCACCCCAAGCTATGCCCACATCCCCATCCTGGTGGATGAAGGCGGACGCAAACTCAGCAAGCAGACCTTCGCCCCCGCCGCGGAAACCCGCCATCCCGGTGCCGCCCTGTACCGCCTGCTGTTCCTGCTGAAGCAAAACCCGCCGGCCGAGTTGGCCTTCGCCCCCACGGCGGACATCCTCGCTTGGGCCATAAGCCACTGGGACATCGCTCGGCTGCGAGGCACGGCCCAAATCGCGGCCGGCCCTTCGGAATCCCTTCGAATCTAGGCTGTTCTCGTTGACAAGTCATTGCCCTTATTTAGAATTTCGCCTTCCCGCCCATCCCTCTCCGTGCTTCCGATGAAGGACTACTTGCTCATTCTGGTCGGCACCAGCCTGGTCAACAATTTCGTGCTGGTGAAGTTCTTGGGACTCTGCCCTTTCATGGGCGTCTCGAAGAAGCAGGAAACCGCCTTAGGTATGGGGCTCGCGACGACTTTCGTGCTAACGCTGTCCTCTGTGAGCAGCTATCTCGCCAACAAGTACCTGCTGGAGCCCTGGGGGCTCGAATACCTTCGCGTCATCGTCTTTATCGTCGTTATCGCCGTGGCCGTCCAATTCACCGAAATGGTGGTACACAAGACCAGCCCCCTGCTCCACCAGGTCCTCGGCATTTTCCTGCCGCTCATCACCACCAATTGCGCCGTCTTGGGCGTGGCCCTTTTGAACGTGCAGGCGCGGCACGGCTTCGTTGAATCCTTCCTGTACGGCTTCGGCGCCGCCTTGGGCTTCACCCTGGTTCTGGTGCTGTTTGCCGGGGTGCGGGAACGCGTGGACGCGGCCGATGTCCCAACTCCTTTCCGCGGCAACGCCATTGCCCTGATTACCGCCGGCTTGATCTCCCTGGCGTTTATGGGATTCTCCGGCCTCGTGAAAGACTGAGCTCTTTATCCGTCATGTTGGCCCTACTCGCCGTCTGCCTGTTGTTTGCCCTGTTCGGTCTGCTATTGAGCTATGCGTCGCGGCGCTTCAAGGTCGAGGGTGACCCGCTCGTCGACAAAATCGACGCCATGCTCCCGCAAACCCAATGCGGGCAATGCGGCTATCCCGGCTGTCGGCCTTACGCCGTCGCCCTCGCCCGGGGCGAAGCGGACATCAACCAGTGCCCGCCGGGCGGCGAGGACGGCGTCAAGAACCTGGCCGAGCTCTTGGGCGTGGAATCCAAGCCCTTGGATACAGCGCGCGGGACGGAGAAGCCCAAGGCCGTGGCGGTCATCGACGAGGCCGCCTGCATAGGCTGCACCCTGTGCCTCCAGACCTGCCCGGTGGACGCCATCCTAGGCGCGTCCAAATTCATGCACACGGTGATCGCCGCGGAATGCACCGGCTGCGAGCTGTGCCTGGCTCCCTGCCCGGTGGACTGCATTCGCATGGCGCCCGTCAGGGAAACCGCCGCCACTTGGCGCTGGCCCGAACCCGGAGCGGTCCGCCCATGAGTTTCCCCAAGCTTTGGAGCTTCCACGGCGGCCTGCGCCTGGACGGGCACAAGCAGGAATCCACCCGGCTGCCCCTCCGGGCCGCCCGGCTGCCGGAACGCCTGGTGTTTCCCCTGCTGCGCCGCGACGGGCGCCTTGCCGCACCCGGGGCCAAGCCCGGCGACCGGGTGCTGAAGGGCCAGCTCATCGCCGGGGGCGATGAGCGATTGGACCCGCCGATCCATGCCTCCACCTCCGGCAGGGTCCGATCCATCGAAGAACTTCCCTTGCCTCACCCCTCCGGCCTCGCCGGCCCGTGCCTCGTGATCGAGGCCGACGGGGAAGACGCCGCGGTCGAAATCGAAGGTCTTGCGAATTATCGGGAGCATCCGCCCGAGGAACTGCTTCGGCGCGTCCACCAAGCCGGGATCGTGGGTCTCGGCGGCGCGGCCTTTCCGACCGCCGTCAAGCTCGCCCCGGCCGGCCGGCGCATCGACACCCTGATCGTCAACGGCGCCGAGTGCGAACCTTACATCACCTGCGACGACAGCCTGCTGCGCCATCGCGCCGATGAAGTCCTGCAAGGTGCCGAACTTCTCCGCCACATCCTGCACGCGGAGCGGTGCCTGCTCGCCATCGAAAGCGACATGCCGGAAGCCCTGACCACCGCCGAGCGCGCGCTGCGGGAAGGCGGCTTCGACCGTATCGCCGTCGTGCCCGTCCCCGCCATATATCCGACCGGCGGCGAGAAACAGCTCATCCGAGTACTGACCGGCCGGGAGGTTCCGGCCCGCGGCCTTCCTGCCGATGTGGGCGTGGTCTGCCACAACGTCGGCACCGTCGCCGCCGCGTACCGGGCCGTGGTATTGGGCGAAACCCTGACCTCCCGCATCGTCACCGTCACCGGCCGGGGCGTGCGGCAGCCGCAGAACCTGGAAGTCCGCCTCGGCACCGCCATCGCCGACCTGGTGGCGCAATGCGGCGGCTACACGGACGAGGCGGAACGGCTGATCCTGGGCGGCCCGCTGATGGGCTTCGCCCTGCCAAGCGACGAGCTGCCCATCGTCAAGTCCGCCCACTGCGTCCTGGTGGCGGGGCGCGGCGAACTCGCCGGCTCTAGACCAGCGCAGCCCTGCATCCGCTGCGGCGCCTGCGCCGAGGTCTGCCCGGCCCAGCTCCTGCCGCAACAGTTGTACTGGTACAGCCGCTCGGACCAGCTCGAGCGCGTCCTCGATCACCGGCTGTTCGATTGCATCGAATGCGGCTGCTGCGACGTGGTCTGCCCCAGCCATATCCCGCTCGTGCAATACTTCAGGGCGGCCAAGGGCAAGGCCATAGCCAAGCAGCGGGAGCGGGAACAAGCCGATCGCGCCCGCCGCCGTTTCGAGGCTCGGCAAGCTCGTAAGGCCGAGGAAGCCCGTGAACGGGCCGAAGCCGCCCGCCGCAAGAAGGAGAACCTGGAAAAATCCGCCGTGCCCGAAATCCGGCAGGCCATCGAGCGGGCCCGGCGGAAGCGGGCGGAAAAAACCGACCAGCACGCCACGAGCGATACTCCCGGCCGGAGTTGATCGCCGCCGAACTCCAGAATGCGCTTTCCCGTCACCCCAGCCCCCCACCTCGCATCGCAAACCAGCGTCGGCCGCATCATGCGGGAAGTGCTGCTTGCGCTCG
>CADDYU010000161.1 GCA_902810705.1 Methylococcaceae bacterium
CATCTATTCCCTCCCCCGTCCCAAGGCGCGGGCGCGCATCGAGAAACTCACGGAAAAATACGCCCTGAAGGACCTCCTGGACCAATGGGCGGGCACCCTCAGCGGCGGCCAGCGCCAGCGCCTGGCCCTGGCGGCGACCACCCTGCACGAGCCGGAACTCTTGTTCCTGGACGAGCCCACCAGCGCCGTGGACCCGCAAAGCCGGCGGGATTTCTGGGAAAACCTGTTCGAGCTGTCGGAGCGGGGCACCACCATCCTGGTGTCCACCCACTACATGGACGAGGCGGAACGCTGCCATCGCTTGGGTATTCTGGACCGGGGGCGGCTGGTGGCCGACGGCGCGCCCCAGGAACTGGAGCAGGCGCTGAACGCCACCGTCATCGAGATGGACTGCGCCGATCCGCGCGCGGCCCGCCGGCTGCTGGCGGGACGGCCCGAGGTCCTAGGCGTCACCCAGCTGGGCCTCAGGTTACGGGTGCTGCTGGACCGCGCCCTGCCCGACCCGCTCGGCTATTTACATTCCACGCTGGACGGCCAGCCGTTCGAGGCGCGCGCCACGCACGCCAATCTCGAGGACGTGTTCGTGTCCGCCACCCGGGGCGGCTACCGGAAGCCCCCCGCATGATCAGCCTGCCGCGCCTCTTCGCCATCATGCAGAAGGAAATCCGCCAGTTGCGGCGCGACCGCCTGACCTTCGGCATGATCGTCGGCATTCCCATCCTGCAAATCACCCTGTTCGGCTACGCGATCAACACCGACGTGCGCCATCTGCGCGCCGCGGTCGCCGACCAGTCCGGCACCCAGCTATCCCGCATCCTCGCCCAGGACGCCGCCGCCTCGCAGGTCATCGACATCGCCGCCTGGGTGCGCACGCCCGAGGACCTGGAAGACCTCTTGCGGGAAGGCCGGATTTCCGTCGGCATCTACATCCCGGCCGATTTCGCCGCGCGCCTGCAAGACCAGGACCGGATCGCCGCCCAACTGCTGATCGACGGCTCCGATCCCCTGATCCTGGCCGCCGCCCGCCAGCTGACCGGCCTGGCGCTGCGCTACGAGACCCAGCCGGCCCCGGACCCGCGACCGCCGCTTTTCGAGATCCGCAACTACTACAACCCCGAGCGCCGCTCGGCGGTGAACGTCGTGCCGGGCCTGATCGGGGTCATCCTCACCATGACCATGGTGCTATTCACCGCCGTCGCCATCGTCCGCGAGCGGGAGCGCGGCAATCTGGAACTCCTCATCAACACGCCGGTGAAGAACGTCGAGCTGATGGTGGGCAAGATCATCCCCTACGTCGCGATCGGCCTGATCCAGGTGAGCTTGATCCTGCTGCTCGGACGCCTGCTGTTCCACGTCCCCATCGTCGGGAGCCTCGCCGACGTGTATCTCGCCGCCCTCGCCTTCATCGCCGCCAACCTGACCATGGGCCTCACCATCTCCACCCTCGCCAAGACCCAGTTCCAGGCCATGCAGACCACCTTCTTCTTCTTCCTGCCCTCGATCCTCCTGTCGGGCTTCATGTTCCCCTTCGACGGCATGCCGAAAGCCGCGCAGGCCATCGCCCAAGTCCTCCCCCTCACCCACTTCGTCCGCCTCATCCGCGGCGTCATGCTGCGCGGGGCGGAATTGGCCGAATTGCTTCCGGAAGTCGGCGCCCTCCTGGCGTTCGCCGGAATCATGCTGACGGTGGCGGTATTGAGATTCAGGAAGAGGCTGGATTGAGAAATCAGGTGAACAGACCTGGTGCGGAGGGTTCTTTTACGATCGGCAATCCCGGTCACATCGCCCGGCCGATCCAATTAGCGGCACTAGCCGATTTATCTTGGATAGCGCGTTCCCGCGCTCATTTGGCCAAGTGATGTAGGGCGGAATAGGGTACTCCCGTATTCCGCCCCATGAGGACTAAATGAGCCTTATGCAAGTCAAAAAACAAATAATTAGGCTCAAAAACGATACTTTTCCCTGAAGAACTCATTGTAATCACGACTATTTCTGATGTGTCTATGATTGGGTTCTTCTGCGTGACAGCCGATACAAATAGCTTCGAGATTATCCCTGGCATTATCGTGTTTCAGGCCATTTTTATGATGCACGTGGAGCCATTTTCTATTTGCCGGTTCAGATAGGTTAACGCCACACCGCTGACAACACCACCTACAGTCACTTCTAACTCTTTGGCTGATCTCCTCAAAGTCGTCAGAATAGATATCTAATGGAGCATTGTCAGAATTGTATTTTGGAATTTGATGGTGAAGGGAGCATAGGTATTTCTCAAAAAATCTATCTATCTTGAAGTGCCTAACGAAAGAAAGCCTCTCGGATTGTGACCATTTCATCATAAAGCCATCAAAGTTGAGCAAATTCAAGCAATTTTGACATACATATAATTCGCAAGTCATTTTTCTTGTTATTCCCGAGTCAATTACATTTATGTCAAACCACCCATTAGTACTTACTGATACCACATACCTATCAAATCGGTTGTACTCTCGCATCTGCTGCAAGGTCGCACAGTTCGCCAAATGGAATCTTGGCCGAATTTCTTCATCTTTTTTGTAAACGGTAATGTCTCTAATGTAGAGAATAACGCGGCTATTTTTATACGCCAACGTCCCATCGGGAAGAATAGTGAGTTCATCTCCTGAGATATCGAGTCCATTGGGAGAAGTGAGTTTTTCTAGTTCCAACTCAGTCAAACGACCTACAGCAATCGGCACGGTTAGGCTTCCATAAACATTCCGTGGAATTCCCATCCGTTCTTTGGCGGAATTCAGGGGCTCAAACTCATAAAAATTAGGCAGTCTCATTGCTGGGTTGTTTTTAGTATTTCAGAAATACGGGCATCTGCGTTGGTTCGTACTCTGAATTCCACGCGCTGGGAGGCATTTTTATTTTCAATTCCATTGGCATCATAAATAAGCTTGGATGATGACAGCCCGTTGGCCGTTAAATGTGATTTAAGCCAAGTCTGCTGTTCCTTTACTTGGGGCAGCATTAAAACATACTGCAAAGCGGTTCTTGTTCTTGATTGCGATAATGCCATATTGAGAAAGTAGGCCTCGTTAATGTTTGTGCTGCCATTCCACACACTCGAAGTGTGACCTTCGATTCTAATTTCCTCAATTGAGTTTTTGTATTTGTCGGCACTCAAAATTCGAACATAACGAGGAAAAAATTCATTGAGAATCTGAATGAATTTCGGCTTCAAGCTGTCCTTCCCGGTATCAAACAATACACTGGGCTCTTTAAATCGAAACGTTAAATCCCGGTCCAATTCAGCCCCCCAGTCAGGTAAATTCTTCTCAAACTCCGAATGCAAGTCCTGATAAAGCTGAGCCCTCATTTCATCATAGATAAGAGCAATATCTTTTACCTTCTTTGCATCGTCTTCAACCTTAACCATGAAAATGATAGCGACTAGCATAAACCTCATCATCAATCCCGTCATTAAGTCCGATAAAGGTATCCAGTGTTCTTCCTTAGCAGGGCTTAACTTGGACTGTTTTCCAAAAATATTATCTAACGCCATCTTATTGTTTCACCATATTGACTATGACCCGGAGCTTGTCGGCAAGAGGACTGTAATCACTGACAAACTTCTCCGATAACGCAGCAAGTTGCCGCCCTAAGCTTTCAAGAGACTTAGTTAACTCTTCCGCTAAAGCAGCATCTAAAACAGAAATCTGTTTGTTGGTTTTCTCTGCCATCTCTCCAAGATGTTTGTTGAAATCCTGATTAATCTTAGAAAAGTCTTGTCCGACTCCCTGAATTGATGCTCTGATCAACTGGACATTTTCAGCTATTGCCCTATTAACCTCCCTTTGATTAGCTATCACCGATCTGGCAAGCTGCTCGGTTAATTCCATTACCTTATTCTCTATCTCAGGTAAGCTTCCTGAAGCCGATTTGAGCAAGTCAGACAGAGATTTCAACATGCCAGTCAATTGCTGCTTCTGTGTTTCTAAGGAGGTCAGAAGATCCGAGAGGTCAGCGGAAATCGTAGTGAAGCACGCCGCTTCAGCTACGAGTTTCTTATAATTATCCGACGCCGTTTTCATGGAGCCAATAATCTCAGTATGGCGCTCGGTCATAGATTCGATATGGGCTTTGTATTGCTCTTGCCAGATCAAAAGCTTTTCAACCGCCTCATTAAGCTGCTTGAAGTTATCGCCGAACTGCTCCGTGAGCTTGGCGTTAAAGTCCTTAATGACATCCCGTAGAGCCTCAATCAGAGCTTTGGAGCCCACTTCCGAGAGTTTCAACAAGGCTTCCTGTTGCGCCTTTTTTAGAGCATCGAGACGATCATTGATATCTTGTCTCGATAATTTTAGTTGTGATACTAAGGTTGAATCATCATTACCAACCAGAGCTTGCTGGATACTTTGCAATAATTTTGCTAGATCAGAAATGGTGATTTCTCCGTCAATACCAGACCCAGCGACTTCCTGTTTCATCCCGAAGAAAAGGTGCCGAAATTTGATAGTTAATGCACCGCCCACTCCAGCTACAGAAGCCCAAAAGGCTGTCTTTAGACCAGCTAGTAGAGCAGGAACGCTGGCTTGAATATTTTTCGTATCGAAGTCGGCCAACCCAAGCGCAATACCTAAAAAGGTGGCAAAAATACCTGTAGTTGTGAGTATGGTAGGACCATAAGTTAGGGTTTTCTCACTATATGAGAGGTGAAAATATAAGGCCAATAGACCAATGACGCCAAGAAATAACTGAGTATGATGAGGTAGCTCAGAAAAGTTCAAACAGATTCTCCATATGGGCCCAATAAGAAATTGCATGGCTTCCGCCTTGCTCTTCACGAGGGCAATTGGAAAGCGCCCCCGAACGTATAACGCAGAGGAACATGCGTACATAACTGTAAACTAATGCTTGCAGATCGCAACGAGGGCAATCGCGCTTCACACACGTATTACGTATTTTTTATCTTCGGGAAGGGGTATGGCGGGCCGGTAGCCAGCCGTAGAGGAGAGCGATTGAAGCGCCTTCAAACTCTGGACAGCCCACGCAAGGCCGCAATAATTAACTGGCGTACCGCGCCGAATGAGACGCACCCCTTAGGCGGATACGGGAGTATCCTAGTCCCTCCCTACCTTTCCGGAGTAAATCTGGAAGAATGTTGCGCTCGGGACGCTCTCGTCGCGTCCTCATCATGGAGGTGCATCGATGGACAACGAAAAAACTTACACGGGCAGCTGCTTTTGCGGCGCGGTTCAGTTCACGGTCAGCGGCGAGCCGGCCGCGATGGGCTATTGCCATTGCGAATCGTGCCGAAGCTGGTCGGCGGGACCCGTCAACGCCTTCACGTTATGGAAACCCGAAGCGGTGCGGATCACGCGCGGAGCGGACAACATCGGCACTTACCACAAGACGCCGAGAAGTTATCGCAAGTGGTGCAAAACCTGCGGCGGCCACATCTTCACCGAGCATCCCGGCTGGGGACTCACCGACGTGTATGCGGCGGTCATTCCGGGCTTCCCCTACCGCCCTGGCGTCCATGTCAACTATCAGGAGACGAAGCTGCCCATCAAGGACGGGTTGCCGAGGATGAAGGACCTTCCGAAGGAAATGGGCGGCTCGGGTGTCCTCGTGGCGGAATAACGCGGCGGACTTTTCAAGCCCGGCAGGGTACGCGTCGCCAAATCGATGCTGAGTATCTATCGCTGTCCGGCGTTCAGTCGCCACGATGAAAAAGAGCCACCGGACACGCGGCATCATCGATAACCCGCCCTATTCCCCCGTTAAGGTACGCGTCGCCCACCTTTAACCGCATTTCTATCCTGCTTGGAAGCTGCGCGATGGATACCCTGTCCGACTAAGGGTTAGGCGACCCTCGGATGCTCCGCCCACCCGAGCGGCCTCCGAGCATGGCGGTGTGCGGACATTTCTTGTTTTACCTCGTCTGAACGCAGGTTTTCACAGGCGCTTTCGAGAGCGACGGCGCACTTCAGATGTCCAGGCCGGGGTTGCTTGCGCACGAAGGCGGAGCGCGCCAGGTGATAGCTGGGGTCGTCGCCCCAGAAGTTCTGCCTCATTTCCGCGAGTTCTTCGAGCCGATAGTGCTCCAGCGGCTTGAGCGCCTCGTCCGCCTCGCGCTCCGCCCGCTTCCGCTCGAGCAGCGCGGCCAAGTTTTCGCTGTGCGCGAGATTCTCCGCCATGCGGATGATCTGATGCCGAAATCGGCCAAAATTGCCGATCCCGAGGTCGTCCTGGATCACGATGTCATCGATCAGCCCCATGGCCTTGGCTTCCCGGACGCTGACCGGCAGGCACTGCTCGGTGAGTTGCTCCGCGCGCTCGGCGCCGACCCGCTTCGGCAGCGAGTAGGTCCAGTACTCGGACCCGTACAATCCGCCCATGCCCTTATAGTGCGGATTGAGGACGATCCCCTCGCGCGCCAATACCCGGTCCGCGCCCAGCGCCATCATCACCCCCCCGGCGCCGGCGCTGCCGTACAGCGCCGCGATGGTGAGATGATCGGTCGCGGTCAGGAGGCTGTACACGAAATCGTCCATGGCGTTGATGTTCCGCCAGGACTCTTCGGCCGGGTCCGTCGCGGCTTCGATCAGATTCAGGTGGACGCCGTTCGACCAGAAGTCCTGCCCGCCGAGCAGCACGATCACCTGGGTCGGGCGCTGCCGCGCGTAGCGCATCGCCTCTTCCAGGCGACGGCAATGGTCGGTCCCCATCGCGCCGTTGTAGAAGCGGAAATTGACGTAGCCGACATCGTTGTGTTCCTCGTACCAGATATCGCGAAAGGTCGCCGCGGGGCTCTCGGCCTGGATCGCGATGGGCGCTTCCGGCACCTCGGCCAACTGCTCCCCGAGGACCATCGCGGCGGGCAGCTTGAAATATTCCTCCGGATGATCCCCCTTCCGCTTCAGATGAGAAATCCACACCGCTCCGTCCACCGCCGCCCGGCAGATCGCGCCGTGCCTTTGGGCGATGATTTGGCCCGGCTTCCCGACCAGGGTGCCTTCCTCATGCGCCCCGTAGAGGTAGACCGGAAGCCCCTCGATCTCGTCCAGCACGCCGGGGGCGCCGTCGCCGGAGCGGATCTTTTTCAGGATCGTGGCGACGGGATCGCCTTGCCAATCGATTCGCCGGTCCTCGGGTCTAACGAAGGGACGATAGCGGCCGCGCACATCCGGCCGTGAATAATCCAGCGGCGCCGGCACGAACAAGCCGCTTTCAAAGCGCCTGACCGCGACCAGCATGGCCTTGACCGCCGCGCGGGTCACCTCGTCCCGGTAGAGGCCGCTCTTGCTCGCCGCCCGCATCTTGAATTCGTAGGTCGCCCAGATCGGACCGGAGTCCACGTGGTCCGCCGCCTGCACCGCGGTGACGCCCCATTCCGTTTCTTCGTTCAGGATCGCCCAGTCCAGCGAATTGCCGCCGCGATCGCCGACGATCCCGGGATGAAGGATGATGCAGGTGTGCCGCTGCCAGATGTCGCGGGGAATGACCTGGGCCAGCATCGGACACAGCACCAGGTCGGGCTGGAACTGCCGCACCGCCTGACGCATGGCCTCGCCGGTGGTGCCGACCGCGACGCCCACCCAATGGCCCAAGGCCTTGAGTTCCACATGGGCATGCTGGGTCAGGCTGTTGTAGGCGCTTGAGAGCAATAGAATGTTCATGGTGTGACCCTCCGTTGGGTCCGGTTTGTTGATATGAGTCTCGGTCGCGGCGAGCTAAGCTGCGGGGCAGGTCGGCAACCGGCGATCCCGGCAGGGCTCCCCGCGCCGGCCAGAACGGCGCCGATCCCGGCCCGGTCTCGGGCCAGCGGCCGTTCGCCGGCGCCGGGTGGTTCCGCTGCTGGCCGGCCCAGGCCAGGAATGTGTTGCGCATCAGCATCGCCACGGGGATGGCCCCGACCTCGCCCGCTCGCCGCTTCAGCCGGATCAGGTCCTCCTCGATCTGGCGCAGGATTTTCGTCCGAAGGCGATGGCCGTCGATCAGTGGGGCGCTCATCTGATTGTGACTCCCTAGGGCAGGTTGACACCCGGACGGGTGTAGAGCCTCGGTGCTTCCACCGGGGGCATGTGGCCGGGCGTGTGTGGGGTGGCGTATTCGTCCGTTTCCGCCTCGACCAGGCGCTTTACATTGCACACGGTGCGTTCAACCCCGTCGCGGATCGCGTCCCGGATCAGGCTTTCGAACGGCCGCAGGCACCTCTCGAGCCGCGAGAGTTCGAAGGTAAAAGAGATCAGCGTCGAGGATTTGGGGGAAATCTCCTTGAGCTCGTAGTCGCAGCGGTAAGGGGACGACACGCCCTCGAAGCGAATCCGCCGACCGGGCGCGAAGATCGTTACCGCGAAGACCGACTCGGACCGATGCCCGAGATCGACACGCACCTGGCGCGCACGCGTCCCCGCCCTCACCGGGCCGGAACCGATTTGCCTCAATGCCTGCACTTCCGGCGACCAGCGCGGATAGTTGGCGAAGAAGCGCTCGCCGATGAAGCGGAATATCGTTTCCGGAGACCGATGGATCACGAGGCTGGCGTGCTCGATCACCGGCGGACCTTCGTGGAATGCAAACATGGCGAACCTCCTCATTGAGCTTGGGACCGAGCTTCCCGCCGCTGTGGCAGGAACAACGAGAATCCTGGCGCGGACCTTTAAAAGGCAGTGAGCGAGGCCCTCACCGCGGCATCGTAACTCTCGGTCGCTATAGGCGCTGGTTGCAGACCTTGCAGCCCGAATCGGGCGCGATAGTCCTGCGGGTTGACGCCCAAATGGCGGATGAAGGCCCTCCGCATGCGCTCGGGATCGCCGAAACCCGAAACGACGGCCACGGTTTCGATGCGGTGATTGCTGGCGCCCAGGAAATGGCGAGCGGCGTCGACCCGGGCCTTTTCGACGAACTTGGCCGGGGTCATGCCGGTTTCTTCCTGGAAGACCCTGGCAAAATTGCGGGGACTCATGGCCACCCGCTCGGCGAGCACCTCGATGCGCAAATCCTCCGCCGGATGCTCCATGATCCACATCTGCAAGGCGCGCAAATCCGGGCGATGGGTCGCCTCGCTCACCAGATAGCCGCTGAACTGGGACTGGCCGCCCGGCCGCTTCAGGAACACCACCATGTAGCGTGCCCCCAGTAAAGCCATCTCCCGGCCCCAGTCCTCTTCCACCAGGGACAACGCCAGATCGATGCCCGAGGTGATGCCGCCCGAGGTGGAGATCAGCCCATCCCGGAGGAAGATCCGGTCGGGCTCGACCGTGACCTTCGGATAATCGGCGGCCAGCCGGTCGCAATAGGCCCAATGGGTGGTCGCGCACCGCCCGTCGAGAAGTCCCGTTTCCGCCAGCAGAAAGGCGCCGGTGCAGACCGAAACGAGCCGCCGGACGCGGGTGGCCATGGCGAGAACCCAATCCTGCAACAAGGAATCGGCCAGCACGGCGCCCACGTCCGGCGAGCCCGGAATCAATAAGGTGTCGATGCCATCATCGATGTCGGAATAGGCGCTGTCGGCATGGATCCTGAGACCACCCGAGGTCGTGACCAGTCCCGGCTTTTTCGCCAATACCTGGATCGGATAGGCGTTTTCCTGTCCGACTCCCGCCCGCTGCAAGCCGAGGTTAGTCAAGGCGAAGACATCCATCGGTCCGGTCAGGTCGATGATCTCGACGCCGTCGAAGGCGACGATGGCGATCGGCCTCACCGTCGCTTCGTCGTCTTGCTCAGGGGAAATGGAAGCCTGGGTCATTGGGACATCCTCCTTATCCGTCCGCTTCCGCGGTAATCCAAAAAATGGCGACCCGCTTTGGTTGTGGCTGTCAAGAGGGACACGGCTTCATATTCACGCGCCAAGGACCGTTCCGCAATGACATTCTTCCCTCGATTCCTGCCATGGAAGCCGCTTATGTTTTCCGAATGGGCAGGTCGGGCCGGTAGCCATCCGTACGAGGGAGCTCGGAATGGGCTTGCGGCGACTCCGGCCCGCGCGGCTCGTGCGACGCTTGGGCTCAAATCGCCGTCATGGCGATGGGTTGGCGAA
>CADDYU010000162.1 GCA_902810705.1 Methylococcaceae bacterium
AGGTCGCTGCGCAGCACCTCCGCCTGCTGCGCCGCGGCCGCCGCCGCCGCTTGTGCCAGCGTCCGTAAATCCATGAGCTGTCCGCGCAAGGATTCCAGCCGAGAATCGGTAATTTCCGCTTGCGCCAGGTCCTTCTCCGCCTCGTCCAGAGTCTTTTGCCATTCCTTGATGGGAGGACGGGCTAATTCATTTTGAGCCCGTGTCGCCGGGGACACTAGGCACAACAGTAACATCGGGACGAGTAGCGCGACTGAGCGAGCCATACTGGAGCGGTGTTTCTCAATCATCGGGAAGTACTAAATAGACGCTTTGGGTTACCGGAACCGGGATTCGTCGAGCGAACCGTCATTAGTGAAACGATCCGCCGATCACCCCAGAGAATGTTTCTTCTATCGCCGATGAAGGCTTAAGCAAAACAAATACCATTTGAGCAAGGAGCAGGCTCAAGCCCGGTCTCTTCCAATTTAGGACAGGTCTATAGCCAAAATGTCACAGCTAGGCCTATTAGACGATGCCCAAATTCGCCCAGATTTCATCCACCCGCTTCTTAACCGCCACATCCATCACGATCGGCTGGCCCCATTCGCGAAGGGTTTCGCCCGGCCATTTATGGGTGGCGTCGAAGCCGACCTTGGAGCCCAGGCCCGAGATCGGCGAGGCGAAGTCCAAGTAATCGATGGGGGTATTATCGATCAAGGTGAGATCCCGTGCCGGGTCCATGCGGGTGGTAATGGCCCAGATCACATCCGGCCAATGACGGGCATTCACGTCATCGTCCACCACGATCACGAACTTGGTGTACATGAACTGGCGGAGAAAGCTCCAGACCCCGAACATCACCCGCTTGGCGTGCCCCGGATACTGCTTCCGCAAGCTCACCACGGCGAGGCGGTAGGAACAGCCTTCCGGGGGCAGGTAGAAGTCGACGATTTCCGGAAACTGCTTTTGCAGGATCGGCACGAAGATCTCGTTGAGCGCGACGCCGAGCACCGCGGGTTCGTCCGGTGGCCGGCCGGTGTAGGTGCTGTGGTAGATCGCGTCGACCCGCTGGGTCACGCGCTCGATGGTGAAGACGGGAAATTCCTCCACCTCGTTGTAATAGCCAGTATGATCGCCGAACGGCCCTTCCGGCGCGGTATCGCCGGGATAAAGAAAGCCCTCCAGCACGACCTCGGCGCTGGCGGGCACCTGCAGATCGGAGATCAAGCCCTTCGCGACCGCCGTCTTGGAGCCGCGCAAGAGCCCCGCGAAGGCATATTCCGACAAGGTGTCGGGCACCGGCGTCACGGCGCCGAGAATCGTCGCGGGATCGGCCCCCAGCGCCACCGCCACCGGAAAGGGCTCGCCCGGCCGGGCTTTCTGCCAATCGCGGAAATCCAGCGCCCCGCCCCGATGGGCCAGCCAGCGCATGATGGTCTTGTTCGGGGCGATGACCTGTTGGCGATAGATGCCGAGGTTCTGCCGCTCCTTGTGGGGCCCCTTGGTGATCACCAGCGCCCAGGTGATGAGCGGCCCGGCGTCCCCCGGCCAGCAGGTCTGGATGGGATAGCGGCCGAGGTCGATGTCGGAGCCGCCGAGCACGATTTCCTGGCAGGCGGGATGGCGAACTTCCTTGGCCGGCATGTTCAAGACCTGCTTGAACAGCGGCAGCTTGTCGAACATGTCCCGCACGCTCTTGGGCGGGTCCGGCTCCTTGAGAAAGGCCAAAAGCCTCCCCACGTCCCGCAGCGCCTCCACCGATTCCTGGCCCATCCCCAAGGCCACCCGGCGCGCGGTGCCGAACAGATTGCCGAGGAGACGCATCTCGGAGCCCTTGGGCCGCTCGAACAGCAGGGCTGGCCCTCCCGCTTTCAGGGTGCGGTCGCAAATCTCGGTGATTTCGAGGTAAGGATCGGCTTCGTAAGCGATACGCTTCAGCTCGCCCAAGGTTTCGAGGCGCTGGATGAAGTCGCGAAGGTCGTGATATTTCATAGCAGAAGTTTCGTTCGAACGAGTAGGAGAGGCCGCCTAACGGTCCCATCGCGAGGCGGGCCTCGATCAGGACGCGCTCAAGTTCAAGAACGCCTTGATCTCCCTGTCTCCCGGCGATGCCAGTTTGACATCCAAAAGGTAGATGCGCCGATCCGGCAGCCCACCCTCGCGGACCAGATAATCACGGATGCTCTCGCCGCGGGCCTGAGCCAAAAGCCTCAGTTCAAGTTCATTCACTCTCCATTGCTCCAGCACTCTATGCTTCGCCCGCTCCAGCGACGCGCCGTTCAGCACCGGCTGGCCCTGGCCGGCCAGCGCTCGGATCTCCGGCGAATCCGGATAATGCTGTTGGTAATAATGAGTAAATAGGCGCCGGTAATCGGCATCGGAAAGCTCGGGTCCCTCAGGACCGCGCGTCCAAATTCCGAGGGCGCGCCGTTCCGCCGCGAGTGACTCCTTGAGGTGTTTGGCTAAAGCCTTATCCGCCAGAGCCAGCCGGTCCTGCCACGGATCGGCGAAACTCTTGATATCGAGGTTAAGACCCAGTCGCCGCCGCAGCACGCCGGCCACCTTGCTTAACCTGGTCTTTTCGTCAGGCCCGAGCGATGCGTCTCCGGGCTGGAACTTCACGTAGTCCAACTCCTCGCTCCCGCCGCTCACGAGATTTCCGAGTAACGCGAAGGGCGAGCTGACCAGCTTGGCGAACAACTGGGTCAAGGCGTTCGAATAAAGGCTGCGCAGGCTGAACTTCGGATCGTCCAGGCTGCCGCTGACTGGAAGATCGATGTCGATCTTGCCCTCCGAGTCCTTCAACAGCGCCACCGCCAAATCCACCGGCAGGGTCGTCGCGTTGGGGCTGTCCACCCTCTCACCCAGCACCAGCTGGTCCAGCACCATCCGATTCTCCGCCTCCAGGACGCGGTCGTGCAGTCTGTAGCGGATATCCATATCCAGCTTGCCCTTCTCGATGCGGTAGCCGGCGAACTTGCCCGAATAGGGCGAGAGCGTGGTCAGGTTCACGCCACGAAACGCCAGGGTGACATCGGTATGGTCGCGAAAGCTGAAGGGGCTGATCCGGCCGAAGATTCTCACGGGAGAATTGTGATTGAGGCGGCCTTCCAGGAATAGCTCGGCTTTGGCCTTTTCCTGGGACGAGAGGCCCCGGACATTGCCGTTCAGACTTCGGATATCCACCGCGAAACTCGGCCTCAGGGTCAGGTCCGTAAAATCCATGCCGCCATCCACGACTCTGAGAGCGCCGATGACGACGGGCCAGCGTTCGCCCTCGTGCTCTTTCCTCGGCGGGCCCTGAGAGGGCCGGGTGCCCGAACCGACCGGAATCAGATCCTTCAGTAGGTTCAATTCGCCGTCGGCGGCGATGAACACCCGCGCATGGGCGTGCTCGGCGCTCAACGTGCGGATGCTGACGCGCCTGGGCCGGGTGTTGACCACCAGCCCGTCGAACTTCAACGACTTCCAGCGGATGAAATCCTTGCGTTCCCGTCGGTCGACCGTCGCCAGATCCACGATGTCGGCGCCGCCGGAATAATCCAACCGCAACTCCGGATCGCCCAGCACGGTGATGTCGCCCCACAGGTTGAGCCGTCCCCGGACCAGGTCGATGCCGGTCAACTGCTGCCAGTAAGGCTGGATCGAGCGGAGCCAGAGCTTGTCGACCCCGAAGCGGAGATCGGCCTGCAAGGGAGCCAGCCGCGCTTGTCCATCCACCTCGATCTTGCCGCGCTCGCCGATGCGGGTGTCCAGGCGATAGGTGAAGAGGCTTCCCTGCTCGGTGCTGAAGTCCTTGACCTGCAAGGTCACGGGCGTGAAATTCAGCTTCACCGGCGGCTCCACGGTCTCGTCCCAGAACCTCACGGAATAGCCGTCCAGGCGAACGTCCGCGATCCTAAAGTGCCAGGACGGCGCCGCTGCGTCCCGATCCAGCGTGCCGAGCGGCAGGGCCGGAAGTCCCGGCACCTGTAAGCTTCCGCCCGGCAGCCGACGGACATCAAGCTCCGCCCGATCCGAGGCCGCCGACTCGATGGCCAGCGACCGCTGTTTGAGCGAGCCGTCGAGGTTTAAAATCCGAAGCTGCCCGATCCGGGCCGGACGGAGTTCTGTTCCCGCCGCCTGAAGGGAATTTTCGCCGGCTTTACCTTCCGCCGGATCGGCGGAGGCTGGATTTGCCGGCCCGGTTAGTTCGGATTCCGGCGAACCCGGCGAGCGAGCGTCTATGATCACCGCGGAGTCCGCCTTGAGGCGCTGCTCCGGGATGTCATAGGAAAGCCCTGCGCCCACGGCGGCGACTTTCAACCAGGGACTTGCGGCCTCCCGAATTTCCCACGAATCCACCTTCAAGCGCCGCTCCGCCAAGGAAAAGAACACGCCCTCGGTCGACACCGAACCGAGCTTCACCCAGAAGTCTCCGCCGCCAGGCGCGGATAGCTCCAAGCCTTCGCCCCGCACTTCTCCGGCGCCGATCTCGAACCGGGTCTTGGCACCGGCGCTCAAGAAATACCGGGCTTTGCCCCCGAGCTTGCCGGATCGGGCCCGCCAGGGAAGATCGGGCGCCAGGCGGTCGAGCCAAGGCGCCGCATCCAGCTCCGAGAGTTCCAACGTGCCTTCCGAAACCCAAGGCGAGAGTGACAAGCGACCCTCGATGGATAAGAATTCCCGATGGTCTCCCCGCGCGGCGATATGAAAGGCGGCTTTCTGATCCGGTCCCGGAGCGAAGTTTTCCAGAGTGGCCGACACGCCGTCCCAAACCACCGCGTAGGGCTTCCCATGGGAGGCATCCTTGAATTCGATCCGCCCCCCTTCCACGGCGAAGCGCGTCACCAAAAAAGGAAGGCCGCCACCGCTATTCCCCCGCGGCGCCAGGGCCGCGAAATTAAGCCGGCCCCGCGCGTCCAGTTCCGGACGCACCGTCGGTTCGACCAACCGTCCGGCGAGTATCAGCCGTCGCTCAGCCAAGGATTCCCGGCCTTTAAGGCCCGCGGTCAACTCCCGGCAAGCCGCGAGTTCCCGCCCGGCCCGGTCTTTCAGAGAAAGGCCGCTCACCGTTATCGTGAATTCGAAGGGGTCGATAGCCACCCTTTCGGCGCTGAGCTCCGCATCGATCGTTTTCGAGATCCCGGATAGCACCTGAGTATGGACCAGGTAGGGCACCAGGAAAAAGCCCGCCGCGATATAAATTCCCGCCAAAGTCACGGCAATCGCGGCCAGAGTGATTCCGAATTTCCCGACCTTGCTGAGCCGCGGCGCTATCGTCATGCCTTAAATAAATCTACCCCGAAGAGATGTAAGGAAATCATTGTACGTCAGGAAAAAAGCCGTAAGCGGAAACGTTTCCAAGCTAGCGCCGTGGACCCTAACATCGAGCCGAAACGTCCTAGCCATAGGGCCCTAGCTGAAGCATACATCGACTGGAAAACGCCCTCCGAAAACTGTGTATAGCCTGTGCCGAAAACGAACCAAGCTTAAGGAAGCTGGGTTATCCACAACGAGAACACATGAGAGCCGTGTTTTCTTCACAGGATTATAATTTCATAAGTTATTGTTGCTTCAATAAAAAACGGCTTAACTCAGAGAAATCGGCGCAATAACTATATTAAGAAGGAAAGAAGAGAAGCTATTACATATACATTTATGTAAACGCTGGAAAAGCGTTTCAAGCCAAGATTCTTCCACGAAGGCTTCCCGAGGGTTGGCTCTACGCTTCGGTTCTGGCTAGGAGCGGCGCCGCGAAGCTTCCGGATTGCCCGTGATGGCCTATGTCCGTGAAAACCCGGCACAGGGATCCAAGACCAATGGACCGCCTAGGACCTAAAAGCCGCCCTGTTTACCGTATCCGATGAGGGAGTATTGGGCAGATCGCCAAGGGTAGGCCAGGGAAAGCGCCGCGCTCTGCCCGTACCGGGAGGTCCGTCACAGTCTGCCAAGCGAGCGGCCCATCGCGATGAGCGGGCGGCGCGGAGGCTCAGAGGGTGTGATGGGTGAAGCTCCAGACGTAATAGCCCGCCCAGCCCGCGAGATGGAGGGCGATGATTCCCCGGAATATCAACTGATAGAGCGATTTTCGGGTCTTGTGGCGGAATTCGTTCTGGGCCATGAGGGCACCCGGCCAGCCGCCCATGAGCTCCATGATATGCAGATAGCTTTCCGGTATCCGCCAGCTGCGGACCGCCGCGTGAGTCTTGTCGGCGCCGTAGACGAACAGCATCAGGATGCTGAAAATGCAGTACGAGAAGAACGGGATCGGGTTCTTGGCGCGCACCAGCAGAAAGCCCGAGAGTGTCAAGGGCGTCAGGATCAGGAGGTTGGTCGCCCAGGATCTTTGCCTCGGCATCAAGGCGAAGGGCTTGGGTTCGGGCGGCTTGTAATCGACGCCTTCGATCCTGGCGAAGGCCGCCCGTTTTTTCCCGGGGATGTCCGCGGGCCGGAAACGGACCACGTCGCCGACTTCGGGACGGCGATCCAGGCCTTTCTTGAAGGCGCTGATGTGGACGAAATGGTCCTCGTCTCCATCATCCGGGCGGATGAAGCCGAAACCTTTCATATCGTTCCACATGACGATGGTTCCTTTTTGCAGGGGCAGCAATTTCCGTATCGTCTGTTTTGGGGCTGTGGCCATGAGCTTTGGGAAGAAAAAATGCCGTCGATTTCCGACCCCTATTATCGTACCGGATACGCCAGGAATCGTATTGGCCAGAAGACAGGTTTTCTTGAGCACCCAGGCCATTTTTTCATCAATCCGGAACCTGCCTTATTTGACGGCCAGCATTCCGCAGAAGTTGTACCAGCGGAAAAATTCCTCGCAGGTTTTGAAGCCGTTCCTAAGCAGCAATTCGCGGTTTTCCTCGAAACGATAGGGAATCAGGACGTTCTCCAGGGCTTCCCGTTTCCGGGCGATTTCCATTTCCGAGTAGCCGTTGCGCTTTTTGAATTCGTAATAGTACTTGATGAACAGCCGGTTCAGGGTGGAACTTTGCCCGAGCACCTTTTCCACCAAGAGCAGACAGCCATTCTCGTGGATGCCCTGGGCGATGCCGGCGATCAATCGATCGCGGTATAGCGGACGGACGAACTGCAGGGTCAGGTTCATCACCACCACCGAGGCATTGGCGACCGGCACGCCGTCGTCCAGGTTCAGGCACAAGAGTTCGTGCGGGCGAGAAAAGCCGCGCTCGCGCAGCTTTTGCCGGGCGCGGTCGAGCATTTCCGGGGAGGCGTCCACGCCGACGAAGGCGACCTCGGGCGCGACCATTCGGTCCAGCCACAGCAGGGTCGTGCCGGTGGAGCAGCCGAGATCGTAAAGACGGGTTCCGGCCACCGCGAAATCCGCCGCGATCTCGCCCATCATGCGCTGGATTTCGGCATAGAAGGGCACCGAACGCTCCAGCATGTCGTCGAAGACCGCGGCGGTTTCCTGGCCGAAGTCGAAGACCGCGATGAAGTCCTGAGGGTTTTTGAAGAGTTCGTCCTTGCTCATGTTTGTGGAAGGGCCGTGGCGGCGCTCAGCATTCCGAATTCCTCCGACGGGTGGCGAGCGGCTGGAGCGCGATCAGGAGCATCACGATCAGGACGGCGATCCAGGCCGAGGAAAGATAGCCGATAAAGCCGTCGTAGCTGCCCACGAGAAAGGAACTTTGGGCCTCGGGCACCGCATGGGTCAGCGACTTGGCGGTCTTGATGACGAACACCCAGCCGGCGTGCAGGCCCACGCAGTAGCCGAGGCCCCGCGGCAGGGCCACGCGGACGCAGGCCAAAAACATCCCGGCCAGAAACAGGGCGAGAAACGAATCGGGCGTCATCGCCGCCAGATGGGCGAAGCCGTCGGCCGCGATGCGAAAGCCGGTGTCCCAGCCGACCGTCGCGGGATCGCCGGTCCAGCGGCTGCGGAGAAAATGCAGGATCGCATAATAGAACGCGCTGATCGCGATGGCCGCCCCGTAACCCGAGAGCCTCCGGGCGGCCGCGAACAATACGCCCCGGAATACCGTTTCCTCGAGGAGCGCCACGGCCAGTCCGATCCCCAAGGCCTTGGCCAGGATAGAGAGCAACTGGCCGCCGCCGGGAAGCCCTTCCGGGTTCGGCGCGCGGATGTCCAGAGCGAGCAGGGCCAGGGTGTGCAGCCCCAGCATCAGAACGCCCAGCCCGAAGCCCAACAGCAGCTGGCGGGGGAAAGTCCACTGGAAACCGAGGTCGGCACCCGAGAGCCGCAGCCACCTGGAGAGCGGATAAAGCCCCAGGATCAGGAATGCCTGCCCGCCCCGGCTGACCAGGCTGCGGAAAAAGGAAATATCGTCCGCGCCGCTCAGGATGAACATCGGGTAGGCGGCCAGGGCGGCGAGCCCCGCGCAGAGCATCAGGTAGAGCAGAGGGAACAGCGCCGCCGCGGCCAGCTTTTTCGTCGAGAACATCAGGACTCCGCCTCGCGTCCGAGATCGGCAATCTTAACCGGCGTCGTGGCCGTGGTCTCGGCCACTGGCTCAACGAGGCTGTCCCGCCACACCGAGATCAGGATGGCCATGACCGTGGGGCCCAGGAACAGGCCCAAAAGGCCGAACGTCTCGATGCCGCCCAAGATCCCGAGCAGGGTCCAGAGGAAAGGCAGCTTGACCGCGTCGCCGATGAGCTTGGGCCGGACATAGTTGTCCGCGGCCAGGATCACCACCAGGCCGTAAACGGTCAGGCCGATGCCGGCGCCCGCCTCGCCTTCCGAGAACAGGACCAGGGAAGCGCCCAGGAACATCAGCTTGGCGGCGAACGGCACGAACGCCACGAGGCCGGTCAGCGCGCCGAGCAGGGTGGCGTGCTGGAGGCCGGCCAGGGCATAGCCGAAACCCAGCGCCACGCCCTGCCCCAGGGCCACCAGCACGATACCGTTGACCGTCCCCCTTACCGCCTTGGCGGCGTGCAGGGCGTGGCGGCTGCCCTCGGGGCCGAGGATGCGAGCGGAGAGCGCCAGGACCTGCCGCCCCACCGATTCGCCGTTCCGGTACACGAAGAATAGGGCGACGATGGTGAAGAACGCCGCCGCGTAACGGTGCAGTACCTGGGCCGCGAGGCTGCGGGTGTAATCCAGCGCGCCGCTGGAGAGTAGATGCTGCAGCGATTCGCGCACCGCTTCCGAGCTGCCGAGCCAGCGGGTCCAGGTCTCGTCGGCCCAAGCGCCGATTCGGGGCAGGCGGCCCAGCCAATCGGGAGGCGGCAGGCCGTTCTTCTGCGCGGCCTGGAGCAGCCGGGCGACATACTGAGTTTCCTGGCCCAGCTGCACGAGTCCATAGGTGAGGGGGCCGAGTAGGATGGCCGCGATGGCGAGGGTCAGGAGCAGGGGCGGCAGGGCCGCGTCGGCCAGAGCGCCGAACACCCGCCGGACTTTCGCGTACAGAGGCCAGGTGGCGAGACCCAGGATCACGGCCCAGGTCAGCGGCACCAGGAAGTCGTGGAGGATCCAAAGGCCCAGGAGGATCAGCGAGAGAGCGGCGAAGAGCCGGGCGCGGAATTCGGAGCGGGTCGGCATCGGCGATGATGGACAAGTTATGGAAGCGGGTAATAGCAACATGACTTTTCCGGCGCCGCAAGGTCTAAGCCTGTCGAAATCATCCCGGAAACATTCTCGATGCCCTCTACCCTCGTTATGTTTCGGAAGCTCCGGCGGGTTTTGGTGCTGGCCGGCATCTGCGCGCTCCTGGCCGGTTGCGCCGGCCTCAGGGTGGGCGCTTCTTACGGGACGTGCGGGTATGGCTATGGCTGTGGCGGTTATTGGGGTTATCCTTATTACTGGCAACCCGCGCCGTACTGGAATGGCTGGGGTTATCGGTACCGTCCCTATTATCGTCCGTACTGGGGCCATCGACCCTACTGGCATCGACCCTATTTT
>CADDYU010000163.1 GCA_902810705.1 Methylococcaceae bacterium
CATCAGTAATTGCTGATATCTATTCACCTCAAATCCCCCTCGTTCGTTCTCTTAAGATAAAAGCCGGAAATGACCCTGCAACAGGGCGGCTATAAAAGTCATTATAAAAGACATGTCCGGAAATAGAAATATACAGTTTCTTCGAGCGATATTAAATGATCGCAGGCGTCATGTTAACGACAATTCCAAAGGCGTCAAGACCTGCGCCCGAGACAGCCAGGACAATCGCCTCCAACTAGCGCTTGACAGGCCAATTTAAGGTGCCGGCACTTATCGAGTGCGTCCTTATCTGGCCAATTCTCGCCTCGCGCCGCGAAACCAACAAGCCGCAGATGCTCACGGCCTCTCATCCTCGACGTCTGTATCGTGCAATCGCCCTGGATTCAATCCCAATCGCCGAGGCATGCGTCTGCCTTGGCATCAACCAGAGTTCGATAAATACAGGTAGATGGCCTAATAAGCCGTACAGAAAAGGATTATGGGGCAAAGTCGACATTGTTCATTGAGAGCGTCAGTGAGAGGCTGACCGAGTGATTTGATGAGCGAAGAATGGCCTCTCATCGCGCACACTTCGGCCCCGAAACGAGCGTTGCACAGCTGGCTGAGGACATTGAGCGGCAGGATAGAGCAGACCGAAGAACGCGCCGCGCGGCTATGCGAAGCGTTGGCCGAACACAGTCTAATGACCGCACTGGCCAGTTCGAGGCGGCGCTCGCTGGCCAGCGTCGGCCGCCGAAAGCGGCGAAACCGGCCCAACGCCCGTAAAGCTCCGGAGGTACTAACGCCAGGGCGAACGCGATTAAGACGGACTATCCGATGGAAAACGCGTCTACGCCATCATCAGGAGCGCTGCCCCCTGATCCGATAGAAGCCGCACACCGCCTTCGGGGTCAAGCACGACAGTAACACCAGCGCGAACACAATGCGGGCATATGGCGGGCTGTTGAGTAGATGGGAGGCAATGAGGAGCGCGCCCAGAAAGGCGGTTGAGCCCGAGCGATCCAAGGCATAGTCGATTTCTTCCAGTAAACTCAGCCATCGTTGAGGAGATTGTTTGTTCACTCGCGTTTCCTTGAAGTTCCACACCAAATGAAGGAATGCCCGACGTATTGTTGCTCATCGAAAGGCCGGGGACCGATCGCAAGACGTGCGTTCGGGGGCCTTCTTGCGGGGAAGGCCGCCTACCGCCGATGAACGAAGGTCCGACTTTCCATTCGATGATTCAACTAGATATGAAAAGTATAGAAGCTCTTGTGACCCGCTCCTCGTACCCGCGCTGCCGCTCGAGCTGGAGCCGTCTACCCGTGGCGTACCTCGAGCCGAGCGGTGCGACGGGCAGGGCGCGTGCCCGCCAAGCCACCCGCATCGGTCATGCTCCGCGCCCTGCAGTCATCGAAACCCCGTGCTCGCCGTGCGTCGGGCCGGAGATTCAACCTCATCAGGCGTTGCTCTGTCCGGCATTGCGAAAGCTAGATACGGGTCCGAGAACGCCTTCTGGCTGCTTCGCACCGACGCCGTTGTACGCCTTGATGCGCTTGAGGTAGAGACGAACCAATTCGGTGACATGGGTGTTTTCTCGTTCTATAAGGAACAGCAAGCATTACGCCAACGCCACATTCAAACCGCAAACAGCGTGAGGTGCAGTGCATCCAGGCCGCCTGAGCCACCCACGAGATGATCGACGGCTAGCCTCTTGCACCAATAGCGTGGCGCTCGTCTCCATTCCGCCCACGCGTGAGGCGGGCCTAACCCAGGCGCCTGCTCCGATACAGTCGGCCCTCGATCTTGTTGCGCCGATGCAAGGGTGACTCCCAGTCAACGCCTTTTGCCACCCTGCGTGCGACACGGCGTCATTGCCGAAATAAAGGTCGCGCCGAGCCGGGATGACGAGCGCATCCTTGAGCTGGGAGTAAAGCCTCTTCCAGCCCGTTATCGGCTTTTCCGCCACCAGATCGTTTCAGCTGTAGCGTTCGAGCCGCGCGCCTCCTCTTCGGGGAAGCCCTGCCGCACGTCCGTATCGAGCGCCGCTGCCGATACCGCGCAGTCTCAGACTGCCAAAGGAGCGTAGCGCTCATTTTCCTTCATCGGCGACCGCGAGAACCGATAAGGGACGGGTCTCCAGAGCGGGCGCGGGCGGAAGTCCGGTGACCTCGAGGATCTCCTCTTCGCTCAGGGTCTCACGCGCGAGCAAGGCTTCGACCAATGCGTCGAGTTCCTTCCGGTGTGCCTTCAGGAGGCTCATCGCCTGCTCGTAGCTCTCGCTGATGATTCGTTGCACTTCGGCATCGACGATGCGGGCGGTCTCCTCGCCGAAAGGCCGGGTCCCGCTGTATCCAGCGCCGGCGCCGCTTAGATAAGGATTCTCGCGCGGCGCGAGCTGCACCATTCCGAGCTTGTCGCTCATGCCCCAACGGGTCACCATGTTGCGGGCGAGCTGGGTGGCCTGCTCAATGTCATTCTCGGCGCCGGTGGTCCGGGTGCCGTACACGACCTCCTCGGCCGCGCGCCCGCCCAGCATGCCCACAATCCTCGCGCGGAGGTAGGCTTCCGGATAGTTGTAGCGGTCGGTCTGGGGCCGCTGATACGTCACCCCGAGGGCTTGCCCACGGGGCACGATGGTGACCCGGTTCACCGGGTCGGCGCCGGGCATCACCAAGCCGAGAATGGCGTGTCCGCTTTCGTGATACGCGATGCGCTCCCGGTCCTCGCGGCTCAGGAGGAGTGGACGCTCGGGACCGAGCACGATCTTTTCCAGCGCGTCCAGAAAGTCCTTCTGGCGGACCTCTCTCTGCTCGCGGCGGGCTGCCAGCAATGCCGCCTCGTTGACGAGGTTTTTCAGGTCCGCGCCCGAAAGCCCGGCGGTCATTGCGGCAAGCTCGCCCAGGCGGACGTCGTCCGCGCGCGGAACCTCGCGGGTGTGCACCGTGAGGATCGCCTCCCGGCCGGTCTTGTCCGGAAGGTTCACCACCACGCGCCGATCGAAGCGCCCGGGCCGGAGGAGCGCCCGGTCCAGCACGTCGGGCTGATTAGTCGCCGCCAGCACGATGACGCCTTCGCGGCCCGTGAATCCGTCCATCTCCGTGAGGATCTGCTGCAGCGTTTGCTCGTGTTCACTGGCGCCGCCGATTGCCACCTGGCCCCGCGCCCGCCCGATCGCGTCGATCTCGTCGATGAAAATGATCGCCGGCGCATTCTCGCGCGCCTCTTTGAAGAGATCCCGCACGCGCGCCGCGCCCACCCCGACGATCATCTCTACGAACTCGGCGGCACTCATCGAGAAGAACGGAACCCCGGCCTCTCCGGCGACCGCCTTTGCCAGCAGGGTCTTTCCGGTGCCCGGCGCGCCGACCAGCAGTACGCCTTTCGGAGCGGTGCCGCCCAGGCGAGTGTACTTTTCGGGGGACTTCAGGAAATCCACGATTTCGACCAGCTCGTTCTCCGCTTCATCGATGCCGGCCACATCGTCAAAGGTAACCTTGGTGCTCACTTCCTGGTCGTAGCGGCGGGCCTTGCTCCTGCCAATGCCCATGAGCCCGCCCATGCCGCCGCCCAGTTGCGCGGCTCGCCGGTAGAGCCACACATAGAAAAGGATAATGAGGATCGCCGGGCCGAAGCCATAGAGGAGCGTGAGCCACGGACTGCCTTCCCGGATCGGTACCGCGCCGATCTCGACCTTGTGGTCGACCAGGAACGTCTCCAATCCAGGGTCCACGAACGCGGGCAGTTCGGTCGTGAACGTATCCGCCGTTCTGGGCTCGGACCTCGGCAGACCCTGAAGGCCCGATTCCGCGTCGCCGCCTTTCGGCGGCCAGGTGATCGGTGCCGCAAAACGGCCCTCGATGCTCGTCCCTTGACTGTAAACGGCTTTGACATTGCCCTTCGCGACCTCTTCCTTAAAGGTGGTATAGGGAATGGTGACTGGCTGGCCCGGTTCTGGGAAGAGAAACCGCATCAGCAGGTAATTCAGGAACAGGAGGATCAGGAACGTCAGCCAGGTCCTGCGCGGCGGAATGTTCGCCTGGCCGGCGGCCTTCGGCTTCTCCGGGCGCCCGTCCGCTGACCGGACGCGCTTGCCGGTTGCCGAGTCCCGCTGGCGTATCGTCTGTTGCGTTGGCCAACTCATGATGCCTCCCAGAACGTGTTCATTTCTCTGCTCCTACAGGATTAGACGCGGCGCCTTGCCGCGCGAAATCAAATGCCATGGCCGATAGCAACAAAAGCGTGACACAGGTGGAGAAGGTCTGCTGCGCCGTAGAACCAGGCGTGGATGAGGACATTTCGTGCTCCGCTTTATCTTCTCGGTACGATTTTCCAGAGTTCGCCGTTCGCCTCGTCGGTGACGACGTACAACTCCCCGCTCGGACCTTGCCTCACGTCGCGTACGCGCTGACCGCGGTCAGCGAGGAGATGCTCCTCGCCGATCACACGGCCATTCTCGAGGACGAGGCGCACGAGTGTCTTGTCCTTGAGGCTCCCGACGAAGAGACTGCCGCGCCAAGCCGGGAACGCGTCGCCCGTGTAGAATTGAGCGCCGGACGGCGCGATCACCGGGTCCCAGTAATAGACGGGCTGCTCGAAACCCGGACGCGCCGTCACTGCGCCGGGAATCGGCTCGCCCGAGTATTCCTCGCCATACGCCACCAGCGGCCAGCCATAGTTCTTGCCCTTCTCGATCAGGTTCAGCTCGTCGCCGCCCTGCGGGCCATGCTCCACCACCCAGAACCGCCCCTCTGAATCGAAGGCCGCGGCCTGGATGTTGCGATGACCGAGGGTCCAGATTGGGCAGCGCGTCGGGCCGGCCGACGAAGGAATTGCTGGCCGGAGCCGAGCCGTCGGGATTGATCCTGAGGACCTTGCCGAGATGGCTGTCGAGCTGCTGAGCGTAGCGACGCATCGAGGTTTCCCAGCGCTCGCCCGTCGTCACATACAGCGTGCCGTCCGGACCAAAGCTGAGCCGCGAGCCATAGTGCAGCGTGCCATCGTAAGTGGGTAGTGCCCGAAAGATCACGCGGACCTGTTCCAAGCTGCGCCGATCGACCGACAGCACCCCTCGAGCGACGGCGGTCCCATTGCCGCCTTGCCGAGGCTCTGCGTAGCTCCAGTAGATCGTCCGATCGGCCTCGAAGGTCGGGCTCAGCGCCACATCGAGCAAGCCGCCTTGACCTCGGGCGTCGACCGCCGGCACGCCCGCCAGCGGCTGTCCCAGTTCTCCCTGGGGTGAGACGATCCGCATCCGGCCGGATTTCTCCGTAATCAGCGCCTCGCCGCCGGGGAGCGGCTCCACGGCCCAGGGCCTCTCCAAGCCTTTCGCGAGCACGACGACATCGAAGGCGACGTTCGACCGAACCGGACAGGCCCGGGTCTGGCCGGGAAACGCCGGGCGCTGGTCCGGCGCGTTGGCCGTGCGCGTTTCAAGCGGTGGGCAGGGGGGCTTCCCGCCGGATGTCTCCGCGCTGGCGCTGTCTGCTATGGCGGCCAGGAAGCTTATCGAGAGCAATACTAAGCGGAAGGTTTGCATAGGGCGGTTCTCCATGGCGAAATGATTTTATTCTTCATCAGACCTGCGTGAGGGCAGAAAGTGTGCGCCCATCGTGCGCTGTCGGGCGCGGGTGAACACGCCTTTGAAGTTCATCGCGCGGGTCGATATCGCTGGGCGCATCGATCAGCAAGCAATGCGAAGCCTTGCTTGGCCGCCTCCACACGGCCCTGCACGGCCTCATCCGCCCAGCCCAGCGGGACCGAGCTCCGCCTCGAATGAATCGTGGCCGTCCGCCAGCGGAAGGCAACGCTGAGCTGTCATTCGCAAGATAGCATCCGCAGCCGATAGATACGCGAGTGCAATGATAACCCGACTTTCGCTACTCGCTTCTGAATTCCTCGCCAACGCCCAATTTTTGCCCCGAGGCTGACTTCTAACCCGTTGTTTTCCTGGACAGGGGCAGCGCGAAATCCGCCGAAAACCCTCTGTAGTGCCGACCTTGCTGGGTGAGCCGGGGTTGGTTATGCCCATAATAAGGCGGCATGTTTTTACGTGCCAAACGCCGATTCAAAGACGGCAAAGAACATCGCTACTGGAGCCTGGTGGAGAACCACCGGACGATGGCTGGACGGGTAGTCCAGCGGCACGTGTTGTATCTGGGCGAGATCTAATGATGCGCAACGGGCGGCAGGGTGCAAAAGCCTCGAGGTATTCGATAAGGTCCGCTCGAAGCCCGGCAGGTGGCTCTGTTTGTGGACGACCGGCCCGCGCCGGAACTCGCCTGTGAGGGGGTCCAGGTCCGACTGAGCGAACTGAGCCTGCATCACCCACGGCAGTTTAGTGGCTGCTGGCTGGCCTTGCGGCTATGGGATCAACTGGACTTGGATGGGTTCTGGGCCGAGAAGCTGCGGCCCAGCCGCAAGGGCACGCCCTGGCTCAACGTGCTGAAGGGGTTGGTCTGTCAGCGGTGGTTGGCGCCGGGGAGTGAATGGCGGTTGCACCGGCAGTGGTTCGGGGTCAGAGTAGAGACTGCTTAGGAAATCTTACTCTGACCCCGAATTTCGACCCCGAATTTCTCCCTGACCCCGAATTTCTCGCATGGGATTTTGAGTACCGTCCCGATTAATAAAAAGGCCGTTTGTTTTTCCTATTCTTGCCTGGCCTGCTGACCATCAACGGGGCGGGTTCGGGTTACCGCCTTGCGGATAGTTTCCCCGCGCGGGATAGGTGCCTTGTGCAGGGTAGCTGCTCGGAGCACCGTCGCCCGTCGGCGCGCCCGCCCCGGCATTCGGGTTGGCCTGGATCGCCAGCTCTACCCGGCGATTTTGTGACCGGTTAGCCTCGTCGGTATTGGGATACTTTGGCATTCGCTCACCCATGCCCTGCTGTGCCATGCGCATGGAACTGACGCCATGCGATGCCAGATAGCCGCTGACGCTGGCGGCGCGCCGCTCAGACAAATTCTGGTTATAGCTATCCGAACCGATATCGTCGGTATGACCCGAGACGCTGATCCGGGTCTCCGGGTATTGATTCAAAACCCTGGCCACCGAGTCGAGCGCGCTTTGCGCCTGCGGCGTGAGGTTGGCCGAATCGAACGCAAACGTAATATTGCTCGGCATGTTCAGGTTGAGTGTGTTTTCCGCCGTGCGCTGCACCTCGATGCCCGTTCCCTGAAGCGATTCACGCATGGCCCGCTCCTGGCGGTCCATATAGACGCCGACAGCGGCGCCCACGGCTCCGCCCGCCAAGGCGCCCCAGCCGGCGTTTTGCGCGTCGTTGCCACCGAACAGGGTGCCGGCGCCAGCGCCGATCGCGGCGCCGAGACCTGCCCCGGCGGCGGTTTTGCTGAGACGCGATTGCCCGGTATTAGGATCGGTGACGCAGCCTGCCAGCAGCGCCACGGCGGCAGCGATAGAGATGATACGGTTTTTCATGCATGGCTCCCGATAATGATCAAGCGATTCTATGTGGCTTCCTTAGCTTGTGGGTTCTGTATAGAACAGATCTGACGAGCGTGGCTCGCGTAAAACATGTCTAGGTAACGACGGCCCATGTAACGCCAGTTGGCCATGAAAGGCCTCGTGACGCCGGCAACGGCTCGGCGGGCTTACTTTCAACTGTAGCCGATCGCCGTCTCACATGAGGCGTCCGGGTGTTGCCGCGCGTTCAATCCGGGTTCGATGTGTGGCCTTCATGAATCTCTACACTCGCTGACCGGCGGACCGACGGCTGCCCGATAATAGTTGCATTCTTGTCGATCGAGCGGCGCAAGGGATCGGTGTCATCCAGCGAGGCTGCCAACTGGAGACGCACCTCGGCGCTTCGGCGCCGGTGGATTTCGGCCTCGGCGGGCCTTCGCCATTGCTCGTACAGCTTCGCTGCCGAGGCGTACACGCGCCAGGCCGCAAGCGGCACCTCGGCGGCCTCGACGATGCCAAGCGCCGTGGTGAGGTGCGTCTCTGCCTCGGCTAAGGCGTGTTCACGCCGGGCGATCTCCGCGAACAGGCGATTACTTAAGGCCAGATAGGTCCGCTCCGGAGCCTCCGCCGAGAAATCCTGAAGCCGCTGCGCGTAATCGCGCGCCTTGGCAAGCTCGCCCTGCGCGAGCCACGCCTCGCTAAGCCCTGCATAGGCCGGGAAAAAGTAGTTCCGGTGAACGGGCAAGGTCTCGTCCTGCTCGGTGCGAACCACCGCTTCGAAACAGGTGATCGCCTGGGCCGTATCGCCAAGCCCGAGGCAGGCTTGGCCGAGGATCGCGGAGGTATTGATCGCGTTCAATGCCGCAAGTTCTTCTGGCATCGTCCCGGGTGGCACTTCGCACAGCGCTTTCGCCGTGTCGAAATCCAGAGCTTCGCAGTGCAGCCAAGCGCTCACGACCTGATACCAGCAGCGACCAGATTCCGCACTGTTCCGCTCCGCCACCACCATCGCCCGCTGCAGGAGATCCCGTAATGTTCCCCACTCGCCCAGATGCAGCAGGGCCAGCGCGCCAAAATAATGACCCACCATGTACATGTAGCCATCCCCCAACTGGCTCGCAATCTCCATCGCTTCTTGCGCGGTCTCCCAGGCGGTTCGGTAATGCGAGGCAACGACTTCGACATAGATGTGCAGCGTCAGGCGAGTGTGCAGCAGCATCGGGTTCCCGCTGGCCCGGGCAAAGGCCAACGATTCCTCGGAGGCGCGGGCATACTCTTCCCGCCAGCGGTCAAAAACGATATTCCAGCCGCCCCAGTTGCCCAGCGCGATGGAGGCGAGAACCGGGTCGTCCAGGTAGCGACTGTTCGCCAAGGCTTCCTCTGCGACTTCCAGGCACCGACGGCGATCCAGCCACGTCAGGACGCGGCTGAGATCGATGAGTGCCACCACCTCCGTACGCCGATCGTTGGCCGCGCTCGCCACGCGAAGCATCGTTTCGAGGCTTGCCAGCGCGCCCCGCATGTCGCTCATCGACCGCTGGAATAGGGCCGCCTCACGGAGCAGTTCGGTCTGGGTTTTGGCGTGCTGCTCGGCGGGAAGGTGCTGGACCAGCCCGAGGGCCCGTTCGAGATAGGTAAGGGCTTCGGGATTGGCGAACCGGCGCGCGGAATGCTCAGCCGCCTGCCTCAGATACCGCACCGCCCGCGCCCAATCGCGTCCGTGCTCAAAGTGCAGGGCCAAGGCGGCGGCCAAGCTCGGCGGCGGCGTGTCGTATAAATCTTCCAGGCATTCGCCGATGCGCCGATGCAGCCGGACGAGCGCGGCGCCTTCCAGCCGCTGATAGAGCACCTCGACATACAAGGCATGACGGAAGGCGTAGCGGCCCACGATGGCGCCGTCAGGCCCTTCCTCCAGTCCCGCCGCCAGCAAAACCCGGCTATGGCGAACCAGGTCCTCACACCGGCGGTCCACCTCGAGCGGGGCCAGGTCGATCACCGCGCTGAGCAAGGGAATGGAGAATTCCGCGCCGATCACGCTGGCAATGCCCAGCAGATGCTGTTCCTCGGCGCCGAGCCGCTCGAGTTCGCGTTCGATGACCCGGCGAACAGTGGCGGGCAGGGCCTGCGGCGACCACTGCCGCTGGGTGACCAAATAGTCCACCAGGCTGGCCAAGAACAGCGGATGCCTGCCCGTTTGGGCATACAGCGTGTGCGCCACCGCCGAGGGAATAGAGACTTCCGGAAAGCGGCGTCTCAGGTACTCTTCCGCATCGGCGGGCGCAAAGGGCGCGATGGGAAGTTCGACGACCCGCCCGCGGCCCTAGAGTTCCCGGTGCAGCGTGGCGATCGGGTGAGCCCGAAAGACGGCAT
>CADDYU010000164.1 GCA_902810705.1 Methylococcaceae bacterium
GGGCCGGCGACTCGATCCGCCCGAGCCGTTGCTGCGCGGCTTGCGGATAAGGCTGGCCACGCCGGTGGCGGGCATCGGGCTGCCAGCTGCTCCGCTGCCGCAGGAAGGCGAGCTGGTCCTGGCTGAAGGTGCCATCGCGGCTGATGTTGATTTCGTTGCCGGAGATCGTTGTATTCCGGCTGCGGGCGATGTCGCCCCGGTCGATGTTAACGTTGTTCCCGCCGCCATAGCCCCCGCCGCTCCAGCAATTGCCGTTGCGGCACACGCTATTGCCGTAGTAATGACTCACCGGCGGGTAATAACCGCCACCGTAATAGCCGGCATGGTAATGGTCATCCCAATCGTCGTGGGTCCATTCCATGATGCCCCAGGTCAACAGCCCGCCGACCAGGGCTCCCGTGCCGAACGTCATCCACTGGTCGGTGCTCGAGGTCGTGGTGGTCGTCGTCGGCGCAGGGTAATAAGCGGGCGCCGGGGCGGCCGCCGGATAGGCGTAACCCGCCGTGCCGGCCGTGGCCGGAGGCGGGGCGAGCGGGGCCGAGTAGGCCTGTTCGGAATTGTACTGAGGCACATACACCGTGTCGGACTTGGCCGGCTCGATGTAGACCACCTCTTTTTGGACGACTGCCGGGGTGGCCTTGGCCGTGCCGCCAGTCTGGCCTTCCACCTTGGGCGCTGCTTCCGGTTCTTGCGGTACCGATACGGTTTTCTGGCTCACCTTCTGTTCGGGCGTATCCTTCAGGAACCCGGATTCGGTGGCGCGCCGCCTGAGCGCCTGGATCGCGTCCATCACTTCGGCCGGCTTGGCCAGGAAGGCATCGCCCAGTTGGGTGGTCCATTCCAGGTGGTCGCTCATCATCCTGAGCACCTGGGGCACTTCGACCAGGCGCATGACGCTGGCATCCCAGTCCTTGGAGTTGAGGGTGGCGAGGTCGGGTTTCGAATCCAGCCAGCGGACCGCCTGCACCACCTCGAGGGGATAGGTGGAAGCTACCAGCAGCTCCGCCAGCAAGGGGTCGGGATACAGCGCGATGGGCGCCACCAGGGACTCGAGTTCCGAGAGCGGCTTGGCCGGAGCCGTCGGCGGTGGCGGACCGCCGGGCGGAGCGGGTTGGGCTTGCGGTGCCGGCGTGGCGGTAGGTGGAGCGGCGGTGGATGGGGCAGCCGGCGGTGCGGGTGGCGGCTGACCGCTCTGGGCTTGGATCGGTGGCGCTTTCCCCGCCGGCTGGTCCTCCCGGCCGCATCCCGCCGGCAGCAGAACCAGAGCGATGAGCATGGCCCGGTACATAGGACCGTTACGGGAGGATTTGAATGGCGTCATGGTCTTGCTCGCGGAAGGGGGAGATAAGCCTTTTGCGTCGATTCAGACTGGGGTCTTACTCCTATTCGTTCAGTTCTTCCCTTGGACCGGCACCGAAAAGCATCGGTGGCCGGTATTTCACCCGTCCCCCGAAAACCGGGCGCGACCGCAAACTGCCGAGGTGGTCACTTTACGGTGTAGCCCCGCCCTTCCAGGCAGGCTGCCAGTGCTTTCTGGTAATCGGCCTGTCCAGGGGCCTCGGGTGGCGGCGCGTTGCGGGCTTCCTCGCGTTTTCTCATGCCCCGCCCGAGGCCACCTGCGGTGGCGCCGATGGCCGCGCCCTTGCCGGCATCCCCGGCGATGGCGCTAATCGCCGCGCCCGCGGCGGCCCCACGCGCTCCGCCTCGCAGTACTTCCTTGCCGGTGCCGGATTTCCCGCCACTGGCCGCTTGGGGATTGCTGGGATTGAACCCGGATTGCTGGATCGCCCATTGATCGCATTCGGACCGGTCCCTGGATTGCTGGCCGGAACTTTGGCCCTTGGCAGGGTAAATCATAAGCCCCTGCTGAGCGATGGCTGGCGCCGTTGCAAGAGCCAGGACCCATGCCAGTGCCTTATTCGATGATGATGGCTTGTACATAAAAAAGTCCTAAATTGATGGCTGTGATTCCGAGCCTCTCCGAGGGTGAAATTATTGTGCGGCGGTATCCTCATAGTTTTCGGGAAAAAATTCCGGCGGTGTCTTCTGCCAGCGGTAGCCACGGCGGGCGAGTTCATAGCCGGTTTCGAACAGCACGTTCATGACCGTATTGTCGAATTCATCGGCGCGGTTGGCGGTATCCAGTTGATCGGGAATGTAGGCCACATTGAACTCGAAGCCGTCCCGCCGGGCCGTCGTATAAATGCGATAGAGATCCCCGACGCCCTGAGCTTTCATGAGTGAAGACACCGCGCGCGGGCCGATGGAGCGGATCAACGGCTTCACCTCCTTCCAGTGGGGCTTGATTTGAGTATTGCGGATGACGAACACCCGGACCGTTCGACGCGCTTGCTTGATCCCTAATTCTTCCCGCATCTTCAGTGGACGCAGGACCGCGCCGTAGAGGAACACCTGATTGGTCATGGCGCCATCGACCTGCATCTCGTCGTAACTTTGCCTATCGGCCTCCACCTTAAGATAGACCGGCGGAAAAATGACCGGTACGGCGGCGGAGGCGATCAGGACCTTGCGGAACAGGTCCGGGGCGTCCGGATGGCCGGAGACGGCGATGGCGCCCATGTTCCAGACCACCGGGCGCTGGGCGTCGAGGGCGGTGGTGCCGATATAGAGCCGGCGGCCCTTGACATTGCTCGGCGGCGATATCCTTGAGCACCTGCTCGTCAATGTATTCCGTCGTGAGTTTGGCGAGCGGATCGTTCAGGCTGATGGCGTCCGACCGAAGCATGCCGAACAGCGACTTCAGCTTGAAAACGTCCTTGGAGCCGATGGTCGTGTAAACCTTCTTCAGCTTCGCGTCGTAGGCGGGTCCCAGAAACGCGAACGGAGCGGTCAGCGCCCCGGTGCTGATGCCGGTGACCAGTTTGAAATTCGGCCGCTGGCCGGCGGCGGTCCATCCGCACAGCAAGCCCGCGCCGAACGCCCCATCGCCGCCGCCCCCCGAGATCGCCAGGATGCTGACGGTGTCGCCCTCCCGAAAGAGGCCGCTCCGCTCTTCCTGATGGATCGATTCGATCATGTCTTTCTGGAACGCCGGACTGAAGGCGTCGCCCCAGGTCCTCACACCCGGCAGGCCCGGAATTTGGATTCGGGGCTCGGCGGCTTCCGGCGGCGGGAAATGAGGCCGAAGGCCCGCGCAACCCGCCGTCGCGGCGGCGATGACGATCGCCGAAAGCCCATTGACGCGGTGAATCGTGGCTTCCCGCTTGCTCATCGGTGTCCCCGCCGGCCCGGCTTCGCCCCAAGGCCGGTCTTGAAGTTTTCCGGCATGATCGGACATCAACCCTCCCACTCCCGCCGGATCAAGAATTCGCCCGCCGCCGGATTCCGGTTATGACGGCTGGTCCACGTTCAGGCGGCCGCCGCAGTGGAGTTGTTCGTTTTTCTCGGCGGAGGCCGACAGGGCCGATGCCAGCAGGACCGGTACCACCCCTACCCTCGTCCGTTCCACCGGCGAGCTCATGATTCCTCACGGATTGGCCGGAGCTTGCCGCTGGTGGCCCTGCTGATAGCCCTGATCGTAAGCGCGCTGCTCGGCCCGCTTGTGCTGGTCGTACAAATAGCTTCCCACCAGGCCCGCGCCCGCGCCGAACGCGGCGCCCATTCCGGCGTTCCCGGCGATGGCGCCGATCGCCGCCCCGGCCGCCGTGGTGCCCGCGGTGCCGCTTAGCATCCGCTGCTGGGTGGGCGTCATATTGGCGCAGCCCGACATCGAGACCGCGACCAAAGCACTCAATAAAACTCGCGTGTTCATGACCGTCGTTCTCCTTGCATCGAAATCAATCAGGCGCGCCGGTCCGTTTTTCACAGGGCCATTTTTCGACCATGTATCTGAACATGACGTCCACGGCCCGGTCTTTGTGGTACTCGGAGTGCGCTTTCGCCCAGGCGATAAAGTCGGCGATGGCCTGGTTCCGCGTCGGCTTCGGATTATTGGGGGGGCATACCAAGGGCTGGGCGCCGGGCCCCGAATTCACCGACTCGTGATACTGATAGGCGCCCACCAGATAACCCGTGCAGAAGTGGATGGCGGGAACATAGAGCGGATCGTCCTTGGGCGTTGAACAAAGCCGGATCAGATCCTCGGCGTTTAGAACCAGGAAATCTTCCTGGGTGGTGGCGGCCGCGTCGCCTGGGGAGATCAGGACTGACAGTAAAACCAGTGCGCTTGCTGTTATCGAAGTTTTCGCTCGCATGGGTCTCTCCTTAGGTTCAGGGCATCCGGGGCACATGCTCCGGAACGATCCGGTAGGGATCACTTAGCACGTCGCGGTTAGCCTCGAAGAGGCGCGGCCAGTGGTCCGCCTCGCCGTAATGAGGCTTCGCGATCCGAACCGGCTTGGGCCGCCAGCACCCCGGAAGCGGACGAAACGCCGGTGCGGGTTTCGCGGCGCGCCGCGGCCTTGTTTCTCGGGAACAAGGACATGGCCAGGATGCTGACGGTACCGCCTTCCTTGAATGAGTAAGTCGGTTCGCTCTTCCTGCCGCCGGATGAAGTCGATCAGGTCCTGCTGGAATACCGGGCTGAATTCGTCCTTCCAGGCCTGTATCCTTGGTATTCCTGGAATATGTACCCTGGCTTCCACCTTCTGCGGCGGCGCATGACGAGGCCGAAGGGAGGTGCAGCCGGCCAGCATCGTGGCTGCGGTCAGACGCAATTGCACCCCGACGGATTTGACCCCTCGAAAATCCATACGACGGATTTTACGGATCGGGTTCAGGCAGCATCCGCTCCATTGGCTTTCCACTGAACTCGCCCATTTTGCGGTCATGGCTTGATTCGGGTGATTTTCGAGCCTTGCAAACCTATGCCTCCATTTAAGCCTTTCGGGCCGAAAATGAACGCGTACAGGTAGTCCTAGGCGGTGGTGGTGAGCGATTTGGGCGTCCCGGTGTCCACGACCACGACGCTGGGTCCCATTCCGACCTCGAAACCTCCGCTGCGCTCGAAGTAATCGAGCGCGCTGTGGGTCAGCAAAAAACATCACCTAGTCGAAGGCCTGAACGCCGGCCTGCAAACCGTAGGCGCCGGCGACGAGGTTGTTGTAGTAATCCACCGTCCGACCATGCTTGCGCAAGACCCCGCTTCCATACCCTGCCCCACCGACAAAACCAACCTTGACGACTCCGGGGAAATGCCAGGATGCCTTTGGCACGCTCAGGGAGTATCCTGGCCCTGGGAGTGCTGTTGTAGAAGTGGTTCAGGACAATGTCGGCATCGTGGTAGATCGGGACCGCCGCCGTGGAACCGGTGGCCTTCCTACCCGGCTCCTCACAAGCCATGAGCGTCACGAGTGCCGGCACGGTCGCCAAAAGGCTGTGCGATAGCTGGATTTCCATTGCGTTTTCCTTCGTCCCTTTGGAGTTCGGCAATGTCAAAGGGTTCAGCCTCGGACCGGCGCGGCCCTATAGAGAAACGGCCCCAGGTTTATGACAGTTCATCCGATCTTGTCGTCGTTACCCGTGCCATGGCATCGAACACCGCGCCGGCACCCAACCCTCATTAAGGTGCATCGGAACTATCTTCGTCCGGCCAGTAGGTGGAGGTGCCTTGTCGGATGCTTGCGCGTGGCCCGCTGCGCCGTCGTCGCGTTCGCCAAAGCGGAATGCCTGCCACGCTTCCGTGGAGTCTAATCTTGGCAAACTTCTCATCCATAGCGGCGGCCTTGGCAGGGGCGAGCTTGCGAATCGGCGATTCTATGTATGATCGTCAACGCTTGGAGAAGCGGCGGGAAACCGTCAAAACATAGGGACTCGCCGAATCGGCAATCACTCCATTCGTGAGAGAACCGATCCTCCATGGCCGCCGGAACGTACCGCATCGACAGCCATCTTAATTGGAGATTTGACTAAGTATTCCTCAGCTGGAAACCGTCGGCAACTCGTAGATTTTCTAGTAGTTGTAGCGGCCCGATTTCATCCGCGCCCTGAATCGAGAACATCCGATCTTTCAGGGCCATAGTGATGGAGAACAAGCCAGGATCTGGCCGGATTGGCTAAGAACAGGAACCCATTGATGGACACTGAACCGCCCCGGCCTTCCCGGAAGCTCCTTAGCGGTGAGGGAGCGGGCATCGTTACAAAAAGCGAAAATGACAACCCCCGCCGCGACCTCGGACCGCATTCATGCTGCGAACGCTTTGCAGGGCTTTGTTGCGTTATTTTTCCATGAACGCAGATCGGCTTTCGGCGGGCGCAATTAGGCCGCCAGGTGTAGTGGCTAGCAATTGCTGGCCACTAGTGCGGACACGAGGTCGCATAGATCCAGTGCCTGAGTGAAAGGGAATTGATAACAGGCTGGGCTAGCATCGAGAGCCCATTTCCATACGGCCGGGGCGCAGCGGGTAACCGCTGGGTCTCAAGCAGGCCGCAAACGCAAAAAGAAAATAGGCAGCCACCGCCGAAATCTAGGCTAGGAAAAGTTGGAATCGAGTGGAACTAAAGTGAAGCCTTGTTGGAAGCGTCATTGTGCAAGAGGGGGACAAAAGTGGCTGAGACGTCCTTGTTGGAGCCATGGTCAGCAGGCGTTAGCGATCCTGCTGAGACGGTGCCCGGCTCCCGGCGTAGAGAGGACAACTCGTCCAACGCCGCTTGTCTATGCGGAACGTGGCAACCCCGTTGCGGTCTGGGACAATCCCTAGTAATCCCATTGCAAGAGCGGACGAACTCCGCAGCGGGTACAGGAAGACTCAAGAAGCGAAGGCCGGCACGCCGAAAGGCACGGGAAAAACATAACCCGCCGGATAGCGCCCTGTGGCGTAACCCGAAAGGGGGCTGACGTGAGTCTGGCGATTGACCCAAAGATCGTAATAAAGGCTCTGAAATCTGGAGGAAAAGGTAAATGCAGATCATTGCAACCGTCACTTCGGGTGAGATTTCGGGCTGGCCAGCCATTCGCTGGAACCAGGTCCACCGGAATGTTAAAAACCTGAGACAGCGTATCTTTCGGGCTTCCAGAGAAGGCGACTTGAAGAAAGTCAGGTCGCTGCAGCGACTGATGTTGAGGTGCACGTCCAACATCTTGGACAGTGTGCGACGTGTGACCCAGGTGAACCCAGGCAAGTCAGCCCCGGGTATGGATAGAGTCGTGGTGACGACGCCAGCGGAACGGACTGACCTGTGCCGGAAGCTCAGCCAACTTGAACTTCATCGGGTTCATCCGGTACGTAGGGTCTATATTCCCAAGAAAAAGGGCAAGCGGCCCTTGGGGATTCCCACCATAGAGGACCGGTGTGTCCAAGCGATGGTGAAGAATGCCCTGGAGCCGTTCTGGGAAGCGCGATTTGAAGCGATCAGCTACGGATTTCGCCCAGGGCGGGGATGTCACGATGCGATTGAGAAAATCTTTGGCTTGGCACGGTCCAACACCACCAGGCCATGGGTTTTAGATGCCGACATCGAAGGCGCTTTCAATAACATCGGACACTCAGCGTTGGTCGAGGCTCTCGGCGGCTTCCCCGCACGGGAGGTCATCAAACAGTGGCTGAAAGCAGGCTACGTGGAAGAAGACATACTTCATCCCACCGAAGCCGGCGTACCCCAGGGTGGGATCGTGAGCCCGTTGTTGTTGAACGTAGCCCTCCACGGCATAGAACAAGCGCTCGGGAGTGATTACACGCCCCGAGGTACGCTTCGTGGAAAATATGCCTTGGTGCGCTATGCCGATGACATCGTGGTCTTCTGCCCCACCCAGGACGATGCCATGAAAGCCAAGGCAACCCTGGTCGAATGGCTCGGAGCGCGAGGGTTGCGCTTATCGGGAGATAAGACCCGCATCCGTCATCTCCTCGAAGGCTTCGATTTCCTGGGATTCAATGTTCGGCATTACCTGACCCCGAGGAGCTCGAAAAGCGGCTATAAGCTGCTGCTACAGCAGCAGCGCACCTCTGGAAGTACGTCAATGGCTTGCGCCGGATGCGGGGTGACTTGCTCGCCTGGTTCTGAGGGGAGGGGGCGGTAGCGATATCGTCCTCTTACCCGACCAGGTATTCCCCGATCCGGCCCATTCACAGGACGAGGACCGACGAGGGGCGCAGCATCTTCGTCGCCTTCACCCTACATATCCATCGCGGCGAGACATTCATCCGCCCCATCAGCGCCCGCTACATGCACCGAAAGGAGGTCGAGCACTATGAAAAAGCCATTGCCGAAACTGACGACCGATAAAGCGGCCGAGGCGTTCGTGGCCGAAGCTGACCTGACCCAATACGATCTGTCCGGTATGACACCGGTGCGCTTCGAGTTTCAGCCCAAGGGCCGACGCATCACCATGCGCTTGTCGGAATCGCTGTTCGAGGCCATCAAGGGGGAAGCCGAGCGCTCGGGAATACCTTATCAGCGCTTTATTCGTCAGGCGCTCGAAGCCGCCGTCCACCGGCGCAGAGAGCCATGACAGCTTATGGGAGTAGAAAAAATGGCTAATTCAAATGAACGACAGACTGATGATTTATCCCAGTCTGGCATTCCACAGGAGCAAGCGCTCCTCCTTGACACCGAGAATCCACCTCAAGTGAAGGGTATCAAGAGGCTCCTGTCCTTCATACGGAACGAATGGAAAAACATGTGGGCGATCAGCAAGGCGATCGTCATGGACCACGAGTTCTTCGTCAGCTCATTAGCCGTTAAAGGTGGGCTGACCTCCCTGATTTTGGGTGGCATCATTGGACTTTCATCCCTGGTGGCGCTCCCTTTCGTTGTGGCCGCCACTGCGGTTGCTTTTAATGTAGCCCTGATCGGATTAGGCGCGTATGGCATTTACATGGGTGCGGTGAAAGCCGAAATAAAAATTCGCACTATCTTGAAAGACTATTACCCTTTCCTGGCGCCTAAAGAACATCACCACACTTTTGTGGTTAAAACCTTTCGCAAGCTTGGTAAAGCCTTGACGAATGATCCCCTTATTAAGGCGATCAAAAACAGCACACCTGTCAAACGACTCTTTGAAAGCAGCACCTGGAAAAACGCTCGGAAGATTGTCAACCGCCAAGAAAAAATCCTTTTGGGTGGGCTTGCCACAGGTGGTTCCGTATTCTCTGTCCTTATGGGCATCTTATTTCTGGCATCCCAATTCGTCGCCGTGCCCTTGATAGCGGGAGGGAGCCTGTTAACCTCCTTGATCTTGGGCATCATCTATACCGCCAGTGGAATTTTTGGCGGTTACTTCAGTATTAACAGTCTGAAAGAATCCATTCAGGAATGGAAGGAACAACGTGCATTACGCGATGAGCAAAAAAAACAAAGAGCATTACATTGTAATAAAGACAACCATCCACGTCCCGATGGACAACGCTCCTGATATACCTCTTTGTACGCCTTGAAAAGTGAGGTAGTGACTGGTTTGTAATTTGCATCGGTCATTTCGATGGGTTGTCGAATGTAGAAAACCGTCTTGGCGTGACGATTGCTGGATTGCGTCAGTGCGCGGCGTTCCCTTCGCCACCAATCGCCACCCCAATAATGAGGTGAGTTTACGCCGATTCATCGTCACGCAGGCGATAGCCCACGCCGGCCTCAGTCAGGATATAAAGGCCGCGCGGGATCGGTTTCCAGCTTATGCCGGAGATGGCCCATGTACACCCGTACATAGTGGATTTGATCCGTATGGGCGCCGCCCCAAATTTCGGCCAGCAGCTGCCGATGGGTGACCACCCGTCCCGCGTGTCTCGCCAACATCGTCAACAATTGATACTCGATGGCCGTCAAATGGATTTCCCGATCTCCCAGGTA
>CADDYU010000165.1 GCA_902810705.1 Methylococcaceae bacterium
CAGCGGGCACTTGGCGCGGACTCATGACCCGCCGCCGGGAAATACGGTCATCGGGCGCGGCCTGTCTCGACTCACCGATAGCGAACCGGGATTCCTGCTGGGTACTCAGAGTGTGGGTAATTGAAAGATTTACCGCCAGTATCCATAGGTATATATTCCTATTGCTAAAGACCAAAAATCGTCTTAAAAAAGCCCACCATAATCTCCCTATTAATTAGATAATACCGGAAGTGCATCGTAGTGTTAGCACATTTTTTAGCAGCTCCTTACCTTCGGAGAGCTGCTTGCAACCATACCAAGAAGTGAATATAGCGGAAATCTATACTGGATCAGCTAAATATGCTCTTCGGTACTGTAAGAAAAAGGCTTGCCGAAAGCAATCTTAATAATAAATCCTGCATATGTGTTATTAACGCGATACTTGGAATTTTCGGTAATTTACAACGGAGGTGTGCAGAATAAAGTTAGATTAACATTGCACTCTAAAATCCTCATCCTAGAGGTTTAGAAGAGGTTTCAATCAATCATATGGGAGATGGGAGATTTGGCCATGGAAGATAAAACAACCATAAAGCCTTTGCTTTTCGCAGCCTCGTTAATTCTGTCAAGTGGTATTGCATCTACAGCATCCGCTAATCCGCCAGCCGGGAGAATGACCGGGGGAAGCACTTTTCTATGCAATTCCGAAGCGGTGACGCTGGGGTTTCAGCTCCATTGCGGCAATAATCCTTCTGAGCCTAACACTTTAGAGATCAACTTTACGTACAACGGTGAGGCAGCCGCATTCCATCTAACTGAGCTGATAACTTCCACTTGCACGAATCACCCCGATATTGATCCCGCCCCTCCCGCAGCACCTATTGATACTTTAGAAGGAAATGGCATAGGGAAGCTCAGGCTTGGAGCAGGTCCTGCAGAATCGGACGCTACGATACAGTTCAAATTGTGGGATGCTGGAGAGCCCGGCAGTTCCGGAGAGTACTATACTACCGATGCGATTCGCATTGATTATATTACGGATGCTTTTGGTAATACTATTCTCTCATGCCCATTCGTGTTGTTGCAGAACGGCAACTTCCAAACTCACCGACTCACGGGAAATCAAAGCCAGTAAATCGATCTGGCTTTGGGTAAAACTACCAAAAGTAGTTTCCAAATTCTTGTGAAATGAGCTGAATGCTCTCATCCTAGCCTCCGTAGGCTAGGATGAGGGTTTTGCGGATATAACTCACAAATTTTATCTCATAGTTTAACGGAACCTATCAGGCCTATTTCCGTTGCCCCTTCAACTTGCTGAGCTTGGGCTTTCGGCAGCTTTTTCGGATGTCCAATAAGCCAGCCACTTCTCCGGCGGGAGCCACATTTGAGCCAAGGAAGTGATAATCATGACCGTGGAGGCTAGGCTGTAGCCGATACCGCCAATCATGGTCAGCCAAGCGAATGTCGGAATGTATTTGGTGAGCCACCAGGACAGCACGTCTAGCAACAAGAAGGTAAACGGCGTCGCAATCAATATCACCTTCCACCGCGTTGGATACTGGGCCAGTCCAAAAATCCAGCCAACGAACAGGAAGATGAAGGCGATGCCAAATAAATGAATATGGGATACGCGCGTCAAGGACCCGATGCTGGCCCCCTCGTCCACTTCGGCAACTTTCTTTACATTCTCGAATTTAGTGAAATCGGGCAGCGAGGAGCCGGTGTTGTGGCAGGAGACACAGTACTGCTTCATGATAGGCTCGATCCTGGGTGCCCACTCCGTAATCGGCCCGCCATCGCGCGCCCATTGAATCAGTTCGAAACGAACCGGATCGGGTGCCATAGGTTTCATCTGGCCATTAAGCATGGCCTCCAGCTTGGAGCCGCTGCGGTTACCGTAGTAGCTGTAGACGATATCATTGATGGACAGACCTGGCTTGCCGTCGGCTTGGCCGTGAGTCAACATGATCTGCGCGCCGGACATAAGCAGTCCAACGCCGATCACCAACAAAAATCCGGTGAAAAGCACCTTGTAAGATAAAGGGAGCCGGGCAAGACTTGTAATCTGAATCATGTCATGAGCCTCAAGGAATCGTTCAGGCTAAAGCGAAATACGTAAATTTAGACGCACCTGTCTTCGCCTGTTCACTCGCTTGAGGTGGGAAGAAAGTTGCCGACGCGACCGATCAATCCCGAGGAGAGCGCGAGACGGAGCTTATGCAAAACCGACTTTCGACTTCTCGATGACTGTACCAGGCCGCACCTGGCGCGGGCTGCGCAATTCCGTCTAAAGGTATTGGGGTCGATTTGGAAGAATTGAAAGGAAAGTCAAGTCGTTTGGCAGAGATGGCTTATTTCCGGCACCGTGCGGGGAGAAGCTTCCAAAGCAGCGTCGATGATGTCGTTTCTGACGAAAGAATGCGCCTCGGCGCGGACAAATTCCGCGAATTCGCGAGCCACTGCCGAGAGCCGCTTGCCGGCCCGGTGGACGATGAACCATTGGCGAAGAAGAGGAAAGGACTCCACATCCAGAATCACCAAGCGGCCATTTTCCAGTTCCCGCTCGAGCGTATGCAGGGACACGATGCCTAATCCCAGGCCTTCCTCCACGCCTTGCTTGATGGCGCCGTTAGTGTTCATTTCCATGCTGGCGGTAATCTGAATCCCCTGCTCGGCGAAAAATCGCTCCACCGAGGTGCGCGTGCCGGAGCCTTGTTCTCGCATGATGAAGGTCTCGTTCTTGAGCTCGTCAAGGGCGATGCCCTGCTTGCCGGCGAGGGGATGATTAGCGGGCGCGATGACTACTAACGGATTTTTCAGAAAAGCCTCGGCTTTCAAGTCAGCGTCATCTGGGGGCTGGCCCATCAGGACAATATCCGCTTCGTTGTCTTCCAATTGCTGCAGTAACCCCTTGCGGTTGGTGACCTTGAAATTCACCCGCACCTTTGGATAACGACGGCAGAATTCGGCGAGGAGGCGAATGCCGAAATGATGGACAGTGCTTGCCACGGCGACTAGGAGGCGGCCGCCTTCGGTACCTTTCAGTTCCTCAATCAACAGTTCAGCCTCATCCAATTGTTGTGAGATGGTGCGGCTTAGCCGATACAGCTCTTCTCCGGCACGAGTCAGATAGATCTTCTTTCCTAAACGCTCGAACAGGGGCAAGCCAATGGTCTCCTCGAACTGCTTAATCTGCATTGACACCGCCGGCTGCGTCAGGTAAAGCTCTTCGGCAGCACGGGTGAAGCTCAACCGTCGGGCGACTCGTTCAAATACCTTGAGCTGCCGGAGTGTGATATTCATAAGTGAATGGTCTCTTATAAAGAAAGCATTATTGCGTTAGTAAAAAAACTTACTTCTTCTTATACAAGAATCCTTTTAAAGTATCCAGTTCATGCAATTCCGGGGGGATTGGACCCATGGTCTATGACGGTGGACTCGAGTTTTTCCAAGACGAGGCGAATTCTGCAAACGCTTGGAATTGCTGGGAGAATGTCGTGACAAAGCCGGTTCCTCTGATAGATAATTCAAAGTCCCCGTAACCACCCAACAATTTGAAGGAGAACAACATGCCCTCGCGCCGAGAACTCGCGAACGCTATACGCGCATTGAGCATGGATGCCGTGCAACAAGCCAATTCCGGCCATCCGGGCATGCCCATGGGCATGGCCGACATTGCGGAGGTCTTGTGGAATGATTTCCTGCGCCACAACCCGGCGAATCCCAAATGGCCAGACCGCGACCGATTCATGCTCTCCAACGGGCATGGGTCCATGCTGCATTATTCCCTGCTGCACCTCACCGGCTACGATCTGCCGATTGACGAGTTGAAGCAGTTCCGCCAACTTCATTCGAAAACACCGGGCCATCCGGAATATGGTTATGCGCCTGGCATTGAGACCACTACCGGGCCTTTAGGGCAGGGCATCACCAACGCCGTGGGCTTTGCCCTGGCGGAACGGACTCTGGCGGCGCAATTCAATCGCCCCGGGCACACTATCGTCAATCATTACACCTATGTTTTTCTGGGCGACGGCTGCCTCATGGAAGGCATTTCGCACGAGGCGGCTTCTTTGGCCGGCACCCTGGGACTCGGCAAGCTGATCGCTTTTTACGACGATAACGGTATTTCCATCGACGGCGAAGTGCACGGCTGGTTTACCGACGACACTCCCAAGCGTTTCGAAGCCTATCACTGGCACGTGATTCCCAATGTTGACGGCCACGATGCCGATGCGATCAAAAGAGCCATCGAAGAAGCCCGATCGGTCACCGACAAGCCCTCGCTCATTGCTTTAAAGACCATCATCGGCTGGGGCTCCCCTAACAAGCAGGGCAAGGAGGAATGCCATGGCGCCGCGCTCGGTAAGGACGAGGTTGCCTTGGTGCGTGAAACAATCGGCTGGCCGTACCCGCCGTTCGAAATTCCGGAGCATATTTACGAGGGCTGGGATGCCCGCGAGCTAGGCGCCAAATGGGAAGCGGACTGGAATGACCGGTTCGAAAATTACCGCTCAGAATATCCGGAATTGGCCGCCGAATTCGAGCGCCGGATTGCCGGGGACTTACCGCGCGACTGGCCGGAAAAATCCGCCGCCTTCGTGGCTAAAGTCAACGAAAAGGCCGAAACCATTGCCACCCGCAAGGCCTCTCAGAACGCCATCGCCGGCTATGCGCCGTTGCTGCCTGAGCTCATTGGCGGTTCCGCCGATTTGGCCGGTTCCAATTTGACCCTCTGGCTAGGCGCGCGGGATGTGAATGCCGGTGATAAATCCGGCAACTACATTTACTACGGTGTCCGCGAATTCGGCATGGCGGCCATCATGAACGGCATCGTTCTCCACGGTGGTTTTCGGCCTTATGGGGGAACCTTCCTAATCTTCTCGGATTACGCCCGCAACGCACTCCGTATGGCGGCTCTGATGAAGGCGCCGGCGATTTATGTACTTACTCACGACTCCATTGGTCTTGGCGAGGATGGCCCAACTCATCAACCTGTAGAGCAGACGGCAAGCCTGAGGCTGATTCCCAACATGGATGTCTGGCGTCCTTCCGACGCGGTGGAAACCGCCGTGGCCTGGAAAGTTGCCATCGAGCGGAAGGATGGTCCAACCAGTCTAATCCTGTCGCGCCAGAATTTAGCCTACATCAGCCGCAGCGCCGACCAACTCGCCGCTATCGAACGCGGTGGCTATATCCTGCGTGACACAGCCGGCAGCCCCGATGCCATCATCATCGCCACGGGTTCCGAGGTGGAATTGGCAGTCAAGGCTCAAGAGCGGCTGGCCGAGCAGGGTAAAAATGTGCGGGTGGTCTCGCTGCCCTCCACTCGTGTGTTCGAGGCTCAGGATTCTGCTTATCGCGATTCGGTGCTGCCGCCTTCGATCACCAAGCGGGTGGTTGTGGAAGCCGGCGTCACCAGCCCGTGGTATAAATATGCGGGCTTCGAAGGAAAGGTCATCGGACTCGACCGTTTCGGCGAGTCGGCGCCCGCGGGCCTCTTGTTCAAGGAGTTTGGCTTCACCGTGGACGCTGTCGTCAAGGCGGTTGAAGAATTATTCTAAGCCCATCCTACCGGCGGGCTTGAGTCCTCCTTTAGGACGAGCAAACCAAATAGCACACAAGCGAGGAACAACATTATGGCACTCATATCTTTAAGACAATTGCTTGACCACGCGGCGGAGCACGGTTACGGCGTTCCTTCCTTCAACGTCAATAATATGGAGCAGATGCAAGCTATCATGGAAGCGGCCAAGGAAACCGACAGCCCAGTGATCGTCCAGGCTTCGGCAGGTGCCCGCAAATATGCCGGGGAACCCTTCCTGCGCCACCTTATGTACGCTGCTGTGGAACAGTACCCGAATATTCCCATCGTCATGCACCAGGACCATGGGGCCTCTCCGGCCGTCTGCTTCCGCTCCATTCAAAGTGGCTTCACCTCGGTGATGATGGATGGCTCTCTAAAGGAAGACATGAAAACACCCGCTAGTTATGAGTACAACGTGAACGTAACCCGGCAAGTGGTCGAACTGGCCCATGCTTGCGGCGTTTCGGTCGAAGGCGAACTAGGCTGTCTTGGTTCGCTCGAAACTCTTACTGCAGGCAAGGAAGACGGTAGCGGGGCCGAAGGTGAGCTCGACCATTCCATGCTGTTGACCGACCCCGAGGAAGCGGCCGATTTCGTGAAGAAAACCAAGGTTGATGCCCTAGCTATTGCGATTGGTACTTCACATGGCGCCTACAAGTTTACCCGTCCGCCGACAGGAGACATCCTGGCCATCGAACGAGTCAAAGCAATCCACGCCCGCATTCCCAATACCCATCTGGTAATGCACGGCTCGTCTTCGGTGCCGCAGGAGTGGCTGAAGATCATCAACGAATACGGCGGCGACATGGGCGAAACTTATGGCGTGCCGGTCGAGGAGATTGTCGAAGGCATTAAACATGGCGTGCGCAAGGTGAACATTGATACCGATTTACGCATGGCAGCCACCGGCTCAATGCGCAAATTTTTCGCGGAAAACAAGAAGGAGTTCGACCCCCGAAAATTCCTGGCTGTGGCGACTAAGGCTATGAAGGAAATCTGTAAGGCGCGTTACGAAGCCTTCGGCACCGCTGGCAATGCTTCCAAGATTAAGCCGCTAGGTCTGGAAGAAATGGCCAAGCGCTACTCTAAAGGAGAATTGGACCCAATCGTTAACTAGTTGGGTTTTTATTTTCTGGTCTAGAACAGGGTGGACAGGGTCCACCCTGTTTTTTATGGAAGTAGGTCGCCTAAAAAACGCTGATCATTCCTAATGCTCTTTCTAATTGAGGTATGACTTATTACACGATTCCAGAATTACTTTTCTACTTTAGAACGGAAGAAATAAAAATCGCCTATTCTTTAACTTTGAAGATATTGACACAGCGTTATTTCATATCCAAAAGGCCTGGACAGTAATGGAGGCTGGTGACTTTCAGCTGGAATAAACCTATGCGGTGGACTTCGCATGGGTGGGCCGACTATAGAGTGGATTGGCTTGTCAATTTCGTCCGCATCATTGAGTTCCAGGTTATTGGAATCGGCACTCAGATGGGGTGCCCTATAATAAATAAAATCTTAACTCTCCGGTAATATCCGGATGTATCAAGATACGCGATTTTTTAGGACTCTTGATTATTTACTGTAGTAATAAACTAAATCATTAGTCTGACAGAATTCTTTGGACGCGGCGGTGCCAGCCGCCTTCTCAAGCAAACTTTATCTTTAACTAAGGGCAGTGCCGAACAGTAAAGATAGCGTCGTCGCAGCCCCTCGGTATATCACTGCGGCCAAGCCTCCGTTATAAACGAAAAGAGGTTTTCATGTCTAAGAAACATCCCATTATTTCTATTACCGGTTCATCGGGCGCAGGCACCACTAATGTCAAGCGGGCCTTTGAGCATCTGTTTCACCGGTTAGAAATCAAAAATCCGGCGGTAGTGGAAGGTGATAGTTTCCACCGTTATGATCGAGAAAAAATGCGTGAAAAAGTTGCGGAGTCACAGCGCACCGGTGGACATTTCAGTCATTTCGCCGTTGAAGCCAACCTTTTAGAAGATTTGGAGGCATTATTCCGCCAATATGGCGAGTCTGGCACTGGCAAGCGGCGATATTACATTCACAATGAGGAGGAAGACCGAAAGCATGGCGGAGTGAAATCCGGCGCTTTTACACCTTGGGAAGACATTCCCGAAGGCACGGACCTCTTATTTTATGAAGGGCTGCACGGTGCGGTAATCCATGGAACGGTAAACATCCCGCAATACGCGGATTTATTGGTTGGAGTCGTGCCTATTGTAAATTTGGAGTGGATCCAAAAAATACATCGCGATACCGCTGAACGCGGCTACAAACCCGAGGATGTGACGGAAACCATTTTAAGGCGCATGTACGACTATGTGCATGTGATCACGCCGCAGTTCTCACGTACAGACATCAACTTCCAACGGGTGCCCACAGTTGATACTTCCAACCCCTTCATTGCTCGTGACATTCCGACCCCAGACGAGAGCTTTGTCATTATCCGTTTCAACGAGCCGAGAAAATATCCTGTGGACTTTCCTTACCTCCTGTCCATGCTTAAAGACTCTTTCATGTCTCGGCATAACTCCATCGTAATTCCAGGTGGCAAAATGCAGCTCGCCATGGAAATTATATTTCGGCCAATCTTAGAGCAAATGATTGAGGAGAAACAGACAGGCTGAGAAAAAGCTGTTTGAAATTAAAAATCCTTCTCCAACAAGCTATGAATTAGCTGCTGGAAAAGGCTTACGATAAGAAAACAGGCCCCTCATAAATTAAGGGACAACCTCTTACTAGCTTAGTGGATTATCCATCTTCATTTGACAGGTAAATGCAGTACGCTGTGATTGTTGGTGGTCCTACGACGACACCTTGAGAACGGGATCACTGTCATGGACAAATATCGAGTGGCTTTAACAGAGGAAGAGCGGGCCGAGTTGGAACGGATGGTTTCCTGCGGGAAGGCGACAGCCCGCAAGCTGACTTATGCCCGCATTCTCCTACTGGCCGACGATTCCTGTCGAGAGGAACACTCTGATGAGGAAATCATCACGGCCCTGGGCACCAGCTTGCGGACGGTGTCCCATGTTCGCCAGCCATTGGTCACCCAGGGGATGGAGCTCGCCCTGCTGCGCCGCTGGCAGCCGCCTCGCCCTGAGAAGGTCAAGATCAAGGGAGATGTCGAGCAGCGGTTGCTCGAACTGGCCTGCAGCGATCCCCTGCAGGGTCGCTGCCACTGGACTCTGCCGTTGTTGGCCGATGAACGGGTTGTCCTCGGTCTAGTGAATCGAGTAGGCATCGAAACCGTGCGGCAGACGCTGAAAAAACGACATCAAGCCATGGATTGTCGAAACCTGGTGTATCCCGCCGGATGCGGACGCCGAGTATGTCTGGCGTATGGAAGACGTCATTCAGACTTACCTGTTGCCTTACGACCCCGAGTATCCCGTGGTCTGCTTCGATGAGGCGTGCAAACTGTTTGGCGAAGTTGCGGTGGCCACAGCGGGGCCGCCGGACCTGAGTGGACTACGAATACGAACGCAAGAGCGTCTGTCACCAGCTGTTGTGTGTGAGCCGCTCCGGGGCTGGCGGCATGTCCGGGTCAGCGAGCGGCGGACTAGGAAGGACTATGCCCGGTGCGTGCAGAAACTGGTGGACGTGCATTACCCGCAGGCGAAGAAAATCCGGATGGTCCAGGACAATCCGAACACGCACGACGGGACCAGTCTGTACGAGGCCTTCCCACCCGCCGAGACACAGGGCTGCTGGACAAGATCGAGTGGCACTACACGCCCAAGCACGGCAGCTGGATGAATATAGCGGAGACAGAGATCAGCATCATGAATAGTCAGTGCCTGGAGGGTCGATTGGATAGCCAGGAGAAGATCGCGGCTGAAGTCACCGTCTGGGAAAGCCGACGGAACGCTCTAAAGGCACGCATTCACTGGACCTTCTCCCTCGCGGCGGCACGCCAAAAACTACGGAAACTCCACCCGTCAAATGAAAATGGATGACCCATTAAGTCCCTTCAGGAAGATCTTACGGCCTGCGAACCGAGCATGGCGAGTACTTGCGGTGGAGTGCGGTGGTATCGATTGAAGACCTCGCGCGCCGCTTGGAGTAACGCGGCTACCGATTCGACGAGTTCGCCATGGGGGACTTCCCCTCGGCAGGGGCGCCACCACTCTCAAGGGGATTGAGCCAG
>CADDYU010000166.1 GCA_902810705.1 Methylococcaceae bacterium
GCCCGGCACGGTGCTGGTATCCCAAGGATTCTTGACGGGGCCATAGTAGCTGGTCTCGTTGGACGAACCCATGGCGAATTCGTCCATGTTGAGCTTGCCCAGCAGCACCGTGCCGGCCGCCTTGAAGCGCTCCACCACGGTGGCGTCGTAGGGGGCGATGAAATTTTCCAGCATCCTCGAGCCACAACTGGTCCGGATACCTTCCGTGCAGAAGATATCCTTCTGGGCGATGGGTACGCCGGTCAGGGGGCCGGCTTCGCCCTGGGCGAGCCGCTCGTCAGCGATCCGCGCGAAGGCCAGCGCTTCGGCCTCGGTGACGGTGACGAAGCAATTGAGCGCCGAGTCGAAGCGCTTGATCCGGGCCAGAAAGGCCTGCGTCAGTTCAACGCTGCTAAATTCCTTGCGTTTCAGACCAAGCGCCAATTCGGCAATGGTTTTCTCATGCATAACGAGTTCCGAAAATTCACAGGCTAAGTGAGAGGTAAAGTACCTAGGCGTGTACCGCCGACCTTAAGATAGCGGTCTGTGTTTGGCGAGTTGAATCCGGCTTAGCCCAAGCCTTATTCGATGACCTTGGGTACCAGATACAGGCCGGCTTCGACCAGCGGCGCATGGGCCTGGAACCGATCACGTTGATTGGTTTCCACCACCTCGTCCGGACGGAGGCGTTGAGCCTGATCGAGAGGATGGGCCATGGGCGGAACTGCCGAGGTATCCACGGTACTCATTTGTTCGACGAATTCGAGAATGCCCGACAAATCCCGGGCGTAGGATTCCGCCTTGGCGGGATCGATAGCGAGTCTAGCGAGCCAAGCGATTTTGTGGACATCTTCGGTGGTTAAGGACATGGTGTCTTCTCATCGAAAAATTAAGATAAGGATTTTATCGGAAATGCCGGTAAAAAAACCGTGGCTGGCCTTCATTTCCGAAGATCGGCAGGAAACCACGGGATTCAAACCCTCCGCTCCGGCAAACGAATTCACAGGCCCTGGCGTGCCGTCATACTAGCTTGCCCCATTCGGTACAGACTTGATACAGTAGATCGCTTTAATCCAGCCAAAACCGTATGTTCTTCAAACATCTCCGAGGGTTTTTTTCCAACGATTTGTCCATCGACCTTGGGACCGCCAATACGCTCATTTACATTCGCGGTCAAGGCATCGTGGTCAACGAACCTTCGGTGGTCGCCATCCGCGAGGATCGCAATCGCGGCCAGAAAACCATCGCCGCGGTGGGCGCCGCGGCCAAATCCATGCTGGGCCGGACGCCCGGCAACATCACCGCCATCCGCCCTCTGAAGGACGGGGTCATTGCCGACTTTACGGTCACCGAGAAGATGCTCCAGTACTTCATTCACAAGGTGCATCGGAACAAGCTGTTCCGCCCGAGCCCCAGGGTGCTGGTCTGTGTGCCTTGCGGCTCGACGCAGGTGGAGCGGCGGGCCATCAAGGAGTCGGCGGCGGGCGCCGGCGCCCGGGAGGTATATCTAATCGAGGAGCCGATGGCGGCGGCCGTGGGCGCGGGTCTACCGGTGGACGAGGCGCGCGGTTCGATGGTTCTGGACATCGGCGGCGGGACTTCGGAAGTGGCGATTATCTCCCTGAACGGGATTGTCTACTCTGCCTCCGCCCGCATCGGTGGCGATCGCCTAGACGAAGCGATCATGAACTACGTGCGCCGCAACTATGGCACTCTTATCGGCGAAGCCACCGCCGAACGCATCAAGCACGAAATTGGCGCCGCTTATCCTGGCAGCGAAATCAGGGAGATCGAAGTGAAAGGCCGCAATCTTTCGGAAGGCGTGCCGCGCAGCTTCGTCCTCAACAGCAACGAAATCCTGGAAGCCTTGCAGGAACCTTTATCGGGCATCGTCGGCGCGGTCAAAGTGGCCTTGGAACAGACGCCCCCCGAGTTGGGAGCCGATGTGGCGGACCGGGGCATCTTCATCACCGGCGGCGGCGCGCTGTTGAAGGATATCGATCGTCTGATCGCCGAGGAAACCGGGCTTCCCGTGCATGTCGCGGACGATCCCATGACCTGCGTCGCCCGTGGCGGCGGTAAGATCTTGGAGCTTCTGGACGAAAAAGGCACGGCGGGGTTTTCCCTGGAATAGACCGTTCCCGAGATCCGGATATAGCTTGAGAGGATTCGCCTATTAAACGGCTGTTTTCCACGGGTTACTCCCTCAACTTGCGGTTGTGTTTATGCGTGGCGGCCTCTCTCGTCCTGCTGACCATCGAGCAGCACGGGGTTTCGCCAACCATGCGCATGCCCTTTACGATGCTGGTCTATCCCTTGCAGCAAATCGTGAGCTCGCCGATTCGTTGGCTGGGGGAAGTCGGCGAAAGCGTCTCCAGTTGGGCCGGGCTCGTCACGGAGAACCGGCGGCTGAAAGAAGAGATCATGGTGCTCCGAGCCAAGCAGCTAAAGTTCGCGGCTTTGGAGCAGGAAAACATTCGTTTGAGGAATCTCTTGGATTCTTCGTTCAAACTCGGCGAGCAGGTGCTCATCGCGGAGATTCTCTCCATCAATCTCGTGCCTTATGAGCATGTGGTCATGGTTAACAAGGGCGGCCGGTTCGGCGTCCATCCCGAACAGGCGGTCCTCGATGCCCAAGGCGCGGTGGGTCAGGTGCTGCGGGTGACGCCCTACAGTGCCGAGGTGATATTGATCACCGATCCCAGCCACGCCATTCCCGTGCAGGTCAACCGCAATGGTCTTCGCACCATCGCCGTTGGTACCGGGCAGCTCGACCGTTTGGCCTTGCCCTACCTGTCCAGCAACGCCGACGTGAGAGTGGGCGATCTTTTGGTGACTTCCGGCATGGGTGGGGTTTTTCCGGCCGGCTACCCCGTCGCCACCGTGACTTCCATCGCGTCCGAAAAAAACGCCTTCGCCAAGATTAGCGCGACGCCCATGGCCCATCTGGACCGTGACCGCGAGGTATTGCTGGTTTGGGGTAATTCAGAGCCCATCCCGCGTACACCCGAAGCGGATCCTGCCACCAAGAGTCGGTCCGCCAATGCCGCGCCGTAAAGCCTGGCCGACGGTAGTCGCGGCCAGTCTGGGGTTGGCGATGGTGCTGCGAATCCTGCCTTTACCGATTCCGTGGTCGCTGCTCAATCCGGACTGGGTGGCCTTATTTCTGATTTACTGGGCTTTGGCTATTCCCGAGCGGGTGGGCGTGGGCACGGCCTGGGTGACGGGCCTCTTCGCCGACGTGCTGACCGGACGCATGCTCGGCCAGCATGCGTTGGCCTATTCGGTGATCGTCTATCTCAGCCTGCGCGGATACCAGCGGCTCCGACTCTATCCGTTGCCGCAGCAGTCTCTTTGGGTCCTGTTGTTTTTACTGATCGGCCAATTGCTGGTGCTCTGGACTCAAAATGTCAAGCACACCCATAGTATGGCATGGACCTATTGGTTTCCGGCTCTGAGCGGCGCTCTGGTCTGGCCGGTGGTGTTGATTGCGTTGCGGCGGCTGCGACAGGCTTACGATATCTTCTGACGGCCGGAAGGATGCGGTAGCGGAGCCATGAGCCGCCCTTTTATTTTCAGAGACAATTTCCAGGAAAACCGGCTGTTCCTGAACCGGATCGTCATCAGCATCATCTGCATGGCGCTTGCAACGCTGGCGCTGGTGTTACGGCTCATCTATCTCCAAGTGGTCGGGCACGATCTTTATACCAGTTTGTCCCGAGACAACCAGGTCAAGATTTCCCCGCTGGCCCCGCCGCGGGGATTGATCTTCGACCGCAATGGCGAGGTGCTGGCGGACAACATTGCCACCTATAGCCTCGAGATCATTCCAGAACAAGTGCCGGATATGAACGCCACGCTGGACAAGCTCAAGGCGCTCTTGAGCTTAAGCGACGATGAGATTGCCCGATTTCAAGCTCAAAGAAGCCAGCGCAGAAGCTTCGAAAGCGTACCCTTACGGCTTGAACTCAGCGAGGAGGAGATGGCCCGCTTCGCCGTAAAGATGCCTTATTTTCCTGGCGTCGAAATTCACACCAGGCTGATACGTACCTATCCTTATGGCTACCTGACCGCCCATGTAGTCGGCTACGTGGGCCGTATCGGCGAAGGCGAACTCCAGTCGCTGGATCCAGGGCAGTACCGCGGCGTCTACCACATCGGCAAGAGTGGCATCGAAAAGAGCTACGAGACCGTTCTGCACGGCAGGACCGGACACGAGGAATACGAAACCAATGTCCAGGGCCGCGCCATCCGGGTACTCGGCGCCATGGAGCCCTGGCCTGGTGCCGATCTTTACCTGTCCCTCGATGTCCGACTACAGAAGATCGCCTTGGACGCGCTCGGAGAATACACGGGCGCGGTCGCCGCGATCGAACCCGTCACCGGGAAGGTTCTGGCGCTCGCGAGCAAACCGAGCTTCGATCCGAATCCTTTCATCCACGGGATCGACAAGGACAGCTACGAGGCGTTGCAAGGGCATCCCGACCGGCCCCTGTACGATCGGGCGTTGCGGGGGCTTTATCCTCCGGGCTCCACGGTCAAGCCGTTCATGGCCTTGGCCGGCCTGACGCTGCTCGAACTCAATCCGGCTCGGCGGATTTACTGTCCCGGTTACTACCGTTTGCCCATCGCTGAGCACAAGTATCGCGACTGGCGCAAAGGGGGACATGGCGCCGTGGATCTCAGCTCGGCGGTCACTCAATCTTGTGACGTATATTTTTATGACTTGGCCCATCGCCTCGGCATCGACCGGATGCAGGAGTACATGGGAAAATTCGGTTTCGGCAGACGCACCGGCATCGATCTGAACGGCGAGAAGGCCGGCCTATTTCCGAGCCAGGATTGGAAACGAAGGAAACGGAAAGCCAAGTGGTTTGCCGGCGAAACCCTTATCGCCGGCATTGGTCAGGGCTATGTTCAGGCGACACCTCTGCAACTGGCCAGAGCCGTAGCCATACTGGCGAACCGCGGAGGCAATGTGGAGCCGCGACTGGTCGATTCCGTCAAGGCTCCCTACGAGGTCGACAACCCGTATCCCCGCCAAGGCGACGAACCGCTAGGCAGCCTTGATCCCAGACACTGGCATACGGTGGTGGATGCCATGATCGATGTGGTACATAGCCCGAGGGGTACGGCTAAAGGCATCACGCCGGGGCTACGTTACCGGATCGCGGGGAAAACCGGTACTGCTCAGGTGTTTACGGTCGGGCAGGATCAGGACTACAAGAAAATGAAGGTCAAAAAGTCCATGCGTGATCATGCCTGGTTCATAGCCTTCGCCCCGGCAGACGATCCGCGCATTGCCATTGCGGTGATTGCCGAGCATGGAGGACACGGAGGCTCAGTCGCCGCTCCCATTGCCCGTGCAATCATGGATAAATACCTTCAGGAGCGACCATGAACATGGATCCGTCATTTTTCCAGCCGAGATTGACGGCGCTCCGACCCAGCGCTCCCTGGCATCGATTTCACCTCGACCTACCGTTACTGAGCGGTTTGGCTTTGCTCGCCGTGCTCGCCATGGTCGTCCTCTACTCCGCCTCCGGCCAAAATCTGGACGTGCTATTGCGTCAAGCCGTGCGTCTCTTACTCGCGGCCGGTGTCATGATCCTCGTTGCCCAAATCAATCCACGCTATTTCCAGTCCTACAGCCCCGTTCTTTACCTGGTAGGCGTGCTGCTTCTGGCAGGTGTACTCGCAATGGGCAAGATCAGCATGGGCGCGCAGCGCTGGTTGGATCTCGGGATTGTGAGATTTCAACCCTCGGAATTCACCAAGCTGTCGACCCCCATGATGATAGCTTGGTATTTGGCTCAGGATTCTCCGCCACGCCTTCGGCAATTGGTCTTCGCCGGTATCTTGATCCTGATTCCCACTCTGCTCATCGCCAAACAGCCGGATCTCGGCACCGCCGTCCTGGTGGCGAGCGCGGGGATCGCTGTGATGTTTCTGGGGGAAATTCCCTGGAGCTACTTGTTGGGGCTAATCGCCGTTGGGGGCGGCCTCCTTCCCCTAGCCTGGCATTTCATGCACGGCTATCAGCGCGATCGGGTGCTGACCTTCCTCAACCCGGAAGCCGATCCCCTGGGTCGTGGCTACCATATCATCCAGTCCAAGATCGCCATCGGTTCAGGCGGTCTCTACGGTAAGGGTTGGCTGCACGGAACCCAGGTGCATCTGGAGTTCCTGCCGGAAAGCTCCACCGATTTCATCTTCGCCGTGCTTGCCGAGGAATTCGGTCTTCTGGGCTGCCTGGGCCTCTTGGCTATCTATCTCTTCATTCTCGGTCGTTCCTTATATATCGTGGTTCAGGCCCAGGACCGCTATAGCCGCTTTCTCGGCGGCGCGCTGACCCTCACCTTTTTTGTTTATGTGTTTGTTAACATTGGCATGGTCGTCGGCATTCTACCGGTAGTCGGCGTGCCACTTCCTTTGGTGAGCTATGGCGGCACCTCCATGGTGACCCTCCTGGCGGGATTCGGAGTGTTGATGTCCATTCAGACCCATCGCAGGCGGCTTGCCAGTTGAGGCGCGGCCGGGCAAGCTTTTCGGAACCGTTCTCCGCCGGGAGGTTCGCGGTTCCGCACCGCGGCGCCATTTTCAAGGGTCAGGTAAATCAGGTAAAAGGAAGGAATATGTCGAGCGATATGGATATTCTCTGGACTCGGTTATTATCGGATCGTAGCCGAAGAATAATGGCTACGCCGCTCGCCATTCCTATGAATTCTTGATGACCACTGGCCCACAGCCTAACTGAGCCGATGCTTACTGAGCCGTTTCCAGCCATTGTTACTGCAGCGACGGCATCGGCAGGGGTGTTGCTGCTAATTTTATTGAAATCGATTCTGGATTTTTCCAGAACCGGCCCTCAAATTCGCACCGAAGTTGCTCGGTATTTTCGCCTCTATCTGGTATATGCAGTTCTTCGTTTAAGCTTTTGGGGATGGTTAATCTGTTTTTTTTGGTTCTTATTGGGCGCTACCTTATATTTAGGCGCAATCAGCCTGGCCACTATGCCTTATAGAGGTGTGGAGTGCGGATTGACTGGCTTTATGGTTTTAAGTACAGCGACCATTCTAAATCTTTCGGATCAATTACTTCATAAGCCCAGCAATATTTGCGTCAGTTGGCAATACCGGATGAGCAGGCTTTATGGCCTGTGGCGGTTGCTGTCGCCACGCCGCATTCAGTGGGCATGGCGATGTTTTGCGGGAGGCTTGGGGGCGCTCTTGATATTAGGCGGTTTGAGTACAGCCCTGCTTGGTGAATGGGGCCGACTTATCCTGCATTTAGTAATGGCATCGCTAATCCTGGGCTATTTAGAATGGCGTCGTCGCGACCTTACCGTACCACTTTTAATAAAGCCAATGACTACCACGGGAGATCGACCCAATATCGTGATGATCGGTAGTGACACTCTGCGGGTTGACCATATCAGTGCAATGGGATATTCCAGGCTGACTACCCCATTTATTGACCAATTAATCCAGAAAGGCACCTTCTTTCAACGTTGCTATACTCCATTGGCCCGCACTGCTCCGAGTCTCGCTTCGCTTTTCACTGGAGTTTGGCCGCATCAACATGAGGTTCGAGACAATTATGTTGGCACATCCTTCAACAGCTTTCCCAAAGATACCCTTGCGACGCTCCTGCGCCGGCATGGCTATCACTCGGCGGCAATCAGTGATTGGTGTGGAAGCGATTTAAAAAAGCTCGATTTCGGTTTCGATGACGTGGAAGCGCCGGATGATCAATGGAATCTAAAGTATTATCTCCGTCAAGGGCCCATGTTACTCCGGTTATTTATCTCTTTATTCGTCAACAACCCCATAGGAAGAAGGTTCATACCAGAAATTTTCTACCAAGCTGGTAATCCTCTCGAAACCTATTTAGGCATTCGCGCTTGCCAGAAAATTCATGAACTGGGAGGATCCGGAAAACCGTTCCTGCTGAATATATTTATGGCTAGTACTCATGCCCCATTCGGGAGTGAGTATCCCTATTATCTCAAGTATTCGGATCGGAACTATGCGGGTGAATCGAAGTTTGTTATGACAAGCTTTCGTGACCCCAACGATATTATCGAAAAACAGGAATTGACAACCGACAAGTTTGATCTCGATCAAATTATAAGACTTTATGATGGGTGCGTGAGTAAATTCGACGCGGAAGTGGCCCGGATCGCGGATTATCTAAGCAAGTGCGGATTGGCTGAAAATACTTTAATTGTAGTCTACAGCGATCACGGAATCGAGTTTTTCGAAAATCAGAGTTGGGGGCAGGGGAATACCGTTTTAGGGGACGATTTCGGCGCGAGAATTCCCTTGCTCATCTATGATCCACGCCAGCCGGGAAAAGGAATCGTCGAGCAAATTACCCGCTCAATAGACATCGCGCCTACTCTGCTTGAGCTCTGTGGCCTTGATCCTCCCATTAGTATGAGTGGAACAAGCCTTGTGCCAATTCTGCGGGATGGCAGAAATCTAGATTTGACGGCTTATCAGGAAACCGGTATTTGGCTAGGAAAGATTCCAGGCCGGCACCCTGATCACCTGACATATCCAAATTTGCTGGAACTGTTGGAAATTCCGGACAAGAAAGCGGGTACTCTAGCCATAAAACCAGATTTTCTGCCGCTGCTTAATCAGGCCAAGGACCGTATGCTCCGGAAGGGGCGGTGGAAGCTTGTATATCAACCACTACGTAATGGAGTTGCTTGCCACCTTTTTGATACTAAAAAGGATCCAAGTTGCAATATCAATGTGGCTGATGAGTATCCAGATATTTTTGAAATATTGATATCAGAATTAATCCCGTGGTTGCGAGCTGATGCTCTGAGTATTGACTTTCACCACACCAAGTCCGAAAGCTTGCGTCTTTCTAGTTATTAAATCATGACTTTATCGGCGGCCTTACGGAAAAGGTGGCATGAAAGGCTCGGTGCCCTCACAAACGGCATCGGGATGGTGTTTCTTTACTAAGGCTTCGATTTCCTCGACCCGACTTTTGGGCACGTCCACCATAACCAACAACTCGCCACGCTCAATCGCCTCTTCATAATTCTTGAGCCGACGATTCCCGGTACTGGCGCCGATCAAGCTAGACCACCAGGCGCCTAAACCAGCTCCTGCCAAAGATAAGGCAAGAACAGCGCCGCCGCCTAACACCAAACCCGTAGGCAGTGCCACTGCGACTAGGCCAGCCAACATGCCAGTCACACCGCCGACCGCGACCCCTTGCTCGAGCGCTGGGATAAAATCGGTCTTCTGCAGGAATGTGGCCTCCGGGAGATGTTCGAGAGGTGTATCGCGCTTGGCGAGGACATGTATGTGCCGCTCTTCTATCCGCGCCAATAGCAATTTATCTACCACTTTTCGGGTCGTTTCAAGGTCAGGGACCAGAAAATATATGCGTTTCATATTTCCACCCTCCAGAGCTTTTGGTGGGCATTGCTACCCTTAGACTAGCCCATGACGGGAGAGGTTCTTAGTAAGATTTTCCTATCGGATCTGCCAAGCTAGCACTCTGAGCAATTTTCCCTATGCGCGGGCAAAATAGTAGGTTCGGTTGATATCACTTAGCGAGCCAGATGCGTGCCGAGATGAACCGGAGGAATCTCGTTAGTGACTGGCGAGCTTCTCGAAACGGGAGAAGATGCGGCGGTAAGGCTTGATTTTATTGAAGC
>CADDYU010000167.1 GCA_902810705.1 Methylococcaceae bacterium
CGTTTGGCGCGCGATTACGAGCGGCTGCCGGAGACCTTGGCCGGCCTGCATTTTCTCGCACTCCTGTGTTTGATGTTGCCCAAAGCCATCCCGCTGCTCGCTTTGAGTACATAACAGGCTCTAGAGATCCTGTAAATCATTTAAATCATTGCTGGCCCGAATTCAGTGGTTGTTTAAGGACGAAGTGTTTTACAGTACGATGACGACACTTCAACAATCCTAGAGTTCCCGATGGCCTCTTCTGTCTACGATGTTCTGGTTATTGGCAGCGGCGCTTCCGGTCTTAGTTTGGCGCTGCGATTAGCCGATCAGGCGCGCATCGCCGTAATTTCCAAGACGGCCCTGACCGAGTGCAACACTCTTTACGCCCAGGGCGGGATTTCGGCCGTTCTGGACGCCAAAGATTCTATTGAGTCTCATATCCAGGATACGCTGGCCGCCGGCGCGGGCTTGTGCGATTCCGAGATCGTCCGGCTCGTGGTGTCGCAAGGCAAGGAATGCATCGATTGGCTCCTGGAGCGCGGCGTGCCATTCACCGAAACGGCGTCGGAAAATGGCGGCTCTCATCTGCACCTCACCCGCGAAGGGGGGCATACGCATCGTCGGGTCGTCCATGCCGCCGATGCGACCGGCCGGGCGGTGGAAACTTCTCTGGAGCAACACGCGCGCGCCCATCCCAGTATCGAAATCTTCGAACACCACAATGCCATCGATCTCATTACCGCCCAAAAACTCGGGTTGAGAGAGCAAAGGGTGCTCGGAGCCTACATCCTCGATGTCCAGGCGCAGCAAGTCAAAACCTTTCGCGCTCGTTACGTCGTACTGGCCTCCGGCGGCGCCAGCAAGGTCTATCTCTATACCAGCAATCCCGATATCGCGACCGGCGATGGCATCGCGATGGCGTGGCGGGCGGGCGCCCGAATCGCCAACATGGAATTCATCCAGTTCCATCCGACCTGTCTTTATCATCCGCATGCCCGCTCGTTCCTGATTTCCGAAGCGGTGCGAGGGGAGGGCGGTCGTCTGCTGCTGCCCGATGGATCGTCCTTCATGCAGCGCTTCGATTCCAGAGGGGAGCTGGCGCCGCGCGATATCGTCGCCCGCGCCATCGACCACGAGATGAAACGCCTAGGGGCCGATTGCGTTTACCTCGACATCTCCCACAAACCGGCGGAGTTCATCAAAAGCCACTTCCCCACCATTTACGCCCGCTGCCTGGAATTCAACATCGACATCACCCGCCAGCCGATTCCAGTGGTCCCCGCCGCCCATTACACCTGCGGCGGCATTCTGACCGATCGCGACGCCCGCACCGACATTCCGGGCCTTTACGCCATCGGCGAAGTCGCCTGTACCGGTTTGCACGGCGCCAACCGCATGGCCAGCAATTCCCTCTTGGAATGCCTGGTCTTCGCAAAGCAAGCGGCCGAGGACATTCTGCAAGGACTGCAGAGCCGTCCGGCTCCGCCGGAATTGCCGGAATGGGACGAATCGCAAGTCATCGATTCGGACGAAGAGGTGGTGGTCTCCCACAACTGGGACGAAATCCGCCGCTTCATGTGGGACTACGTGGGTATCGTCCGCACCGACAAGCGCCTGCAACGGGCGCTCCGCCGAGTGGCGCTGTTGCAACAAGAAATCGCGGACTACTACGGCCATTTCCGGGTTACCAGCGATCTCCTGGAATTGCGTAACCTCGCCATCGTCGCCGAGCTCATCATCCGTTCTGCCCTGCTGCGCAAGGAAAGCCGCGGCCTGCATTTCACCCTGGACTATCCCGTCCCGGACGACAGCCAACCGCCCCACAATACCGTCCTGAGCCCCCGTTAGCTTCGGGAGCGCGGTTCTGCCCCGCCGCGCTCAGCGCTAATGACTGGCGCGGGCCCCCCGGCTCAGGCTCACCGGCACCCGGCGCGGACCCCAAGTTCCGGGCGCGGTCTCGAAAACCCCGGCGCACGTCGTGCCGCACCGGGAGCAGGCGCCGGTCGGGGTCAGGTTCCAGTCGGACAATCGATACCAATCCCGCCCGATCAAAAGCTGGCCACAATGGTGGCAATACGTGCTGCCTCCGGACTTGTGGTGCACGTTGCCCACATAGGCGTAGCGGATGCCGTTCCGCATCGCGATGTCGCGGGCGCGGATCAGGGTTTCGGGCGGTGTGGCTGGCTTATCCCGCATTTTCCAATCCGGATGGAACGCCGAGAAATGCAGGGGCACGTCCGGGCCCAGGTGGCTCACTACCCACGAGGTCAGCGCTTCCAGTTCCGGTTCGGAATCGTTCTCGCCGGGAATCAACAACGTGGTGATTTCCAGCCAAGCCGAAGTCTCGTGTTTAAGGTACTCCAGCGTTTCCAGCACGGGCTGCAAGCGGCCGCCGCAAACCTTGCGGTAAAAGTCCTCGGTAAACGCCTTAAGGTCGATATTCGCCGCATCCATGTAACGGTAAAACTCCGCCCGGGGTTCGGCGTTCATATAACCCGCCGACACCGCCACCGATTTGATGTCGTGCTTCCGGCATTCTTCGGCCACGGCAATGGCGTATTCGTGAAAAATGACCGGATCATTGTAGGTAAAGGCGACACTGCGGCAGCCCAGCTGTTTCGCGGCCAGGGCTATGGTCGCAGGATCCGCGCGATCCATGAGGGAATCCATTTCCCGGGACTTGCTGATGTCCCAGTTCTGGCAGAATTTACAGGCCAGATTGCAGCCGGCCGTGCCGAACGAAAATACCGGCGTGCCCGGCAGGAAATGGTTCAGCGGTTTTTTTTCGATGGGATCGACGCAGAATCCGCTGGAACGGCCAAAGGACAGCAACACGATTTCTCCGGCGCTATTCCCACGGACGAAACACAAGCCCCGCTGCCCTTCGTGCAGCTTGCAATATCGGGGGCAAATCGTGCATTCGGTCCGGCCATCGTCCAGCCTCCGCCAATAGCGGGTGGGATACTCTTCGGCCGGAATGTTCATCGGGTCCATAATTCACCTGAATTTATTGAGTTGAGCACGATCATATAGCGAGTTACCGGCATACGACCGGGGTTTCTCGATGAGGGGGATTTCTCATGAACCGCATTCGCCGACCGGCCGTCGCCGGACTTTTCTATCCCGACGATTGCCGCGAGCTCCAGGCCATGGTCCAAGGTCTCTTGAGGAACGCGAAAACCGCCGGCAATCCGCCCAAGGCGCTGATCGCTCCTCATGCCGGCTATATCTATTCTGGCCCTGTGGCGGCCAGCGCCTACGCGCTGCTATTGCTGGTCAGAGATACAATTCGCAAGGTGGTCTTGATTGGGCCATCCCACCGGGTAGGATTCCAGGGCCTCGCGGTCGCGAGCGCCGAGTTCTACGCCACCCCTCTAGGCAATGTGCCTATAGACCGTCGAGCCTTGGAAAAGATTCTCGATTTGCCGTTCGTCGTGGCGCTGGATCAGGCCCATGTCCAGGAGCATAGCCTGGAGGTGCATTTGCCGTTTCTACAGGAGGTTCTGAACGATTTCGAACTAATTCCGCTGGTCGCAGGCGCCGCATCGCCGGAGGAAGTGAGCCTGGTTCTGGATCGACTGTGGGATGGGCCTGAAACCCTTATCATCGTGAGCTCCGACCTGAGCCATTACCACGATTATCGCACCGCCCGGGCTATGGACCGGGCAACCTCCGAGGCCATCGAGAACTTGCAGCCGGAAAAACTCGATGGCGAATCAGCGTGCGGCCGGGTGCCGGTCCGCGGTCTGCTCCATCTCGCGCGCCGGAAGAATCTGGCCGTCAGGACGGTTGATCTAAGGAATTCCGGCGATACCGCCGGCGGCAAGGATCGGGTCGTGGGATATGGCGCCTATGTTTTCGAGTAGCGCCTTAAGCCCTGAACACGGCCGAGTTCTGCTGGAACTCGCCAGAACCTCGATTCGCCATGGTCTGACTTACCGCCGGCCGCCGGTGGTTGACCTGGATGAATATGTTCCCGAATTCAGCCTGCCTCGGGCCACGTTCGTCACCTTGATCCATAGCGCCCGGCTTCGCGGCTGCATCGGCAATCTGGAACCTTGCCGTCCCCTCGCGGTCGACGTCGCCCATAACGCCTTCGCCGCCGCCTTCCGAGACCCGCGCTTCCCGCCCTTGCGCGAGATCGAGCTTGATCGGCTCGAACTGCATCTTTCGCTATTGACGCCAGCGATGCCTCTGGTCTTCGCGTCCGAAGCGGAGCTGATCGCCCAATTGGTGCCGTTCGAAGATGGCCTCATACTGGCGGAAGGCTCCCGGCGCGGCACCTTTCTTCCGTCGGTTTGGGAGTCCCTGCCCGAGCCCGTTCGTTTCCTGGAGCACTTGAAGCTCAAAGCCGGATTGCCGCGCGACTATTGGTCCGACACGATCAGAATCTGGCGCTATCGCGCTGAGGTCATTGACGGGGAGGCGGATAGATAATGCCGGAAGGCATTGAAGGCTGCGCGATCCGAACGAGCGTCTTTTGAAAGAAGGACGCGAGCGAAGATGGCTGTGAAAAGACAGCGCCGCGCTTCCCACGTATACTTGCGGTTCTTCCATCGGTGATACGACATGCATAACATAATGGAAAACCTTTTTTCCCAGTTGATTCGGGAAATTGGTGAAGATGTAAGCCGCGAGGGGTTGGTGGACACGCCCAAGCGCGCCGCCGCGGCGTTTCGCTTTCTGAACAGCGGCTACAATCAACGTCTTGAGCGGGTGCTCAACAACGCGGTGTTCGAGGCCGATACCGAGGATATGGTGATCGTCAAGGATGTCGAGCTGTATTCCTTGTGCGAGCACCATCTGCTGCCTTTCATCGGCAAGTGCCATGTGGCCTATTTGCCTCAGGGGAAGGTGATCGGCCTTTCCAAGATAGCCCGCATCGTGGAGATGTACGCCCGTCGCTTGCAGATTCAGGAGCGCCTTACCAAGCAGATTGCCACGGCCATTCAAACCGCCATTGATCCGGCGGGCGTGGCGGTGGTCATCGAGGCCAAGCATCTCTGCATGATGATGCGTGGCGTCGAGAAGCAGAATTCGGTCATGACCACATCCTCCATGCTGGGATTGTTTCGGAAGCAAATCAGCACCCGATCCGAATTTCTCAACCTCATCAATCGAAAATAGGCGCAGGATTCGGGCATGGCGACGACCGGCCATCACCGGAACCAGGCTGTGCTCCTGGTCAATCTGGGCACCCCGGAGGCTCCGACGCCAGGCGCAATAAGGCGGTATCTGGCGGAATTCCTGTGGGACCGGCGGGTCGTGGAGATTCCGAGACCTCTTTGGTGGTTGATTCTGCACGGCTTCATTCTCCGGCTGCGCCCACGCCGATCCGCGCGGGCGTATCGTTCGATCTGGACCGAGGCGGGTTCACCCCTGCTGGTGTTCAGTCGGGGATTGGCTGAAGCGGTGCGGAGGGAGTTGAACGCACGGCATGGTCCCGAGTCGATGGTCGAGATCGCGATGCGGTATGGAAAACCGGGCATCGCCGAACAGCTCGAAGCCTTCAGAGCGCGAGGCGCCGAACGAATCTTGATCCTGCCTCTGTATCCCCAGTATTCATCGTCGAGCACGGGCTCGGCCTTTGACGCAGCCGCTTCGGCCTTGACCCGCTGGCGGCGGGTGCCGGAAGTCCATTTCGTGAGCGATTATTTCGATCATCCATCCTACATCGCTGCCATGGCGGACCGCATTGAGCGGTTTTGGCGGGAAAACGGCCGCGGCAGTTTTCTGCTGATGTCGTTTCATGGCTTGCCGGAGCGCAGCCGGGACTTGGGCGACCCCTACTATGAGCAGTGCCACGCCAGCGCGCGCCTGATCGCCGAGCGCCTGAAATTGGATAACGATGCCTGGCAAGTGGTTTTCCAATCACGGTTTGGACCGACCCGCTGGCTCAGCCCATACTGCATCGATGTATTGAAAGAGCTTCCGCATCGGGGAATTCGAGACGTGGACGTGGCGTGCCCCGGTTTCGCCGTAGATTGTCTGGAGACCCTGGAAGAGATCGGAATCACGAACAAGAAGGCTTTCCTGGAAGCGGGCGGCGTCCGCTGCCGCCTCGTTCCAGCCTTGAACGACAGCGCCGAGCATGCCCGCGCGCTGGTCGATGTCATGGCGTCCTGAAGTGGATCGTTCCATCTTGATGAGCTTTCCGAGCGTGGGAAACCGGCACCTCCACAAGCTAGGGACGCTCAGGAAAGAGCATGAAGAGAAGAAGGCTATCGAGTGTTGCGGTAAGGTTGAGATGACGGACCGTAGCCTGAATCTTGAATTTGCGGCATCCACTTGAGCCGGGAAACTCCATTCCTCACTCGAGCCAGGCCAGCGGCCGGGAGTCGCCACGAAGACGGATTGTATGGCTGGAATCGTTGTGCTCCTGCCAGTCTGGATTGGACGCCCGGCAAGCCTAGCAAGCAGCCGGGTATAGCTCTTGATCCGTTGCGTTTATCGTGAGCGCGCTACTTGCGAGGCGCTCCGCGAGGCTTCCCGGAAGGATCGACCGGCAGCCCCATGTGTTGGGTTCGAAATGGTTTGGCTTTGCGGGTGATGCGCGTGCCCTCCGGCTGTTTTCCGGTGCCGGCCGGTTGCCAGGCGGGGATCAAGTGATGCTTGCCGTTGCCGATGAGGTCGGCGCGGCCCATGCGTTTTAGGGCTTCCCGCAGCATGGGCCAGTTCTCGGGATCATGATAGCGCAGGAAAGCCTTGTGCAGCCGGCGCTGCTTCATCCGCTTGGGAATGAATACTTCTTCGCTGGTTCGGCCGATCCGATGCAAGGGATTCTTGCCGGAATGGTACATGGCGGTAGCGGTGGCCATGGGGGAGGGCAGGAAGGCCTGCACTTGGTCGGCCCGGAAGCCGTTGCGTTTGAGCCAGAGCGCCAGGTTCAGCATGTCCTCGGCGGTGGTGCCGGGGTGGGCGGCGATGAAATAGGGAATGAGATATTGTTTCTTGCCGGCTTCCTTCGAATATTGATCGAACATGGTCTTGAAGCGATCGTAAGCGCCTAGTCCTGGCTTCATCATTTTCGACAAGGGACCGGTCTCGGTGTGCTCCGGGGCGATCTTGAGATAACCGCCGACATGGTGGGTGACCAGTTCCTTGACGTATTCCGGGGAGGTGACGGCGAGGTCGTAGCGCAATCCCGAGGCGACGAATATCTTCTTGATGCCGGGCAGGGAGCGGGCGCGGCGGTAGAGCTTGATGAGCGCCGAATGGTCGGTGTTCAGGTTCTTGCAGATGCCGGGATAGACGCAGGAGGGCCGGCGGCAGGCGGCCTCGATCTCGGGATCCTGGCAGGCCAGCCGGTACATGTTGGCGGTGGGGCCGCCCAGGTCCGAGATGTGGCCGGTGAAGGCCGGCGAGGTGTCGCGGATGGCCTCGATCTCGCGGAGGATGGAATCTTCCGAGCGGTTCTGGATGATGCGGCCTTCGTGCTCGGTGATGGAGCAGAAGGTGCAACCGCCGAAGCAGCCGCGCATGATGGTCACCGAGTGCTGGATCATCTCGAAGGCGGGAATCTTGGCCTCGCCGTAGGCGCGGTGGGGAAGGCGGGAATAGGGCAGGTCGTAGACACTATCCATTTCCTTCGTGGTGAGCGGGATCGGCGGCGGGTTGATCCAGACCTCCCGCTCGCCGTGGCGCTGGATCAGGGCGCGGGCGTTGCCGGGATTGGTTTCCTGGTGCAGCACGCGGGAAGCATGGGCGTAGAGCACCGGATCGTTCTTCACCGCCTCAAAGGCCGGGAGGCGGATGATGGTGCGGTTCGGGTCGGTGCGGCGGCGCTCGAAGCGGACCAGGTTGCGGGATTCGGCGGCGCAGGCGGGTTGCTCGTCGTAGGGATTGGCTTCCGGGGCAATGGGGCCGGGCCTGTCGACCTCGGTGGAATCCAGTTCGAACCAGCCTTCCGGGATGCCGTTGCGCATTAAGGCCGTGCCGCGAATGTCGGTGAGCTGGCCGATCGGCTCGCCGGCCGCCAGGCGATGGGCGATGGCGACCACGGCCCGCTCGCCGTTGCCGTAGACCAGGAGGTCCGCCTTGGCGTCCGCCAATACCGAGCGGCGCACGGTGTCGGACCAGTAATCGTAATGGGCGATGCGGCGGAGGCTGGCCTCGATGCCGCCCAGGACGATGGGCACGTTCTTGTAAGCTTCCCGGCAACGGTGGGAATAGACCGTGACGCAGCGGTCGGGCCGTTTGTCGGCCGCTCCGCCAGGGGTGTAGGCGTCGTTGGAACGGATGCGGCGGTCGGAGGTGTAGCGGTTGACCATGGAATCCATGTTGCCGCCGGTGACGCCGAAGAAGAGGTTCGGTTTGCCCAGCTTCTTGAAATCGTCTACCGAAGTCCAGTCGGATTGGGCGAGAATGCCGACCCTGAAACCCTGAGCTTCCAGCAGGCGCCCGATGATGGCCATGCCGAAGCTCGGATGGTCCACGTAAGCATCGCCGGTCACGATGACGATATCGCAGGAATCCCAGCCCAGCGCCTCCATCTCCTCGCGACTCATCGGCAGTTGCGGGGCGGTGCCAAAGCGCTTCGCCCAATATTTTCGATAGGAGAACAGATCAGTAGAGATATTCATGGAGGAATTCGGCCGATCGCGAGCTAAGGCTTCAAATTTTAAGGGAAAGCTTGAGCGGCAGGCTGGGAGTTTCGCTTGCCCAACCGAATAGCCTGTTCAACGAGTGAATTTAGCGGATAGAGTTGCGGGTCTTGGCTTCACGGATTACGCCCAATCCCCAGATCCCCCAAGACGCTGTTTTCAGCATTAGCAATGGGATGGCTACGGATTTGAGACCCCATAGCATGACAGCCATTGCGCTCGCGCCGGACAGGCTCCAAGCCATCAATCCCCAAGTTCCACCGACCAGTATGCGAGCCGCGCGCAGCAAACTGGACTGTATATTTTTCATGGCGGCACATCCGGTGGAGTGGAGACATTGTAAGGCATGATCGGCTGAACACTGGCGTCGGTGTTCCGGCTTAACTGAACACTGTTCGGAGCCGATACCTCAATGCACCAAACTTCCCGTGAGTAAGCCGCCTTCTACATACATGCTACTTTTTGCATGCTAGCAAGTTAATTTATTTCAAGCAAACAGCTTGTAAAGCCTTCGTAATCAATCCTGTGTCAAAATCAGTTGGCTCTGCTGAATCCTTACGGACCATAACTCCAGGTTGGAAAACAATCAGGACAAAGTTCGAGTTTACTTACGGCAGCTGGCTAGGGGTGGTGCCATGCTGCCGCAGTCCACGATAATCGTTGGCGTAGGAAGAGCTTAGGTTGGCTTTTCCCCTAGCCACATTGCATGCTTGCGCCTTTTGAAGGGAAAAGGGCCGAATACCAAATTTTCCAGGAACAAAAAAACCACTGCCCGAAGGGTTGACTTCGAACAGTGGCTTCTCTTTATTGACTAAAGAGATATAAGCGTTCGCCTATGGAGCGCTTTTGTTAGCAAACACCTTAAGGCAGGTCGGGGCACAGATCATGCTTAATAAGTTTGGCGAAGCTGGCGAACACTTGCAGCAAGACGCCCGCGATGGCCAGCGCCAGCCAGCCGAAGATCACGAAGCCGTAGTGCAAGGGGGCGACGAACAGTTCTTCCATGAACCAGAAGGTGTGACCCC
>CADDYU010000168.1 GCA_902810705.1 Methylococcaceae bacterium
CCGCACGACCACCCGGAGCGGTAAATAGACGGCCCGGACGCTCCGGGCCGCCATCCTAATAGCCGTAATTTACAATTCGCTCATTTCCATACCCTTTCATCCGTGTAACGCGAACCGTTCAAACGGGACTGCTAGGCGTGAAGTTGCGGAACTTGCCGGTCGTGATTCGGGCCGAAGCAAATAGGGCTGCGATGCCTAGGGCGGTTCGCGTCTTTGAGATTTCTTCTTGACCGTTTTCGTTGGCTCGCTGTCGGTCCAGGCGAAGTCTGCAAGCATACGTCAGTAGGGAGCGGACGACATGCATGTCGATCATGGGTGACCATACTGGCCAAATAAAAAACGTGTTGCGGCGGCCGGAGGCTTGGACGGCAGTGGTGGCCAAGCCGTTGGAGGTCGGCATTGTCGTCAGCATCGGCAGGGCCTCGATCGCCAGTCGGTTGGCTCCTCTCATTGTCTTCACGGGATCGCCGCTTGGATCGTTCCAGCGGAGCGCGTATCGGCGGTCTTCGCTGGGGTCCCAGCGCAGGGTGCGTCCCCGGCCTTCGTCGGCGTAGTCCCATCGGTGCAGCAGCGCGCGTTCGAGATGCGATTCTTCGGTCTTGACCACAAGCTCGCGGAAGAATTTCAGGAAATGCTGGTGCCCGGCGCCGCTCATCGTGCGGAATGCGGTGTCTTCCATCACCCCGTTCTCGTCGGCTATCGCGTCGGAACCAAACGCGGCAAGAAAATCGGCGTCGATGCGGGCGGAGTCCGATGGCATCGCTTCAAGGTTGTACGTGACCTGCAGAAGGAGCTTGCGAAACGTCTGCGCCGGCAGGTTGAGGTTGTCGCCGATGTCGAACGCGGGCCGGTTGCGGGATTGTTGCAATTGGGCGTGAAGCACGGCGATGAATTGCTCGGGATCTTTCTCGAGCGGGCAATGAATCGATGGACACCAGAAGCCTTGCTTCGCGCTCCAGCTCATCTTCACCCGCTCGTCCGGCAGCGCGAGGGAAAGGGTCCGCAGCGTGCCGAGGGCGGCGAGGAAGGCCAGAGGATTTGATCCGTCAAGACCGACTAATGGCAGGCTTAAATCGCTCATCGTGAAGTCTCCTTCTCCTCGGCTGCGCTGGCCTGCTGGTCGGCGAGGCGCAGGATCGCTTCGAGCCAGGCCAATCCCCACCAGCCGTGCCGGCGCGTCAGCGTCCAGAACCGTTCGGCGATGCCGGAGTCCAGGCGGTGGGCGTCGGGCCATTCGCGGCGCCGCTCGGGGGAGATTTCAATATTGTGGCACTTGATGCGGATCGATCGCGTTTCGTCGTTGGCTTCATCGATGACGACGGGTGCGAACGGCCGGGCATGGCCATGGTGGGCGGCGATCAGGTGCAACAGCAGGTTGCGGTCGACCGTCTTATCCAGCGCCCCGGCCGCGAGATGCTCGACGATCTGCACCGAGAGCATTTCGTGGCGGAAACCCCTTGGCAGCGTGGCTCGACTGCGATACGCCTCATATTCGGATGCGGACAGCAACCGCTTGCCGCTTTTGGCAAGCAGGCTTGGCCGCTCCATCGCCTCGAAGGGTGTTAGGCCGGCGAGCATCGCGTTGAAGCGGATATCCGCTTTCCCAAAATCGTGAAAATCGGCGGAGCTGACCAATGCGGGGCGCAGGTGGGCCAGATGGAGCAGGTCGCAAGCCGCGGACACCCGATCGGACACGCGTTTCGTGTGCTTATCGAGGGTGATTTCGGCCGTCGATTCGATCGATGAATCCTCGCCGTCGTCTTCCGGGAGATCGGGCAGGCGAAGCGGATTTTCGTCCGGCAGCAACGGATTGAACCGCAAGAGCAGGCCCGCGGGCTTGCCGGTCGTGTCGTTCGGATAGGCGATCTCATCCGGTCCGGACGTGAACCCGCTCGCCTGTTCACCCAGCAATTCGCGGATAGCGGCCTTCCGCAGGAAAACTTCCGCGGCGGATGTTGCGTAGTCTTTCAGTTCCTTCGGTAATTCAGGATGGATCGCTTCATGGACGCGAACCACGCGCAGTCGCCGGGCCTTCTCGTAGGCCTTTTCGGCGACGTCGAGTTGCTGCTTGCCGTCGATCAACGGGACGTGGCCCAGCGTGGGGGTGGGGTCCAGCAAAGCGGAAATGACGATGGTGTCGCCCGGGCGAAGGGCTGACGGATCGTTCGTCGACACCACTTCCTTTTTCCCGCGATAGATCACCACGGCGCGCGCCGGTTGACCATCGGAATCACGACTCGGCACCCCATCCTGGGTTGCGACCGCGATATCGGCATCGGAGGTGGGCTTCTCGTTTTTCATCCACTGCCGCACCTCGTGCAGCGGAACGGTCATGCATTCCGGCGAGATGGGTGGGAGCATCGAGATGATGGCATTCCATTGACCTTCGTCCTCACCGAGGTCGGCTCGCCAGCAGACGTTCACTTCGGCGTTGTCCTTTTGCGGGCCGTGAATGAAGAAAGACACGTCAGGGTTCGGCTCGGGCAGGGGGGCCGTCTGGCAGAGGAAATCGAGGTGCGCGGGCAGAAGCACCGCCGCGTCGCTCGCGGGGACGAACATTGCCTGACGCGCGTCAGGATCGACCTGTTCCCATAGGTCTCGGAACGCGGAAATGCCGAAGTCGACCGACGTTCGCCCATCCCGGCTGAGCCATGCCCACGTCTCCTTCATCGCGGACCCGTAAACCGGATCGTCGTCAACGAGCGATGCGTCATTGGTCACGATGGCGGCTTGCACGCGAAGCGGATTGCCGTCCGAACCCTTACGGCCCTTGCGATTCAAACGACCGAAACGCTGCCGCAAGGCGTCGATGCTGGCGCACTCGGTGATGAGCGCGTCAAAGTCGTAGTCCGCGCCGACCTCCAGGCATTGGGTGGCGACGACGAAGCAGGGCTCGTCAAGCCGGTCCTTGCGGTCGGGGCCGACGACGGCGCGAAGTTGATCTTGCAGTCGATCGCGATCGACCGGACGCATTCGGCCGATCACAAGATGAGCCTGCGATGGATGCTTCTCATGGATGGCGTGGTAAATCTCCCTGGCGGTGCGAACGCGATTGACGATGATGCCGATCGCTTTGCGTTCATCGGATGGGATTGCAAGGGCGCGACGAACGATCTCGTCCGCGACCGACTTCTTCTTGTCGAGCTTCACCAATTCGGCCGGCTTTGACGCGAGTTGACGCGCCCGCAGGATCGGGTGGGCTTGGTCTGCCTCATCCAGTTCGAATCGATTCTCCGCGCCTGCGGGCGTTGCCGTCATCTGCACGAAGCGCATCGCCGGGCTGGTTTGGTCCGGATGACGGTATCGCTCGATGAGCTGAAGCGTCTGCGTGAATGCCTTAATGACGTGCGCTTCGTCGAGGAGGATAAGGCTGTCGCAGGCGGTCAGTGCGGCGTGGACGGGTTTCATCGAATCGGAAACGCCGTAGCCGCGGAAGAGCAGTCGAGAGCCGAGTTGGTCGGCGGTGGTGCAGACGACGATCGGCTGGGTCATGCTTCGCGCCCAGGTGCGGTCGCGGTAGATGCCGCCGCGTAGTTGCGTGCGGTCGAGCGGCGGGGCCTTGTGAACGTCTTGCTCTTCGTTGATCGACCGCAGCGCGCGAGCGACCTGGCCGAGAATGCCGGCATCGTTCCGTTGCTCGGCCTTCATCAGCTCGCACGCGATCTTCTTGGCTCGTTCAAATGCCTCATCCACGATCACGCGCCGGTTGACCGTGAAGAAAATGCGCCGGCCAACTTTGCGCGCATTGGTCTCGCGACCGGCCTGGCACGCCAACACGAACACGGCGATGTCGATGCACGCGGTCTTCCCGCTGGCGGTAGGCAGGTCGATGCAGTCGGGCCAGCCTTCATTGAAGACTTCCTCGGCGAGGCGCCTTTGCCACGGAAACGGCTCATGTTCGTGGAGCGCGGCAAAGAAGTCGCTGAATTGTTCGAGGTCGACGCTCATTGCTCGTCTCTCCACGGGCGGCACAAGCCATAGCCTCGAAAGCGTCCGGCTCCGATGAGCACCGGCCCTGCCACGGGTTCGGAGAACGTCAACATCGCATGCACCTGGAAGCGGCCTTGTTTCAACAGTGGAAACCCGCCCTGGCCGGGCATGGCGCGAAGCGAACCCGTGAAGAACGGTGTCTTTTCAACGCGCACGCTCGTCGGCTCAGGCAAGCCGATGTTGACGCACGATAGGGCTATGATTCCGGCGGTCTGCTCGCGCCACCCGACCGGGTCTTTCAGGCGATCGGCCTTCGGCATACGATCGAGCATGACCGGCGTGACCGATGCCCATGTTTCACTGGCCTTGGTGTAATTCTCCGCCTTCAACGTCTGTTGATGCGGCGGCGAAGTCTGGCGCGCGATCTTCCACACGCCCGCTCTTCCCATCTGTAGCGGGAGGATGGCCGGCTCGTTGTTCTCCTCGTCAAAAAGAATCCCCGACAGCACACGCGCACGTTCGGCGTGGGAAATACTTTTCGGGAAAACGATCCCGGCGCCCATGAGGTGCCCGTCCGCATAGGGGCCACGCACGAACGCCAGAGGAATCAATGCCATGTGATCGCCGGATTGCAGTTTCTCACCATTGCTTTCATGTCCCGAGACCCATGCCGGCAGAGGCTGGGGTGACTTGGATAGGATGGACTTCCGCAAGGCGGTTACCACGAGCGATGTCGATTCAAGGCCAAATGTTTGTTGAGCGTCTTCCGCCTCGGCAAGTACGATCACGTTGGGATCGAACAGCGAATGAGGCACGTCCGGCGTCAATGGCTCGATCCGGCGGTAGTTCGTCCGGATGGAGAAACTCGGGTACTGCGACTTGGGTTCGCCCTGCGGGAACTGCGCATCGATTATGGCCTTGAGGCGTGTTTTCTCTTTCCCCTTGGCGAGATTTCTTTGCTTATCAAGGGCGTGAAACGCCTCGATGGCCGGGCCGTTGTATGCCTGCTCAAGTTTGAAGACCGCGCCTGCGTGAGTTCGCCGCAGGGAATATTCGCCGTGGAGTTGGTCCGCCGTGTGCGTAGCGGCCGGGACGGTGGCGTGATCTTCGATCCGCATCCAGACCAGAGAGGATGAATGGCCGACGCGCGTCACGTACCGGCAGACGGATTTCAGCGATTCCAGGTAAGTGGAATAAAGCTGCGGCTCGACATTCCAGATCAGCCGCACTGGCTCGCTGCCGACATGCACGCGCGGAAACACGCGTGGCTGCCGGGAACGCTTTGCCAGGGCCTCACCGCTCTTCTGGTCGTTGACGGGGACGTACACATCAAGCACGTCGCGCACCGAATGATTCGGCACGTATATGTCCGGCGAAGGGAGCGTCGCCAGCCATTCGAGCGCGTCACGTTCGGCTCGCTTTTGCTCCGGCGGCCCGTCGGTTTCAAAGTGCGCAGCCGCCAGCGCCATGAAAATGCGCGCCGGATGGGGCGGCCATTCGGGCCGTTCGCGCGTACCGGGGTCCGTCGCGACGGCGTAGCCGGTGAGATACTCGATCACGAGCGCGAAGGATTGCATCAGTCACCGTCCTTCTCACCGTCCGCGCCGGTCGCCGCAAGGTCTTGGCTCTTTTTGACGAGCTCGATCAGGTCGGGTGACGGTTTGAGCGTGATCGGGCTCGTTTCCCACGGCAAACCGAGCTTTTTCGCGGTTTCGACAGCTTGGTTATAGATGGCAATAGCTTGGGTAGTCGAAAGAGAGACTGGATCGGGCTTGCCGGGCGTTGCGAGCAGTTCGAAGCTAAGCGGGCCCTCGGGAAAGAGCAGGCAGCGCGACCGCAGGTCGCAGCCGCGTTCGAGCGAAAGGGTCAGGCCGACCAAAGCGAGTGATGCGAGGACGGTGCGAGCGGCGTTATCAATGTTGGCGTCGAGCTTGCCACCGATGGGGAAACGCAGCCGGCGCAACTGCGGCAACGACAGAACTGCGGTGTGCTCGGCGTAGGCGATTGTCGCGCTGCCGTCCGCGACATCAGGCGGGATGTTTCCATGATTGATTTCTGAAGGCGAAACAGCCCCTTTGGCTTTTGCATCCGCTGCCATTTTCCATTTTCCGTCATTCCCTTTCAGGACAGCCGCTTGTTTGCGTATTTGCAATGGGTCGATACGGCTGGAGGTCTTCTTGCCGATGATCGCATCAATCCCCACTATCTCACTCACTAGCGCCCGGGCAAACTTCGCACCGAGGCCACCCTTGGGCCCGGTCGAATCCCAGACGCCCAGGAACAGCGCGTGCGGGCAATAGCGGAACAGTCCGGTCGCGTTGGCAAGACTACTGTTGGTAATGGCTTCGCCGACGTCGGATTTGCGGAAAGGGAGCGGCTTTCCCTTCTCGTCCTTCTGATCCGTCAGGCTATCGCGCAGGATCGCGTCGGCGGCCCGGTGCGGGGCTTGCAGGCTCGTGACCCGCTGAACGTCCGCGACGGTGTCGCCGAATTCCACGACGATCAGCGGCATCGTCAATTCGCCGTTGTCGATGGCGGCTTGTAGGGCATCCTCGATCCGGTTCGCCTGCGATTGCACGGAATCGAGCAGCACGCAGTCAGCCTCGCGCGTCGCACCGGGCTCGCCTTCGACGGGTAGCCGGCGTTTCTCCGTCGCGTACACGCCTCCCGAATGGGTCGGCGGGAAAACCTTCGTCCCTTCCCCGGCGGCCGGTTGAAGTTTCGTACGGCAGCGGATCGCCACGGCGTGGCCGGCGACGGCCTCGTGGAGCGACTTGAAATCAAGCGGTTTGGCATTCGGTGTACTCATATTCGTATTTCTCCTTCCGCACTTGGCGGGTGTTGGGATTGTCAATCGTTCCTTGCCGGTCTCGAATATGCAACTGATGGGCACGCTGTGACCGATCTCCCGCTCCGGCACGGGCCGTCCCAGGGCTGCGCCGAGGCGGCGTTGTAGCACACGCCGCGCGTTCTTGGCCGACATCGGCCGGCCTCGCGCCAGCGCCAGGCGGGCGTCGCGGGCGGTCCGCATCCATGCATACCAGACCGTCCGCCCCCCCTGGTGACGCCCGCTGCCGGCGTCCGTGCCGGAGGCTTCGTGGCCCATGGCGGAACGCTAAACAGGCGGACTGACAGCTTCGTGTCAGTCGCGTTCCAGAAAATTTGTTGTCGGTTCAATATTGCTCGGACGTGCGAACGGCCAGCTCCCGCACGCGCTGGGCCAGTTCAGGCGGTCGCAGGACTTTTGCCCCCGGCCCGTAGCTCAAGATCCACCACACAATCTCCTCGAGCCCGTCGACCGTGAACGTCAGTGTGACCGAGCCATCGTCGTGCCACTGTTCCTGTTGCGTCGGGTGCCATCGCGTCTCGCTGGCGGTCTCGGCGAACCTGGGGGTGAAGCGGATGGCGACGTCATACGCGCGGTCGCCGGGGATCATCCGCCAGGCGTTGCCGTTGAAGGCCTGGAGGTCGAAGTCCTCGGGGATGTGATACGGGCGGTCGGTCGCCTTGACGTACGTGAAGCGGTTGAGCTTCAAGCGGCGGACGTCATCACGGTCGCTGCGCCGGCCGACGGCGTACCAAGCACGCTGGCAGAACCAGAGCACGTAAGGCCGGAACTCAAATGTCTTGCCGGTATCGTGATTCGACGAGTGGACGGAGTCGTACGTGCAGAGCAGCAGCCGCTTCGATGCGATGGCGTTTCGCACCTGACGGTAAACGTCGCGGGCGGAGTCGTCGACGGCGCTGCGGGCCAGGTCGATCTGCACGCTGTCGTCAAGGGACTGCACTTCGCGCAGGAGGGCGGCGGGCAATTGGCAGCGGATCTTCTCGGCGGCGACCTGGGCCGTCTCCAGGAACGGGATCTGCGAGTCGTCCTGTTCGAGCAACGCGACCATCGCCATCGCCTCCTCGAACGTCAATTCCACCGGCGGCATGAAGTAACCGGGATGGACGCGGTAGCCGTTCAGCTCGCGGTCGAACCCGCAGGGAATCCCCGAGGCGTTGAGGGTGTTGATGTCGCGGTAGATGGTCCGCTCATGCCGTTCGCACGCCTCGACCAAGTCCCGCATCGAAAGGCCCGGCTTCGATTGGATGAGTTGGATAAGCCGGAGCAAGTGGCCGATGCGCGTGTACGGTCGTGCCATGACGGCAAAGGTACGATGGGGCTGGCCCGTTTACGAGCGCGTTCTTCTCCGGTTGCGGCCCGCGTCGCGGAGCCATCCGCGTCCGCCCACCGGTGGCTTACGCCGCCGGGCGTCGGGTACATTCACTACAGAGGTGACTGGACTCTCGCTCCGAAACCGGCAGTCAATGATCGTTAGCACGACCGCGGCCGCCAGTGGGTGCGTCGCGACCCCTACGACGTGCTTGCCGAGGCTTTATAAGTCGGCAATCTATAGGATGCTCGATTTTCGGATAATCTTGCAACACGTTCACTAGGACTCCCTGACGCATTCGCTTCCACAGTTTGCGCTATGAGCGGCTCGGGCCCGCGTTGGTCGCCGGGCGGCAAGGGCGCCGGACTGACGCAGGCCGAGGTGGCGAAGAAACTCCGACGCCCGCAGTCGTTCGTCAGCAAGTACGAACGCGGCGAACGCCGGTTGGCCGTGGTGGAGTTCGTCGAAGTGATCGACGTACTCAATGCCGACCGGGCGCGCCATCATCCTTCAGCTTCGTTGGTGACCACCCGCTTCAGGATCGCCTTCACATCGTCATCGCCGTCGTCGTCCAGCGCATCGAGCATGCCAATGGCAAATAGCCGGTTCCCGTGCGGGTTGGGAAGATCGTGATCGCGGGCGTCAATCAGGGCCGATGCAATCAGTGCGCGCGCATCGGCGACTGGAACACGTTCGGCCACCGGCCTCGGGTTATCCGGACGGCATCAAGAACGGCAAGGGCAACGGCGCGCTGATCAACGGGACGGCGAGGAATTTCGCCCAGATTATCGGTCGGCGGGCGGCGGTGGGGGGGATTCGTTCCTTGACCGGTCTGCCGGGGTGGCGGACAATTGGGACGGTGGCAAAGTACCGGATCGACAGCCTCGCCGCGCTGGCGCGACAGATGACCTTCGCGCCGGCGGACACCCGCCTGGCGCAGGTCGCCGCGGCCGAGGCGCTGCTCCACGACGTCGACCCGGCCAAGGCGTACCCGCTCGACTTCGTCGTCTTCCGCGTCACCGGCTATCACCCCCACGACCTGCCCGTCGGCGAACAACTCACCGGCCTGGCGCTGCAGCACGACCTGGGGCAGCTCGTCGAGGACGTGTCCGAGTCGCTCGACGTGCGGACGGCGGACCTCCGCGAGCCGGTCCTGTCGATCGACGACGTGACCGAGAAGTTCAACGTCACCAGCAAGACGATCCAGCGGTGGCGACGCCGGGGGCTGGCGGCCAGGCGGTTGGTGTTCCCGGACGGGAAGCGGCGGGTCGGGTTCCTGCTCTCCAGCGTCGAGCGGTTCCTGGCGAGGAACCGGGAGCACGTGCAGGCGGCGGCGAACTTCTCGCAGGTCGACGACCGCGAGCGCGACGAGATCCTCCGCCGGGCGCGGCGGCTGGCGTCGCAGTGCCACTGCTGCGGCGCCGAGATCGCCCGCCGGATCGCGCGGCACTTGGGCCGCAGCCCGCTGACCGTCC
>CADDYU010000169.1 GCA_902810705.1 Methylococcaceae bacterium
CGGTGGCGATCCGATGGCGGTCTTAATCCCTTCTTAATCAGGTCTCGATTCAAACCAATAGCGCAATGTCAAAAAGAGCGTTGAATTTGGTCTTAATCCCTTCTTAATCAGGTCTCGATTCAAACCTCAGTCAAATCCTGCATACGGTGGACGAAACCAGTCTTAATCCCTTCTTAATCAGGTCTCGATTCAAACAAGGTGATGGTTAAGCCCTTGGCCTGGCGTCTGGGTCTTAATCCCTTCTTAATCAGGTCTCGATTCAAACGTCTGGCTACTTTGTATTCTGGTGGCATCGATGGTGTCTTAATCCCTTCTTAATCAGGTCTCGATTCAAACCACTACGTTGGTGCCCAAGCATGCGATACGAGACATGTCTTAATCCCTTCTTAATCAGGTCTCGATTCAAACCCAGTGAGTATATCAAGTTTCTCGGTAGTGTCCCGTCTTAATCCCTTCTTAATCAGGTCTCGATTCAAACTCTTTTCCAAACTGGAAACACGCACACAGCGTATGTCTTAATCCCTTCTTAATCAGGTCTCGATTCAAACGGCGGGGGCAATTAAGAAAGCCATTGAGCGTAACACGTCTTAATCCCTTCTTAATCAGGTCTCGATTCAAACCGCTCGTCTCCAAAACACCTCCATTTTCAACGGTTTGCAAAGGGGGTTGACGGAAATCCGTCCGCCCGAAAAGCTACGGTGGCCGAGTCCTGAAATTAATCCAGCCATCGCCGCAAGACTTCCGGCAATCTCGACAGCTCCCCGCCGGCGCAGGTGGCCAGGCGATAGTCGCGCGCCCGATTAAGGATAGCCGGTTTCAGCCGTTGGTAACTCACCAGCATGGCCTTGGCCTGCATCCCTCCGAATTGACTGGCGAGCGCGTCCAGCTTGTATACCGCTTCTGCGCCGGCACCGCCGAGGTCCGTCTCGTCGCTGAACCGGCGGGTCTTGCACTCGATCACGTAAAGCCGGTTCTGGGCCAGGAAGCCCACGTCCAGCTCGTTTTCGACGACGTGGTCGCCCGCCCGCCGGGCGACCCGCAGCCCCCGGCCGATGTCCTGGATTCTGGAGTCCTCCCGCTTGTGAGCCTGGACCACGGCGTACACGTGCTGCTCCAGCCAGCCGCCGTTGACGAAGAACCGGGCAGTCTCGTTCGCGAAGTGCAGGCAGCCGCGCCGCGCCACCACCAGTCCCTCGGCCTCGAACCGGACCAGGAGCTCCCGGAAGTCGGTCCGCTCCAGCGCGGCCGAAACATCGCGGGATGTGAGGGACTTGGCGTTTTCGGCCGTCATGGCCGCCCAGTTCAAAGTGCTCAGGGCGGCCTGGTACCGGTCGGCTTCCCGGATCAAGCCTTCAGCCAGCTTCTTCAAGGAGTCCGGGACGCCGTAGCGGGCCGGACGCTGCGCCAGGCTCGCGCCGTGCGCCTTGAGGAAGGCGTCGAGCCGGACCTTCTTGGCCAGGTCGCGGGGCGGCAGGCCCTCGGGCTGCATCCAGATCAGCCGGTCCTGTTCCGGATGAACGTAGAAGATGGGCTTGCCGGCGGTGAAGAACACTTCGTAGGCGGCGATGGCCATGAGCTTGGTGCCGCCGGTGACGTTCAAGGCGATGGCTTCGTGCCGCCGCTCGGACAGGAGTTCCTGCACGCGGCTTCGGATGCTCTCGACGTCGTAAGCGTCCTCGATCGCGCGGCGATGCACCCGCACACCGGTCGGCCGAAGCACCTCGGCCAGCCATTCGGCCCGTTGGCGCATGTCCGGGCTGACCAGCATCACAATGTCCCTGGGCTTCAACGCGGGATCGAGCGCCGGGGTGATGTTGGGAGTGGGTTGCCCGGAAACCAGAATAACTTGGGTGTCGACGCGCATGGGTCCGGCTCTAGCGCTCGCCAGGGCGTTTCCCTGAAGGCTTGAATGCCATGATGAGCTTCTCCGAAATTCAGGCCGGCAGTTCGACACGGACCGGAAAGTCCGGCGCCAGCGCGCTGCGGCCGATCCGGGCGTGGTTGTTGTAGAACAACATTCCGCCGTCTTCGCCGCATACCCAGAACTCCCGCGCGCCGCGAGCGAAGTAGAGTTCCTTCTTCTCTTCCATCTCGGCCAGGCCGTTCGACGGCGAGAGCACCTCAACCACGATTTCCCGAGCCTCCGGGTACGGATTGGCTAAACCGTGGCGGGCGAAAAACTCCGGGCTGGCCCACACCGCGTCGGCCACTTTCACGCCATTGGATGTTTGTATGCTGCACTTCGGCAACACCCGGCCGTTGGGGAGCTGCTGCCTCAGCAGGTTCAAGATTTCGCCTTGCAGCCAGGAAAGCTTATTCGTTTTCGTTGCCGGACTCATGACGATGTGCCCCTAGCGGTCGGTTTCGAATTTGAAGGGAAGATCCTTGAATAAGGGGTTGTCGCAGATGTCTTGCCAGTTCATGTCAATCTCCGGAAACGGCTGACGCGAATTGCGCTATCCATTTCAGCACGGCCGGGGTTTCTTCGGTAGCCCGGCGATAGATTCGGTCCGGCGGTTACCCCGCGCCGATCCACTCCACGATGCTGTTCGGCAATTGCGGCGGAAGTTCGCGAATGCCCGCGTCCCGGCTTTCGATCAGCAGCATGGGAAGGAATTGCCGTTCCAGCCAGGCATGGAATTCTGCCCAGTGCTCTTGGCCGATGGGGACGAAGCCGTGAGCCAGCAGGGACTGGTTGCGGGTCTGGATGTGATGCCTCAGGCGCTCTTTCTCCCGGGCGATGAACCGCGAGGCTTCGCCGGCGGTCTTGGCTTCCACCAGCGTCCAGGCCGCGAACAGTCCGGCCTGGAGCCTCCCCTCGCGGTTGCGGGTCAATTCGACGCTGCCAGGAGCGAAGCCTTCGGGGAGATCGCCGGTCTCGACCCCGCAAGTCCGCCGCAACAGCCATTGCGCGGTCCATTCCACCAACCGGTAAATCCGCGCCACGGCATCGTCGTACCGGCCTTGGGCCGCGCGGCGCTCGGCATTGCGGTAGAGGTCGAACAGCAAGGCGGGCTCCCGCCTGGCCGGATCGTCGCCGCACAGGCGCTGCAGCCAGCCGATGTGCGTCTTGAACGCATCCGGCAGGACCGGGGCATAGGGCTGAAGTCTCTCCAGGGCCTCGCGGTGCTCGAACCGGTCCCAGGCGGCGTAGGCGAGGCTCAGATCGCGCGCCTTGGCCAGCCGGGCGCCGAGCGCTCCCCTGGGTCTCGGCAAGCCGGCCAGACCGATGGCGGCCTCGGCATAGGCGAACCGTCCCCAAGCGTCGAGAAAGGGGCGCATCTGACGGATCAGCCGCATTTCGTCGGTGTTGGCTTCGCCCGCCGACTGCCAGCCGTCGCGCACCTTGACGAGATCGGCGCGGTTGCCTGTGACGAGTTGCAGTTCGACTCCGTCGAGTTCCAGAGCGGCGGCGACCAGGCCCGCGCTCATCGTCTTGGTGCCGCCGGTGTAGTCGGCCACCAGTCGTGATTCCGGAAACCGGGTCTTGAGTTCGCGCAAGGCCTTGAAGCAGGCGCGATAGGCATCGTCCAAGTCATCCGCCAGGCAGAGCCGCAGCTCGTACCGGCCCTCGGCCAGCTTGGCTTGCGCAGGGATGTTGGGCAAGCTCGGCTGAGCGTCGTTGGATCTTGCCTTGATGATGTTGCCCTTGCCATTGATCTGACTGTCGGACCCCGGCTTGCCCGTGCCGGGGTCCTTGCCCGTGCAGATAAAGGATACGAAGACGGGCCGCAGCGCTTCTATGGCGGAAACGATGGGTTGATGCGAGCCACCCACGGTGCAGACGAGGACGGTGGAATTGGGCATTTGATTGCTTCGATGTTCAAGCAGGTTGTTCGACGCGGATGAGAACTGGCCAATCGGCACGATGCTGCCAGTTCGGATTGACGAAAGTACATTCAAATCTACGCGGAATCATGTTTGATCGTAAATACTTTTCGCCGATCTCGCCGACTTGCCCGGCGGTTGATCCCACCAGTTGTTGGCTTGCCAGCGCTCTTTGATGTCGACAAAAGCCTCTTGCTTTAAGCGCATATCGGTCAACGCCTGCCAAGCTTCGGCCAGGGCTTTTCCGCGCAAGGCTTCATCCTCTTTGCAGCGGTTCAGAGCGACGATCTTGGCGATTGTTTCATCCAACCAGGCGCAACGCGTCGAGTTCGCTTTTTGTTGAATTTCGCGTTCCGCAAGGCAATCGGCGACCATTTCCCAAGGACACAAGCGTATCCAGCCCAACGGCAGACAGGGCGAACCGTTGGAGACGGCCAACCGACGGGTTTTCGGAAAAGGCATCCCGTCCCTGCCGCGCATCTCTCTGTATAAGCCACGCATGGTTTCCTTCGATTCGTTGGTCAGCCAATCCCCGGTCATGCCACACCAGCCGCTTCCCCAGGAGAGTTGGAGATATGCCGCATCCGGCTCCGCGTCGATGATTCGCTGAATCCGCTGGCATTCCTCTAAGGGTTTGAGTTGGCCGTATTCCTTGTAGAAAGCGATTTCGCCATCGAGGCGGTGGATAGCGTGGCCGTTGATCCGGGCGCGGAGTTCCTTGAAATCGCGGGGCAGGAGGTTCGGAATCGGATTATCACTGTGCCATTTCAGGTTGCTGAGCAAAAACCCGTCCCATTGCAGGGTGACCGGCGCCAGCGATTGAGGAGCAAGCATTTCCGAGTACACGCCAAAAGCATCTTGCCATGCACCAACATTCTTAGGCGTTTCAGTCTGCGGTGTCCATTTCATGTTCCGCCAACACGCTTGGTCGGTAGCAGGCATTTGCTTAAGATTGAAAAATCGGATATCGGCCAGCCTCAGATCGTCTTGGGCGAATAATGCATCGCCCACATGGAGGGCTCGCAACAAGTCGTGGTAGGAGTCCTTGCCACGGTTGTTGGGGTCCTTACCGAATAGATTCTGGGCCAGTTTCTGGGCGGCCATCTTGGCGGCGGCGCTAGCTTGCCGTCTTTCGGGATTCCATTTTGGCAACAAATGTGCGTAAGCCGATACAGGCAGCTCTCGTAAAACCGAAGCGAACAAAACCGTCCGTATCGCCCCCTTCAAGGCTGTGCCGGGGATATAGGGACGCAGGAAGGCGTCCTTGAGCTGCTCGCGGATTTGCTCCGGGACCGTGCTCTGCCCGGAGAGCGGAGTCAATTCATACCCGATCCGCTGCCCGGCCAGGCTTACCAAGTCGCCGAGTCGACAACCCGACAGCACGCTATCCAGAGCGGTATTGCCGGCGGCGATGGCTTCGAAGGTGCGGGATTGGTCGACCACGAACGGCTTGCCATTCTGTCCGATGTAATCGAGATCCTTCGAGAGGTTGATGCCGGAACCGGTTTGCACCGGGGTCAGGATTTCCAATCCCATCCTCACGTTTTCGGTTTTGCCTTTCATGTGACGCATGGATCATCCCTCCAGACTGACGAAGAAGCCTCTCCCATCGCGGTAAACGGGATGCACGGAACCCGGTGGAGTGACATCGACCACGCGCCCGGCCAAGAGCCGCCGGAATACGCTGCCTTCGGCGAACATGCGCAGCCGTTTCTTGCGCAGCCCCGTGCCGCCGATCCATCCGCCGCGAGAAACGAGTTTGTACGCCGCTTCGTCCAGCCAACCTTCACCGCAATCGGACGGCGCAGGATTGACCAGGGACAACGCTACGGCGGGACCTTCTTCGGCTTCCTTCAAGCCAGGATCGGCAACGGCGCGCTCGAAGGTGAACGCGCCGTTGCCGTTGCTGCGATCCGCTCCGATGCCAAGATCACCCAGGAGGCGCAGAGCGGCCTCAAAGCCGGCTTGCGCCACTTCGCCCTCGAAACGGGCCAGAAAGTACAAGCCGCCGTCCGGGTCGAACCAGACCCGCCCGAAATTAAACAGCAAGCCTTCCACCGCCGAATCGCTGGCCCGGTCCAAAGCGAGGCGAGGACGCTCTTCGACGGTCCAGAGCGGTTCTCGGAAATCCACGGTCTCACCCTTTTCCAGAGCCAGCATGCCATGAATGGCCAGATTTTCCGCGTTGTCCAGAGTAAAACCGCCGACCACGCGCCGCCAGAGCGATACTGAAAGCCACTGGATTTTCTTCAGCTTCTTGTTGTCCCGAAGGCGCGCCGGATCGAGCCGCACCGCCAAAGAACTTATCGGCCGGGGAAGGAAATAGGTCGTTCCTCGGTAAGGAAAAGCCGAACTGATCCGGAACGGCGGGGCTTTTGCCCGTTCTGCCGCCGCTTCGGGTTCCAGCAACGCCCAGGCGGATAGAACGGCTGCGCTGAGAGTGTCCGAGCGGATAAAGCTGTCGGCCTGCTCATAGCTGTCGTTGCCGCGACTGTCCACATGGAAGGCTCCCCGGAACTTGAGACGGTAAACGTGCATGAGGCGCCTCATGCGGCTTCCGGGAGGAATTCTGCGGGAATCATGTGGCCGTCCAGAGCCAAGGCTTCGGCGCCGCTTCGGTAGGCGTCGGCGCTGCGCTCCAGCACTTCCCGGACGGTGAACTTCACCTGTCCGTACCCCCGCGAGCCGCTGCCGCCCAGGGTGTCGCCCTCCACCAGCCGCAAGCCTTCGTAGACTATGTCGAGATAGCGATCGCGGTCGTCTCCTTCCAGCAGCGTCAGCACCAATTCGAACTCGAATTCCGCGCCCGCCGGCACCCGCTCGATCTGGCGCGGATTGGCGGCCGAGGTGATACGGTCGATCCACACCTCGGTCTTGACCTCGGTCATGGGCATATCGGTGTTGGGCGCCTTCTCCAACCGGTTGCGGCTGGCTTCGGTCAAGGGAGCGTCGCGGACGATGAGGCGGGTGGGTTCCTTGGAGTTTTCCGCGGCGACGCCGAAGAGTTTGCCGAGAAGGGAATCGGCCCGTCGGCCCGCAAGCGCTTCGCCCTTCTGAGTCAAGCAAAAGCCGCCTTCGTCATTGTTGTCCTCGAATCCCCGCATCCGTTCCAACAGCGAGCGCATCTTGCCACGCAGCGAGGAACCGGGGATGTAAGGCTCGTTGGTCAAGGGATTGCGGACGACCACAGAATCGGCCCCGCCGATGGCCATGCCTACGGAGTTGCCGCCGATGTGCAGGCCGGTCCGGCCGGTGAGAGTGCCGCGGATGAATATCTTCGAGTGGATTTTGCGTGCTTCGGTCATGTTGGAAACCACAGGTTTTAAGTCCTAAATCGAAAGTCTTTCGGTATGTATGGCAGTGTCCCCCAGTCAATTCGGCCAGAAATCCGGGTTCAGAATGTCTTCCAAAGTGAAGGGGCAACTTTCTGGGAAAATGTTTCCGGGCAGCCCTGTTTCGTCAATGGCATCATCCCGCGCGGTGTTGTATTCCTGATCCAGCGTGCCCGTCAGATGGGGCTTTAGGCTGGGGCTATCCCCCAGTAATTGGGCTATCGCACGCCGTTGCTCCTTGATGGTCTTGCGCCAGCTATTGCCCCGCAAATCCGGTTGATAACGCCATTTCAGCAAATGCATCAGCAGCACCGTACAACGGCTGATCAATTCCCGTTTGTCGCTTTTCCCCATGCTCTCCAATTCCTCGGCAATGTGCTCGATGTCGATTTCCGCCAGTTTTCCCTCTCTCAATAACTCCGCATTTTTCATGGTCCAGGCATAGAAATCCTTTTCATAACTGTTTTCGGTAGTAGCGGGTCTAGTCATGGCAGTAACCTCTGTCATTTTCATTTGCCGCCATAGGCTTTGTGGTAAGCAAGGATAGCTTCGAAAAAACCGCAGAAGCGGGTAAACGTTTCCGGATTTTTCAAATCGATAGCGTCAATCGCTACACCCATGGCCTGCTCGAATTCTTCGTAAGCATCTTTATTCCGTCTATCGATTCTGGCTTTTGCATAAGCGAGACGGGGTTTCAGTAAAAGCAGTTGCCGCATTGTCCTCTCGGATAAACCGGACATTTCCAGTTTTTTGACTGTTCCGTACACATTTCGGATTTGCGAAGTACTTATGAATTTGATCTTTCCAGCAAGATCACTGGCGTATCGAACCATATCCGCTGCCGATCGATCACTCGTAATAAAACTCTTAATATCCGCCATCAATCTTTCCTCCGCGTCAAAAATTCCGCCCAGCGCGTGGGCAATTGCAACCAATCCAGCACCGGCTGGGTCGCCTTGGTCTCCGGATCGACGATCCGCTTCACCAACTCTTTCAACCGTGGCTCCAGATCCTTGTACCGTTTCGTCATGCGCTCGATGTTGTAGACCAGGCGCCAGCGCCATTTCTGCCAGTGGATCAATGCTGCCATTTGTTCGCTCGAATAGTTCCTCCTGAGACTCAAGCGACGGAATTCGTCGGCAGCCTCCACCACCGCCCGCAACCGGCCGAGGATGGCCCGATTCCCGTTCATGCCGTCGATCAGGCTACGGATTTCTATTTGCAGCGATTCGGCATGCTCGAAGTTCTCCCAGCCGATGGCCGTGTCGAGGAAACACAGCGCGTCTTTTTCCTTGTCGATGAATTTGCCGCGCCGCAGCGCTTTGGCCGCGTGCTCAGTCTCGCCCGCGAGTTCCGCAGCACGGGCGATCGGATAGCGCCCGTCCACGATGGCGATGCCGCCGGACAGAGTGAAATGTTCGTTGTCGGCGCAGTACTGGCGGAATTCCCCGCGAATTGCTTTTGCCGCCCTGGGCAGTTCATCCCAACTGCCGATCAGGAAGACATCATCGCCGCCCGCATAAATCACCTGGACGCGCGGGAAGTTTCGCAGCAATTCCATAAGATAACCGGCGAAGAACAAATGCAACTGGCGCGACAAGGTTGCCACTCGCGATAACGAACCCAGGGGTTTTTCCCGTTCTTCGCCGGATACTCCCCTCTCCCTCTGGGAGAGGGGCTGGGGGTGAGGGCCACTATTTCCTTCTTCCTTGAAATCCAGACCCCGGATGAGAATTTCGCCGAGATTGTCGACGTCCATACGCAGCACGCCGAGTTTTTGGATGCCCTCGGCGTTTTCGGCGAATTTGTCGAAATCCCAGTCTCCCGACGACTTCTCCTTGTCCCACTTTCCGGCGAACCGGAATCCGCAGGAATAGCCGTGGTGGTTGCCGTCCGGGTCAGCCAGGCGATTGATGCTCTCGAGATGAGCGTTATCCATACGCGTCAATTCGCTGAAGACCGGCGGCTCGCTCAACAGATAGACGTCGAAATCCGCGCCCGGCAGACCGATGCGGCTTTCGCTTTGCCGGATGAGGGTGCGCCGGGCCCGCCCCCGGTCGTTGCCCCAGACCCAGAACAGATACTCGGCCTCTTTCAAATGGCCGCCCACATGTTCCAAGCGGCGGCACTGTACGCACATCCGGCGCCCGTCGGCTATCCAGATATCGGCCTCGGCGTCGTCGCGCCCGCAGACCCCGCAATGCTCGCCGTGGAGGTTCTGTGCGGAGAAAAAATCTGGTTCCGAAGCGGCCTGTCGCCGGAATGCGCCTAGAGGCTGTTGTGAACTTTTTCTGAGGCAGGAGTCAGGAGTAGGCATGACTACTCCGACTTCCCGAAAACCGTATCCGAGCGATGTGTCTGACGACGAGTGGGCGTTTGTTGCCCCTTAT
>CADDYU010000170.1 GCA_902810705.1 Methylococcaceae bacterium
CCGAGGAGATGCATGATGACGAAGGCGATGAGGACGCCCACCGGAAGCATTACGATGGCCACCAGGGCGCTGCGCACGTGGTAGAGGAACACTACGCACACCAGCGCGACGACCAGGCTTTCCTCGATCAGCTTGTCACGGAGATTGCGGATCGCTTTGAGGATCAGCACGGATCGATCGTAGACGGGTTCGACGGAGACCCCCGCCGGGAGGCCCGGAGCGATTTCGCGGAGCTTGGATTTCACGTTCTCGATCACATCCAGCGCGTTCTGGCCGTAGCGGGCAATCGTCACGCCCGAGACGACTTCGCCCTCGCCGTTCAACTCCGTAACGCCGCGGCGTTCGTCCGGCCCCAGTTCCACCCGGGCCACGTCGCGGACCAGGATGGGCGTGCCGCCGTCGGCCTTCACCACCAGATCCTCGATATCCCGGATGCCGCGCAAATACCCCTTGCCACGCACCATGTACTCGGTTTCGGTCATCTCCACCACGCGCCCGCCCACGTCCCGGTTGCTTTCCGCGATCACCCGGCCGACCGTCGCCAGCGGAATACGAAAAGCCCGGAGCTTGTTCGGATCGACGCTCACCTGGTATTGCTGGACGAAGCCGCCGACGCTGGCGACTTCCGCGATCCCGTGGGCCTTGGTGAGCTGATAGCGGATGAACCAGTCCTGAAGCGTCCTGAGTTCCGCGAGCGAGTGCCGGGCGCCCAGCACGACGTACTGGAACACCCAACCGACCCCGGTGGCATCCGGGCCCAAGCTCGGGGTCACGCCCTTGGGCAGGCGGCCGGAGGCGAAGCTCAGGTATTCCAGCACCCGCGAGCGCGCCCAGTAGACGTCGGTGCCGTCCTCGAAGATCACGTAAACAAAGGAGACGCCGAAGAACGAGAACCCGCGCACGACCTTGGAGCGGGGCACGCTCAACATGGCGGTGGTCAGGGGATAGGTAACCTGATCCTCCACCACCTGGGGGGCCTGGCCCGGGTATTCCGTGTAGACGATGACCTGTACGTCCGACAGGTCGGGCAAGGCGTCGAGCGGGGTTTTGAGCACCGCGTAAACGCCGGCGATCAGGAGGAAGACCGTTCCCAGCAGAACCAGGAACACATTGCGCGCCGACCCTTCGATGATGCGACCCAGCATGTCATCTTCCCCCGTGGTCGGCGTGGCTGCCGGCGGGCGGAGACTCGGGAGGCGTGGCGCTGTCCAATCGCAAACGCTCCTCCGGGGAGCGCCCGGAGGAGCCTTCCAATCGCAAACGGTCATCCCAGGAGCGCTGGGATGATCCTTCCAATCGCAAACGGTCCTCCAGGGAGCGCTGGGATGATTCTTCTGTCCCGGAACCGGCCGGTCCGAAACCGCCCAGGGCGGCCTTCAGGTTGCTTTCGGCGTCGATCAGGAAATTGGCGCTGACGACCGCCTGCTCCCGGTCGCGCAGGCCTTCCAGGATCTCGATCCGCTCCTCGCCCCGGAGCCCCAGCTTGACCTCGCGGGGTTCGAACCGTCCTTCGCCCCGGTCGACTAGAACCAGGGTCCGCCGGCCGCTCTCCAAGACCGCCGAGCGCGGAACCGTCAGCGCCCGGCGCGCCTTCGCGGCGATCTCGAGCCAGGCGTACATCATGGGCTTGAGGAGACCCTTGGGATTGGGCAGTTCGATGCGAACCCGGGCGGTGCGCGTGGCCGGACTGAGGGTGGGATAGATGAATTCCACCCTGCCCTCGAAGTTCCGGCCGGGGTAGGCATCGAGTCTTGCCTGCACCCCCTGCCCGGGCTCGATCAGGCCGATGTCCTGCTCGTACACTTCGGCGATGACCCACACTTTGGAGAGGTCGGCGATCTTGAACAGGGGCTCCCCGGCCACGGCCCGCGCCCCCGCGACCACCGATTTCTCCAGGACGACGCCGGAGGCCGGCGAGCGCACGATCAGGGTGCGCCGCACCTGACCTTGCTCGAGAGTCGCCAGCTCGAACTCCGAGATGCCCCAGTTGCGCAGGCGTTCCAGGCTGCTTTCGGCCAGCGCCTTCATCCCGGAGCTGACCCAGGCCTCGTTCGGCGACAGCGCGGCCTGGGCGTTTTTGGCGGACAGGTATTCCCGCTGGGCGGTGATCAGGTCCGGGCTGTACAGTTCGAACAGGGGCTGGCCCCGCGCCACGCTTTGCCCGGTGGTATTGACGTGGAGCTTCTCGATGAAGCCGTCGAACCGCAGGGTCACGGTATACAGCCGCCGCTCGTCGGCTTCGACGAGCCCCAGGCTCCGTACTATGTGTGCGAGATTGGTATTTTCCACGGGCGCCGTCTTGACGCCGAGCCGCTGGATTTTCTCGGTGCTCACCCGAAGCAGGCGGGCGCTTTCTTCGTCGCCGGCGTAGACGGGGATGTAGTCCATGCCCATCGCGTCCTTCTTCGGCACCGGGGAGGTGTCGGGGAGGCCCATAGGATTGCGGTAGTACAGAATCTTGCGTTCCCTTTTCCCATCGGACGGCGCCGTTCGGCCCCCGCTTGGGGCCGGGCTGGCTTGATCTTCGTAAACCGGCACGTAATCCATTCCCATCTCGTCCTTGGCGGGTGTGGGCGATGTGATCGCCGGGTTCATGGGATGGCGGTAATACAAGGGTTTCCGCTCCGCGCTCGCGGGCGGCGTTTCTTCAGGCGCCACCCGCTGCTGGCCGAGCCAGAATCCCGCCCCGAGCCCGAGCAGCAGGGCCAAGGCCACGATCAGGGCGATCCTAGTCATCATGGCCCACCTCCTCGCCCACGGCGGCGGACAGCTCGGCCAGGGTCTGCTGGGCCCGCGTCAGGGTCTGCCAATATTGGGCCTGATACCGGAACAAGGTCGTCTCGGCGCGCAGCAGATCGGAAAAGCTCGCCGTGCCCACCGGGTAACCGGCCAGGAGCGAATTCACGATCTGCCGCGCTTGCGGAATGACTTCCCGCTCCAGCAGCGCCACCCGTTCCTTGGCGTGCTCGTATTCCGCCAGCTTGGCGGCGATCTCGCCATGCACCTTGAGGTGCTCGTCCTGCAGCGCGTAGCGTTCCTGAAGGAGCTCGCTGTGGCGCTGATCGATCGCCTTGAGCTGATTGCGTCCGGCATGGATCGGCAGGTTCACGCTCAGCCCGAGGCTCAGGTAATCGCTGCGGGATTGGCCGGTCGGCGTATCCCAGCGGTAATCGTAAGCCGCGCTGACGGTCAGGTCGGGATAGATCTCCTTTTTCGCGAGGTCCACCTTGCGCTTGGCCGCCTCCAGCATTTTCTGGTGCTGGGCGAACAAGGGGCGGGTTTGCCGCGCCTTCTCTTGTAGTTTGGCTCCGGCGATGGCGGGCAGCTTGAATTCGGCTTCCGGAGGCAGGTTGACGGGCGAATCCGGCTCCAGGTTCAGCAGGGTGTTGAGCTGCGTGGCCTGGGCATGGCGCAGGCTGATGAGTTCCAGCCGCTCGTCCTTCAGCTTGGCGAGTTCCAGCTGCGAGAGCAGCAGATTTTGCTGCTGCCCCTGTCCCACCTGGTATTGGCCTTGAGCGATGTCGACGAGCCTCTGCAACAAGTGTTCGGCATCGGCTGTCAGGTTCAGGGCGTGGTCGAAATAGAACAACCGCCACCAGGCCAGCTTCACCTCCCTCACCAGGCGCAGCCGTGCTTCCTCGATGGAATCGGCCGCCGCCAAAGCTTCCTGCTCGGCGATCTTTTCCTTGAGGCCGAGTTTGCCGGGAAATGGAATCGTCTGGCTGACGCCCACCTCCAGCATCGTGAAATCGTCCTTGCGGACGTCGAAGCTGCGGGTGGGGAGCCACAACAGGCCCAGGTTGAGCATGGGATCGGGCGGAGCGCCCGCCTGGGGCGGGACCGCCGCGAGCGCCTCGGCGCGGGCCTTGATTTCGGCGAGGCCGGGATTGCCGGCCAGGGCCAGTTCGACCGCCCGTTTCAGGGTCAGGTCCGGTTCGGCTCCGAACAGGACGTCCGGGGCGGCGATAAGCCACGCCAGCAGCGTGGTCCACAGGCGGACATGGCCTTGCGGCCAGAAATAAAGCAGGGAAAACATGGGCACTCCTCATCGAAGCAAAATCCGCACGCATGCGGAAAACCACGGCGCCGGTTAAGGGCACGGTTCTTTGGCGTCGAGAGGAAGAGCTAATTCAGCAGGGTGCAGAATCGATAGATCAGCGGTATCCGTCGGCCGGGCGGCGGGTCCTCCAGCCACCTCGGAGAGCGGGAGGTTTGATCCGGGCGGAGCCAGGTGGCGGCCAGCCAGATCAGGCATAGAATGGCCAACGGCAGCTGCGGCGGGCGGTCCGGATGGGCCGCAAGTCCCGGCGCGGACGGGGCCTCGAGACAGGTCTTGAGGGAACAATCAGTCTTGGGAAGAGGGCTTTTGGCCGGTGCGTGCGGCTCCGGGCAGGCCGGCATAGCTTCGGGCGCGGCCTGCCATGGCAGGGGCATGGTGCAGGTTGCCGAAACCAGCAGCACGAGCCAGCTCGCCAACACCACGAACAGCAGAGCGTGGAGGCAAGGGCGGTTTTTTCGCGAGCGCAGAAACTTTGGCACCAAGAATCATTAGAGGCCAGAGATGGGTTCGACTGTACCACATATCCAGGCCGGTCGGAACCATGGGGGCGGCAGGTGCGGAACCTAGAGTCCGAACGGGCTTTCCGTCCACCGGGCGATCCCGCGGTTCCGGGAACGCTCGGTTGTCCCTTGACAAGAGCTACGGTCGAAGCTCGCAGCCCTTGATTTCCCGCTCGGCTTCCAGCCAGTCCCGATACTCGTGTCCCGGCGCGAAGCCCCGCTTTTCGGCCCGAAAATAGGCCGCCTCGGAAATCCTAGAGTGCAGGGATTGGGGGCTTGGCGCAGGTGGCGGGCGAAAACCGAAGTGCACCAGTTGCAGCAGGTTTTGGCCGGGCACGTGCTTGAGCCCGAGTTCCGCCGGCTCCACCTCGGCCAGAGTGCCGAACAGGCGGTCCCACCACGAGAACACGGCGCCGTAGGTGTGGTCGTGCTCCTCGCGCTTGACCGAATGGTGGACACGGTGAAGATAGGGCACGATGGCCAGTCGCCCCAGCCAACGTTCGCCCGGAAACGCCAGATTCGCGTGATGAAACATGACGAACAGCGTGATGATGGCCTCGTTCGCCATAACCACGCTGGCTTTCACGCCCATCGCGACGATGAACAGCGCCTTGACCGCCACCGTCATGAATACTTCCACGAAGTGGAGGCGGAACGCGGTCGTCGCGTTCATCACCCGATCGCTGTGATGAACCTTGTGGAACATCCAAAGCCAATCGACGTTGTGGTTGATGCGGTGCCAGAAGTAGAGGACCAGATCAAGCAGCACGAAGGCAAGGACCGCCTGCAGCCAAGGGTTCGAGATTCCGCTGAGTAGCCCGTCCTCGGAATAGCTCTCGGCGACGAGCCAGAGCGAGGAGACCGAGAACAGGGACAGCAGTAGATCGTTCAGGAGCAGAAGACCGCAGTTCGCCAAATACGACTGCCGATAATCCCTAGGCCGGCCCTCCCTGCGGGCGAACGATGCCTCGAGCGCGAGCAGCAGCGGAAATGCTGCCAGGATTGCGTAGGTGCGCCAGTCTTCGGCGGTCAGCTCGGGCCATGGCAGATCCGGAGCATGAAGCGGGATGCTTGACCATAATTTACTGAACATCGACGAATCCTCCCAAATAGGTACACGCATACGCCGTAGGATAGGTAAACAGTATGAACCCATAATCTAGTAGCGGGTTCCTTGTTTACAATAGCGGTGAAAATTTACTTATTGTTTCTTGATTTTGAGGCCTCGAAGGGGTCTGGCTCAGGAAGATGGCATGAATATGGTCGCTCAGAGTGGCGCAGGGAGCGGGCGATCTTCGGACAACCGGCACGGCTTGAACTGAGAGAATCGGCCGGTCCGGGTTTCAGGGGCTCACTTCGACTTCGATGCCACGGCCCGGCAGGCCATCAGTCCACTGGCAAGATCGGGATAGCGGAGCGAAACCTCGAGTTCGTTGATCATGCGGCGGTTGTCCAGCCGCCTGGATTCCTCCAGAAAGGACAGCAGATTCGGGCCGAGCGCCCGGCGGGCCTCGGTCAGGCTGATGGCCGGCGGGCGGGGCAGATCGAACAGGTCGGCTACGCGGTAGAAGTAATCGGTCAGGGTGGTGGGATGGCCGTCGCTGACGTTGTAAATCCAGCCGGGTCGATCCTGCCCGGCGGCGGCAAGACAAGCCGTCGCCAAATCGTCGGCGTGGATGCGATTGCTGTAAGGAGATTCACGCTCATACACCACCGGCACGCCCTGACGGATGCGTTCCAGCGGCAGGCGGCCCGGACCGTAGATGCCCGGCACCCGCAACACCACGCAGGTTGTCCCGTGGCGTTCGCTCCACGCCCGCAGCCGCCGTTCGGCCGCTAGCCTACGCCGGGCGCGATCCGTACGCGGCGCGGGCGACCGGTCCTCATTCACCCAGTCGCCCCGGCAGTCGCCATAAACACCGCTCGTACTGATGTATACCAGCCGGGAAGGCGGAACCGCCGGGTCCAAAGCCTCCAGCAAGGCCCGGAGTCGCGGGTCGTCCGTACCGGTCGCCGGAGGAGGCGCGAAGTAATAGAGCGTCCGAACGGGCGAAGGCAGATTTTCCAGTGAGGCCGGGACATCGAGATCGCCGGTCACCGGCCGAATGTTCTCCCGCTCGAATCTCGCGGCGGTGGTTTCGGAGCGGGCCAGCGCCGCCACCGAACGGCCGGCGGTCATCTCCAGGCGCGCCACCCGCCGCCCGATGTCGCCACAGCCGACAATGAACGCGAGCTCTCGCTCATGCGGTGCCTCGATTCTCATGGTTTCAAGCTTCGAGATGTGGTGGCGTTTCAAGCCGGATCTTATCCGGCCACCGGGCTGTTCCGATACCGTCCGGTTACTCGGTGCCGAGTTCCAACCGGGTCGGCACCATGCCGTCGGCGCTGTCGTGGGTGGATTCGGTCTTGCCGAGGCTCAGCCGGGCGCGGTCGAAGCCCGGCCGGCCGGTCAGTGCCGCCGCCACCGCCAAGCCCCGCTGCGAGGCCAGGGTGTCCAGCGCGTTCGGCGGCAGGGGCGTGGCGTCCACCAGGCGGCGGAACAGCTTCTCGTAGAAGTCCGGAGTATCGCTCGCCCGTCCCACCAGGCCCGCCAGCGCGCCGACCCGTTGCGGCGGCTTGCCGGTTTCCTTGCGGTAATCGGCCTCCAGAGCCTCGGTCGGGACGCCGCGCTCGGCCGCCAGTTTCTCCAGCGCCCGCTGGGTCTCGGCGCTGCCGAAGGCCACTTGGTCGGGTTCCTCGCCGGGCTTCAGCGCCACGTCCAGCTTTTGCGCCAGGGCGCGGCGGATTTCCAGGGATTTCAGGGCCTCGCCGTCGAGCTTGGGATTGACCCGGCCGTGCACGGTCAGCTTCAGCCTCGGGCGCTTGGCCAGGGCGTCAGCGATTTTCCCGAGCTTTTCCTGCTCGGGCGGCCGAATCGCCGTCTTGGCCGGCTCGAACAGCACCGTATCGAGCGGTTCCCCGGAGCCCCCGAACAACGAGGCGATGGCGTTGAAGGGGGCGGTGACGACCTTGGTCACGAGGGTGACCACGGCGTCCCAGACCAGCGCGCCATAGCTGAACTTGGGGTCGTCCACATTGCCTTCCACCGGCACGGAGGCGTTGATTTTGCCCTCGCTGTCGGTGAGCAGGGCGATGGCGAGATCCAGGGGCAGGTTCATGGCATTGGGGCTTTCGACGGTCTCGCCCAGGGTGAAGTTTTCGAGGACGATCTTGTTCTCGCTTTTCAGCCGATGGTTCTCGATCCTGTACCGCAAATCCAGGTCGAGCTTGCCCGATTCGATCTTGCGTCCGGCGAAGGTGGCGCTGTAGGGCGAAAGCGGGGCCATCGCCACGTTGCGGAACGCCACCTTGATGTCGCTGAAATTCTTCATGTCCATCGGGCTCAGGGAGCCATCGACCTTGGCCTCCCCGTAGGGCTCCACCCGCCCCTCGAACTTCATCGAGGCCCGGTCCTTGGGCGCCATGGAGATTCCGGTGACCGAACCGTCGAAGTCGTGGACGCGGGTGGCGAACGGCAGGACCAGGCTCATGTCGCTGAAATCGATGCGACCGTCGTCGACCCGGACCCGCTCGACCGTGACCGGAAACGGCTTGCTCGAAGGCTTTCCTGGGTCCGGCTTGGGGCGGGGGGTATCCTTCGCGTCCCTCGCGGCGCGGCGGGCGGGAGCCGTCGGCGCTTGCGGCTTGAGCACGGCGGCGATGTTGGTGCTGCGATCCTTGGCAATCGCGATGACCGCGTCCGGCTGGACGATGCGCGTCTCCTTGACGGCCAGCTTGTCGGGCGCGAGGCCGAAGTCGATGCCGTTCATCGCCAGGCTCTTCCAGGCCAGGAAGCGTTTGCCGCCCTTGGCCTCCTTGAGGGACAGCCCGTTCACGGTCAGGCCGCCAGACGCCTTGACCGAGGGATTCGGCTCGGTGCGGTGGAAATCCACGTTCAAGTCGGTGGAAAGGTCGGCGCTTTCGAGCGTCAGGGCGGCGAACCGGCTGACGATCGGCTGCAACTGCTTGAGATCGAATCGGTCGATCCGCAGCTTGGCCTGAGCCATATCCCCGCTCGGCGAAGCGGTGCCGGACATCTCCAGGGCGCCGCCCTGCCTGACCTTGAGCTTGGCGTCGAAGGCCAAAGGGGTTTTTCCGTCATTGGCGAGGTGCTTGACCGTCGCCTGGACCTCGTCGAGCTGGTAGGCGATTTCGGGCGAGAAGCTCCGGTCGGTCAGCGCCACGCCGAGGCCTTGCAGGGCGAACTCGCCGAGCTCGAATCGCCAGGGTTGGGCTTCCGGCGGGTTCGCGGCCGGCTGGCTCGCTCCAGGGCTTGGAGACGGCTCCCCCGGCGACTTTGGGCCGAAGACTTCGAGCGGTCGAATGACGCCGTCCGCCTCGCGAACGAGCGCGCCGCGGCCGCCTTTCATCATGGCGCGCTGGACGGCGGCCTCGCGCTTCCCGAGATCCAGCCGGCCGCCGTCCAGCGCGAACGACTCCCAGCCGAAGAGCGGCGCCGGCTTGCCGGACTGGGTCAGGGCGACCTGGTCGAGATGCGCGGCGAACTTGTCGATCCGGGCTTTCGGCGCGCCGGCGCCCGTTTCGGCCTCGACGCCGAGCTCCAGGCCGAAGTCTCCCACCGAAACCGCGAACGGCGAGTGGCGGCTGGCGTCCGCATAGTGGAGGGCGAGCTCGGCCAGCTTGAGGCTTTCGACCGTCACCCGCCATGGCGGCGCGGGCGGTTCCGCCGCCGGCGGGGACGGCTGGGCTGGCCTGGAGGCGCCGCCGGCCAGGCCGGGCTTGACCAGCGTCCGCCAGTCGATCTCGCCCGCCTCGTCGAGGGAAGCCCGGAGTTCGCCCTTGCGGATGAGGACCGCCGGCACGCGGATGGAGCGTCCGGCCAGGTCGACGCTGGCCC
>CADDYU010000171.1 GCA_902810705.1 Methylococcaceae bacterium
TACACCCATGGGCTGAACCACGGCGGGCGGGGCGTGACGAGTCCGCGGGATAGCCTGTAGTGTGAGCCCCTTTGGAGAAACGACCGTCCGCTTCGCGGGCGTAAGCTGCCGCTTGGAAATGCTGGTCAAGTGACCCGTTTGGGCACGGAGCGAACAATCGATAGGTCAAATGGCGACGGGTGACACGAGTGTTGACACCGTTGGCGAATTCTCCGCCCACTTTACGCGGCTAAAGCAGACGGATTGAGATCGGCAAACCGCGAGGAACGCGTAGGGGCAATGGGAGTGCCGTTCCACCACTCGCCGAGTCGGACCAGGTCCACGGCTGCGGCCGTGATGACGTGCTGGAGGTGGGTTTTGGCCAAGCCGACATAGCGCGAGTGGCGTAGCCCACAGCGTCGGATCGCTTGTGCATGGGTGCTTTCGATGCCCGCTCGCGCGGCGTATTGGGCGCGAAATTCCTCGGTGGTTTGGCGGTGTCGGGCCGCTTGCAGAACCTCATGTTGTCCCCGGGTCTGCAACCCGATGATCCGCGGCTCGACCTTGGCGTGGGTGCACTGGGCTCGAAACGGACAGGGCGTGCTGTCCTGCCGCGAGAAACGGGCCTCCCACACCACGCCATTTTTCGGGTAAGAGTTCTTGAGCCAGGAGATACTCTGCCTGCCCGCCGGACAGGTGACCACCCGCCGGTCCCAGTCGACTAGGAACTGCGATTTGTCAAAGCCCGTGTCCGCACGGGCTTGCCACCCAGGGTCGTCCGCCACGGGTCCCGTGATCGTCACCTGGTAGTCCTTTTGGCTATCGAGCAGGACCTGCGCATCGGTATAGCCCTTATCGACCCGATGCTCCACCGGGAGTCGATCCTGTTTCGCCAGAGAAGCGTGCACGACAGCCACCATGGGATCGTCAGTCGTGCTGGCGGGCGTGGTCTCGACATTGACAATCAGGTGCGGTGTCTCGGGATCGCGGGTCTCGGTGAGATGGACCTTATAACCTACCCATTCCATGGAACGTTTGGTGCTATAGCGTGTCTCCGGATCGTAGGGGACGAGATCAACTCGGCCGGGGCCGGCATTTCTTCGGGAGTGCGCCAACGTAGTGTCCCCGCCTGTTCAATGGATTGCTCCGCCCAGACCCGGGAAGCATTTGGACGGCGGGTACCTCTCGCAGCCAGGGGTGATCCGAGGCGGCTTCGAGGTCCTTCAGCAGGTGCTACCCATCCGCTCCGATGACCTTGGCCAAGTCCTGGCGGGCCGTCTCCGTCTTGGGGAACTGGTAATTCTCGACACGGCGGCCATAGCGCTCATACCAGGCTTCCGGAGCCACCGCCTGCAGCCATTCCGGGGCGACCACCACCAGGCTGTTAAGCGCCGCCCGCAAGGTTTCGCCGACCCGTTCCAGCGGGTTCAGTTTCCGCACGGCGGCGAGCACATGAGTCGAATCCGTCCGCTGGCGGCCCCGCGCCTTGAACAGTCCCAGGTCCTGTAGCTTCGTCAGCAGGAGATCGAGCAGGACCTGATCGGCCTCGCCGTCGAGCAAGCGGGCGCGAAATTCACTCAGGACACTGTAATCGAAGCCAGGATCTGTCAGGTCCAGACCCAGCAGATATTTCCAGTCGATCCGGGCCCGCACCGCCTCCGCGGCTTGCCGATCAGAAAGGTTCTCGGCGAATTGCAGAACCGTAACCACGGCCAGCCGCCATGGGGGTAAACCGGGCTGGCCGCGAACCGGAAAAAGAGCGCGGCAAAGTGCTCGTCCCGGTAGAGCGTACCGAGTTCATCTCGAATCGTGAGGTATAGGTTACCTTTCGGAAAGGCCGCGTGGGCGACCTGTGCGGTCGGACCGGGGACCGGCTCAATGGCCTGAGGATGCAGCGACATAATCCAACGCGTGCCAGCGCACGCAAAAAGCCGAATCGATCTTGGTTAGAGCCGCGCCGAGGTTCAAGGTTACCAATTCGCCAACAGTGTCAGTGTTGGGTCTACCCCATATAGCGAGGGAGGTGTTACTCTGATCAGCCAGCGACGACCAGAGATTCGAAAAACCCAAATCGCCCCTTGACAAACAGAAGGGCGTCCGGGGAGCCAGTACCTTGTAGATATTACCGGTTTGTGATCCCAGAGCACTTCCCAATGGGACACGGTCGAGGGCATCGCGACCTTTTTTCGGGATAGAGACCTGCCCCTCGCTGGTGAGTGCGTAGACATGTCCGGCCTCGCAGGTATCTGAGAAACCCAACATACTGTCCTAGCGACGTCGGTTTATACTCGCGCGCCTTACGGTGGAGATCGCCCCCTTGTGACGCGCCGTTACCCGATCATACGCCGGCAGGACCAAGGCCACCACGGTGGAACAGTAGGCGGCGAAGCCGCCCCCTTGCCTGGTGTATTCCTTTCCAACCTTCAGATGCGGAACAGTTATGGAAAACTTACCGGTTAACTGTGTCCAGGTACGTCAATTATTCGGGAGACGGCGATGACGCTCATAGCCCTTGTGATCAGTCTCCTTGTCGCGGCCGTGGGCACTCTCGGCCTCTTTTTTCCGTTAAAGCTGCTCGGCTTTGCTCGCCATTTTGAAAGCCGGATCGGTCTTTGGACAGCCGGGCTGTTCCGCATGGTTTTCGGGCTGGCGCTGTTCCTGTCTGCGCCCACCTCGCACGCCCCTGAATTCCTCCATATTATGGGGGCTATCATCTTCGTGGCGGGTCTCATCACCCCTCTGATTGATGTCCAGCGCATGCGCCAATTGCTTAATGGAGCATCCGCCCGTGGGCCGGCCTTCATACGGTTCCTGGCAGGAATCGCTCTCGCAGTCGGCCTTCTACTGGCCTCCGTGGTGGTTACCTGAGCATAACGAGAGGCAAGGGGGAATTCGTTTGCGCTCACAGGAAGTGAACCGCAGGCCGCAAGATGAACGGTTTTGGAACTGACGCCGGTACCCGGAATAACCTCTAAACTGTCTAAAGCAGATTGCTTTCCGCTTGATTGGATATCCTCACAATATCCTATCGACGATCATCTTTCGGAGTCCGTCTCTGTCGATGCTGAAGTGGCCGGAATAGCTGCTGAAATGGCGTAACCTCTCCAAGGAGGAGCGCGGGTCCAGGCACACGCCATTCCGCGGCGTGTCGCCCGCTCGATAGCAATGGAGGGCGAGTCGGTGGACGAGGATCTGATCCGCGAACGGCTTACCCGCCGGTTGCAGTTGACCGGCGCGGGACCAGGAGATGCCTTGAGAACACGGATCAATCCTCCCACAGATTGATGACACAGCCCGTTCCGGCGCGTCCCGGTCGGCAGCGAGGCAATGCTAGCGCCGTCACTTCGCGAACTCGCGATACAGGCTGTCGAACTCACTGACGCTTTGGGCAAACGCCTCCATCACATGGCGGCGGGGCCAGCCCTTTCCCTTGCGCTCGATGTAGTCGCGTAGCGCCTCATCGAGCACCGCCTGGCACTGGCGAGCCTTGGATTCCGCAATTCTCCGCAGGGCGGCCAGCACTTCCGGAGCCGCCTGGGAAGAGCACTTCTCGTGAGCCGAGGCTGACACGTGGGCCTCCATTCATTCGAATCCTCGTTGGAAAAATATTTCTTCGGCTGAAAATGGAGCGCGCAAGTCTCTCGAGGGGTTTTGGGATTACCCAGTGACTTGCATGATGCAAGTATCAATGGTAGAGTGACTTGCATCATGCAACGAACCAGCTTCAAACACATGGAATGCCCGGCCGCCCGCGCCCTGGAATGCGTCGGCGAATGGTGGAGCATTCTGATTCTGCGCGATGCATTCCACGGTCTCTCCCGATTCGACGAATTCCAGGCGAGCTTGGGGATCGCGCCGAACATCCTGACGCGGCGGCTGAAGCAGCTGACCCAAAACGGCCTCATCGAGCGCCGCCCATACAACCAGCGCCCGCCGAGGTACGAGTATCACCTGACAACCAAGGGCCGCGACTTTTTCCCGGTGCTGGCGGCAATGCTCGCCTGGGGAAACCGGCATCTCACACCCGAGGGGATTTCCGTCCAGCTGGCGGACCGCCGCTCCGGCCAGGTGCTGGAACCGGTCCTGGTCGATAGGGTCACCGGGGTGCCGATCACGCCGGAGAACGTGACGCTGCAGCCGGGGCCGGCGGCCAGCGCATAACTCCGCGCGCGGGCGGCGCGGATTAACGCTCCGTATGCCGACGCGCCGGCCGGAGACGAGGAGGTAAGATCATGAGCGGGCGCCACGTCGTGGTTACAGGGATGGGGCTGGTTTCGCCTTGGCGGCGGGGTGGAGGCTGTCTGGTCGCGCCTTTTGGCCGGCCACTCGGGCCTTAGAGCTCTGCCCGACGAAATCGTGGCCGACCTTCCCGCCAAAGTGGGCGGCGTGGTCCCGGCCAAGACCGAAGATCCGGAGGCCGGCTTCGATCCTGATATCGCCGCCACGCCCAAGGCTCAGCGCAAGATGGATCGATTCATCCTGTTCGCCCTGGCGGCTGCGGGAGAGGCCATCGCCCAGTCCGGATGGATCCCCGTGGACACCCGTTCGCGCGAACGCACCGCCACGATCATCGCCTCCGGCATCGGCGGGTTCCCGGCCATCGGGCAAGCCGTGCGCACCACGGACAACCGCGGCGTCCAGCGCCTGTCGCCCTTCATTATCCCGTCCTTTCTGGTCAACATGGCCGCTGGCCACGTGTCCATCCGCCATGCGTTTCAAGGACCCATCGGCGCCCCGGTGACCGCCTGCGCGGCGGGCATTCAGGCCATTGGCGACGCCGCGCGGCTGATCCGCTGCGGCGAGGCGGACATCGCCGTCTGCGGCGGCACGGACGCCTGCATCGACCGGGTCAGCCTGGGCGGGTTCGCCGCCGCCCGCGCCCTCTCCATCGCCTTCAACGCGGCGCCGGAACAAGCCTCCCGGCCGTTCGACCGCGCCCGCGACGGCTTCGTGATGGGGGAAGGCGCCGGCCTCCTGGTGATCGAGGCGCTGGAGCATGCCTTGGCGCAGGGCGTCCGGCTCATCGCAGAACTGGTTGGCTACGGCACCAGCGCGGACGCCTATCACCTGACCGCAGGCCCCGAAGACGGCGCAGGCGCCCGGCGCGCCCTGCAGGCCGCCCTGCGGGAGGCCCGCCTCGTGGCGGCGGACGTGCAGCATCTGAACGCCCATGCCACCTCAACGCCGGTGGGAGATCGCGGGGAGCTCGAAGCCGTCAAATCCCTGTTTGGCCGGGAACAGCGTGTGGCCGTCACCTCGACCAAATCGGCCACCGGGCACCTCTTGGGCGCGGCCGGGGGCATCAGGGCCATTTTCACCGTGCTGGCCCTGCGCGATCAGGTCGTGCCGGCGACGCTCAACCTGGAGCATCCCGATCCGGCCGCCGAGGGCGTGGACATAGTGAGGGAAACGGCCCGGCCCATGGCCCTCGAGCATGCCCTGTCCAATGGCTTCGGCTTCGGCGGGGTGAACGCCAGCCTCATTTTCCGGCGCTGGCCGGACTGACGGACACGAGAAATGGAGAAAAAGGCAAGAGAGTCTGGGCAGATTCGAATCCTTACCCACTTCATGGAGCCTATCGATGCGTACTTACCGATTCCCCAAACTGGGAGACGTGAACAAGCTGACGCTGACGGAGGAGCCGCCGGCGAAGCCGGGCCTCCGCCAGGTGCTGGTGCGCTTGCGCGCCGCCTCGCTCAACTACCGCGATCATCTCATCCTGAGCGGCCGTTACCGCGGCAGGATCGCACCCAACCTGATTCCGCTCTCGGACGGGGCCGGCGAGGTCGTCGAAGTGGGAAGCGAAGTGACCCGCTGCCAAGTCGGCGATCGGGTCGCCGGACTCTTCTTCCAGACCTGGCTGGGCGGCGAACTGGTGCCGTCGGATCATGCCAGTGCGCTGGGCGGCCCAGTCGACGGGGTTCTGACCGAATACCAGCTGTTCGACGAAAATGGCGTGATTCATCTCCCGGAGCATCTCTCCTTCGAGGAAGGCGCGACCTTGCCATGCGCAGCGTTGACCGCCTGGAACGCACTGTTTACCCAGCGTCCTCTGCGGGCGGGCGAAACCGTGCTGACCCTCGGCACCGGTGGCGTGTCGGCCTTTGCCGTGCAGTTCGCTCATGCCGCCGGAGCGCGTGTGATCATTACGTCCTCAAGCGATGAAAAGCTCGAACAGGCGCGGAAGTTCGGCGCATCCGACCTGATCAATTACCGAACCCGCCCCGATTGGGAAGGCGAAGTTCTCAAACTGACGGAAGGCCGCGGTGTCGATCATGTGGTAGAGGTCGGTGGGGCCGGTACCTTGCAGCGCTCCATTGCCGCCGTCCGGCTGGGCGGTGCGATCCACCTCATCGGTGTACTTACCGGTGGGCAGATCGATCCGACGCCGATTCTCTTCAAGAGCGCCATGGTTCGCGGCGTCTATGTCGGCTCGCGCGAGATGTTCGAAGCGATGAACCGGCTGATCGCGTTGCACCGGATCCGCCCGGTCATCGATAAGGTCTTCCCTTTTGAGGCGACAAAGGAGGCCTATCGCCATCTCGAAGGTGCCTCGCATGTCGGCAAGATCGTCATCGCCATTGCCTGATGCTGCGGAATGCTGAATCGGAAGCAGTTGCCATCGCGTAGACTTTCTGGCCTTGATGTGGTTTTCGGTTCCATTCGTCCTCAAACGCCAGAATCGCGGAACCGTCATTGAAGAAGCCGGAACTGCCGAGGCTGATTTCCTGACAAGTTGATAGTGCCTACCGGAAGGAGAGGCGCGCTGGGCGTCACGGAAAAAGAGGCTATCCATGCCCCGGAGATGCCTATGGCCGACGGTGGCATTGCAGCATTCGATACGATGGGATCTCGAAGCTCTCGTGAGCTCAACTTCTCGAACCGCCTTGGAGAGCGGGCCCGCATGCCGGGTGGCGGGGGAGGGGCGCGCTCAACCGAGGAGCGCCCCTATTCCGATCAATCCCATCAATCGGCCCGGAATGGCCATGTTTCGAATACAGTCCCCGTCTCACCGGTCAATTGACACCGATTGCCGTAGGTGGCCCGCTCCCAGACCAGCTTGCCGTCCCAGACTCCGCTGATCGTCACAGTGACCGGTTCGTAGATCATCGGGCACACAGTGTTCGGATCCTTGGGAAGACCGGCCAGCGAAGCCTTGGCCTTCTCCAGCTCGGCACATGCCTGGTCAGGATCAGGGTGTGTGCCTTGTGGTGCTGGTACTCCCGCATTCAAGCTGCAGCTCAATGTGACCGCACTCGTGACCGGCTCGGCATACTCGCCCTCGGCGAAGGTCAGCACCAATTCCCGTGGCACAACCGGCGCGAAGGCGGCTGGGTTGTTCTGGCCTGGCAGAGATGCTGGGGCGGCGCTCACCTCGTTCTGTGCTGCGGTGACCGGGGAGGCTGGTATTGCAACGCCGATCGCTAGAGCCGTTATGGCTACAACGGCGTTGCGATGAATGCTGGGAAGAAAATTGAATGTCCCCGAGCAACACAAAACGGGAATTCTGGGAAGGATAGTTGCACGATTACGCGGCAAGAGGCCCGCCATAACGGCATTACGCATTTTCACGCTCATGTTGGCCAACTCCTCAACATTTTTCTACTCGACACTAACCATGTTACCCCGCCATTAGCCGAAATGATCCCAAAACGGTCTGGGGGCGCCTCGTTCATCAGCCTGTATTGGGCTGACGCGTTGCCAAGAACTCGTTAGTGGCAGCGGTAATGATAGAGCCTAACGGTTATCTTTTGGTTAAAGGCGCCCGTCTCTCCACGGGGATATGGACCGATTTGAGCCGCGCCTCGGACCGCGAACTGCGCCGACGAGGCCTAATCTTTCCTGGCCTGGCCGATTTCTAGCCGGAAGATCGACCACCAACGCTGCAAGGCAGGGAGCGAGGCGACGCCAGCGGGCCGAGGCGTCCCCGGAAGCCCGGGCGCCGGGCGGGTTCGCGACCCCGTCGCCCATGCCTTGACGGAGTTGCGGAAGGCGCCTAGCGAATACTGGCGGCGGCGATCAAGGCTAAGATCGCCGCCGCCTTTCTGGAGTGGCTCGAGGACGAGGGAGCGGCGGACGGCCGTCGGTGTGATGCGGAACGGTGACTTGCCGGCGTGTGGCAAAGCCCCGTCAAGGGAATGAGTCAGGTTCCGCTGGCTGCGGCGCGTTGAGCTGCCCTTGCATCTGCGTACAAAAACGCGTCTCAATCGCCGCAGGGGAAAGCTCCCAAGCCTTGATTTCCTCGGCATAGGGATGACTCCCCAACGTCAAACGGGCGCGATTCGATCTTCGCGTCACCTGCAATGCTCCGCGCATCTCAAACGTGGCCGTGACCCACCGGCCCTCCAGGACCGAAAACGTCCGCAGGATGCGCTGGCGTGAAGCACTAGGCTTAAGGATCTCAACGGAGAGTTCGAGGACCAGCTGACCTCCCTCCGTCCAGCGGCCAGTTCTCCATCCTAAGCGGTCTTCAAATTCGATGTTTGCGAGGCACTTGGGATATCCCCAGAACCGCTGTCCCGTGTCTAATGCCGTCTGCGTCGTGACCGGCAGGCGATGAATATAAGTTCCCGCATCCTTGAATGATTCCTCGAATAACAGCGGGAGCAGCGGCAGATTCAACCTCGGTTGATAACGGACTGGAAAAAAGATGCCTACCTCGTTGTAAGGGCCGAGATCGCACGCCTCGTATTCCAAACAGGCGATCCCTACGGCGCTGAAGCCCGGAATGAGGGGGATCAGTTTCAGGCGGGGATCGGGAAGATAGGGTTGCAGTCTCGAGATTCTTGCCGGGAAGAAAGCCATCGTCGCCGAAAACGCCTGATACCGGAACGGCGGCTTGAGGTCTTCTTGGGTATCGATTGCCAGTGAAGTGCGGTGGTCGATCGAACTGTCCATCTTGGGTCCTCCTTCTTATCCTCTGCTGGAGTTTGCACCATCCCTATGCCAAACCTCGAAGTGGTGTCTTTGCGTCTCGGTGCAAGCGCCTGAAGCGAAGAACCGGTCGTAAAACGCCAGATCCAAGCGATGGGCCTGATGAGCGAGCGTCATCCGGTACGGTCCGAAATAAGCCGGAAAGCGGCCGTAGGTCGCGTGAATATATTCGCGATAGCCGATTGTCGCCGCAATGCTCGCCTCGGAGTAGGGCGGAATGTCGGCCTTGACCGTTTCTGGCTCTTTGGAGGCGCTGCCCTGAAATTTGCTCTTCAGGCTGCCGTATTGTTCGGAAAACTTGGAATCGATAGAAAGGCCAATTCGGCCTCCTCCATCGAACCGAAATGCGGTGGGCAGTAAGGTTTGAGCAAGACTTCTCCCGCCAGGTAGGGCTATTGAGAGGAGGAGGGCATGGACTCCTCCTCTACTGACCTGGCGCTTCTATGCCAAGCTGGAGATTTTCAATCATTCCGCTAGAGAGAGGAATCGGCTGTGAAAATCAAGCCAATCGCGGTGGATTTGGCAAAGAACGTCT
>CADDYU010000172.1 GCA_902810705.1 Methylococcaceae bacterium
TAGCTAGAAAGTTTCTTTTATAGCTAATTTGATATCTTGTACTTACATAAGCACTCAACTTACGAGGACAACGCAACGGTAGCCGGTCTTCGTCGGCGATGCCGCTTTCCGGCGTAAGTTGAAAATTGAGAGGAACCCTAATGAGTCGCGCTTTCGTCAAAGAGCTTGATGAATCGGCGGATTACGATCTGCCAGAACGACCCCAGAGCCCCCATACCAACTATGTGACCCCTCAGGGCCTAGAGCAACTACAGGAGCGGGTCAGGGAATTGAATATTGAGCGCGAGGCGCTCGCGGACTGCGAAGATTTAGCCAGTCGGCAGCAACTCAAGCACGTAGAGCGAGAGCTTCATTACTACACTGAACGTGTCGGCCGCGCCATTTTGGTAAGACCTGAAATGCTGCCGGAGGACGAAGTCCATTTCGGCGCTGCCGTGACCGTGCAGAGCCCTGAGGGCGAGAGATTGAATTTCACCATCGTCGGCGAGGATGAGGCCGATGTCACCCAGGGCAAGATCAGCTGGGTCTCTCCTTTGGCGCGGGCTCTGCTGAACGCCCGGATAGGCGATGTGGTAGTCTGGAAGCGTCCGGCCGGCGACAAGGAACTGGAAATCGTCGAGATTGGTAAGATCTAAGCCATGTCCGGCGACTTTCCAGTCAGCTTCCGCTACAGTCGGCGCGCCAAGAATCTGCGCTTGGTCGTGAAACCCAGCGGCGTGGAATTGGTGGTCCCACTCACCGTCGGTAAGGCCAAAGCTTTGGCCTTCCTGCGCCAGCATTGCGCTTGGGCGGAACATAAGATGGCGGAACTGAGAGGTCAAGCCGGCAATCAATTTCCGCAAGCGTTGAAGTCGGGAGAGACTGTGCCGTTTCAAGGGCGCGAAGTCCCTTTGTTAATCCGCGAAGTGCCGGGGCGCGGAGCCAAAGTCCATTTCGATGGGCAATTCGTCATTTCCGTACCGCCGGGCCCGCCGGCCCAGGCTCGGCAGCGGACCCGCGCAGCCTTGCTGACCTGGATAAAGGTCTGGCTGCGCGACGAAGTGGAAAACTACACCGCACGGCATACCGAGCGCTTTGGATTGCAGCCCCGCCAGATCCGCATCAAGCAGATGAAGAGCCGCTGGGGCAGCTGCGGTCCGCGGAACGACATCAACCTCAACTGGCTTTTGGCCTTCGCGCCGCCTTCCATATTGGAATACGTGGTGGTGCATGAACTCTGTCATATCCGCTATCGCGACCATTCCGCCCAGTTCTGGCAGCTGGTATCACACCATCTGCCCGACTGGGCGAATGGACGGCAATGGCTTAAGGAAAATGGCGCCGATTTGTTGCGGCGGCTCGAATAACATTTTAACGATACAAGATAAAAACGAAGAATCCCATCTAAGCCGAAGCGGCTCTTAGGCGCTAGCCAGGCGCCCACGAGCGTTCATTCCCGTCACTGAAACTTAAATCCTTTCGGAAGTGTGAGGAAATTCCCGCCTTGATCGCATCCCCCTCTTCCATGACCGCCGTCGAGATCGCTCAGCCAGGCGGCCCCGAAGGCTTGCAAGTCCGCGCCCGTCCGGTGCCGATACCGGGACCTGGAGAAGTCTTGATCAAAGTGGCCGCCGCCGGAGTCAACGGGCCGGACTTGATGCAGCGCCGGGGATTTTATCCCCCGCCGCCTGGCGCCCCCGATATTCCGGGCCTTGAGATCGCCGGAGTTGTCGTGGCGCTGGGAGAAGGGGTGCGGGAACTCGCGACCGGCGAGCGGGTCTGCGCTTTGGTGACCGGCGGCGGTTACGCCGAGTATTGCGTGGCGGCGGCCCCGCTGTGTCTGCCGATCCCTAGAGGGCTGAGCCTGATCGAGGCGGCGGCGCTGCCGGAAACCTTCTTCACAGTTTGGACCAATGTCTTCGATCGGGGCGGGCTCAAGGCCGGCGAGCGCTTCCTAGTGCATGGCGGCTCGGGCGGGATCGGCACCACGGCCATCCAGATGGCTCGGGAATTCGGCGCCCTCGTGTTCGCCACCGCCGGCGGTTCTGAAAAATGCACCTTCTGCGAGCGCTTGGGCGCCAGCCCAATAGATTATAAGCAGGAGGATTTCGTGGACAGGATCCGGATTCTTACAGCAGGCCAAGGCGTCAATCTCATCCTCGACATGATCGGTGGCCCTTATTTGCAGCGAAACCTCAATAGTCTCGCACCCGACGGCCGGCTGGTGCTGATCGCGGTGCAAGGCGGTCCTAAGACTGACATCAACCTGCTGCCCATATTCCTCAAGCGCCTGACAATCACCGGCTCCACCCTGCGCCCCCGAAGCGTCGCGGAAAAGGCGGCCATCGCGGTGGCGCTCCGGGAAAAGGTTTGGCCCCGGCTTGAGGCAGGCCGGGTCAAGCCGATCGTCCACGCCGTCTTTCCGTTGACCGAGGCGGCAGAAGCCCATCGGTTGATGGAGAGCGGCCGACATATCGGCAAGATCGTACTGACGGTGGAGTGAATATGAGAAGCGCGTGTCAGCTTTTACTCTGGACCGCCTTGACGGTCACGGCCGGGGCGGTTCGCGCCGATCTGGAAACGGGACTCGCCGCCGTCGAGCGGCGCGACTGGGCCGCTGCTCTTGCAGAATTCCGGCCTCTGGCCGACCACGGCGTAGCTGATGCCCAGGTGAATCTCGGTAATCTTTACATGAAGGGCTGGGGCCTCACGCAAAATTACGGGGAGGCCTTCCGCTGGTACCTGAAAGCCGCGGGTCAAGGCAGCGTCATAGGCCAGGGTAAGCTGGGGCTCATGCACTATTACGGTCTGGGTGTCCCGGAGGATCATGCCGAGGCGGCCCGGTGGTTCCAGGAGGCCGGCGAAAAGGGCGAGCCGAGCGCGGCTTTCATACTGGGCTCGCTCTATGCGGCAGGCGATGGAGTGGAAAAGGACAAGGTTCAGGCGTACGTCTGGTACACCCTCGCGGCCGAGCACGGCCGCCGGGACGCGCTGGACAGTCGGAACGGACTCGTAGACGAGATGAGCCCCGGCGAAATCAACGAGGCCCTAACCTGGCTCGCCACATGGCGGGACCGGCACGAGCCGATGGTCGAAGCGGACGCCGGCCACAAATCCGCTAAAGCGAAGACAAGCCGGCCTAAAAGGCCGGTAAAAATTATCCCGTGAAATCCGGGTTAGCCGAAATGGCGGCCGCAATACCGCAATTCCAGCCCTTTAAATTCCGAATCGGCCGCCTTCTTGAGCGAAGGCGTTTGACTAGGAGGAGTCTCAAAGCTGGAGGGAAAGATTATCTCCTGGCCCTAAGGCTTGCGGCTTCCAGCACGGGATGGCTGACACACTGCCTGTCCAAGAGGACTTGGGCTTTCCTGACATGACGGCGTTGAACCGAGACAGGGTGGTTTTTCCAGAGGCGAAAAAGACACCATGATACAAAGGCTCCCTCGAACGACGTTCACGCGGGAAGTTCGCTTAGACGAGAACCGCGAGAGCCCCAAGGGCCACCGCGCCGACCAAGATTTTGAAAGGCCAGCCCAAGGCTCGCCAGGCCAGGCGGACGGCCGTGTATTGCCGCTTGACGTAAGCCGCGAGCTTAGGAAAAAGTCGCTTATGGCCGACCCGCCACACCGCTCTTACGGCCAAAAAGGCGAACAGGATCTTAATTGGCGTCATCGTCCAGGCCGTAACGATTTCCGCGTGATAAGGGTCCAGATCGAACCAGTCCTCAATCTTGTCCTCAAGCAGTTCCTCGCTACCCTCGACGCTATAAAAAATAGCTTGTCCAAGCGTCCCCAGCCCTTCCAAGATCAGGTCGAAAAACACCTCGCCAAGGCCAATCACGAGCGCCAATCCGGCCACGAGCCAGAACAAGGGTTTCCAACTTGGCTTGACGCTAATTATTTTTTCACGGTCGTGAGACGGATAAATCGAAGATCCTTCAAGGTTGGGGTCGGTCATGATAGGCCATGGTGGTTAGTTAAGCGACGGAAGGGTAACGGCGTTCGGAGTAGGGTTCAAGCTTGAGTCGCCTTTAGCCCTTTTTTCCTTTACATTTTCGCCGCCGCTCGTGCCCGCCCGCTTCGCCGGAAAGCGCCTCATTTGCCAAGATAAGCCTGAGATTTCGAGGGCTTGGACGCGTGGAATAAAATGGAACTGTGATATAGTTCGCCAGCGGCGGCGACCGGTACAATAGCGTACATGATAGGCCTTGAAGCTTGTCGAGAGAAGCGGGCGATCGAATTGAACTCATAAGCATCCATACCAAGAACCCGACCCTACTTAAATCATCGAGAGCTTCATGGAAATTCAAGAATGGCTGCAGGTCTGGCAGTTTGAGCATAATCCTTTTGTCATTTTCGACGCTGACCGCGATCCCTATCTTCAAATCGCCATGGTGGAGAACACCTCTTTAAGGTCCGTGCTTCTCCACATCGATAAGCCGACGCCTTATGTCATTTTCGCCATTCGGGGTGCCGGCAAATCTTCGATGCGAATCGATACCGAGCGGTTTCTTTCTCAACACCGCGACAAAGTGCTGGTCATCTCCTATGTGGAATTCAACGAGTTGCTGGCCGAGGTTTCAAGGCCCAGGCGGCTGCCGCTCGAATATTCCTCGAACAGGTCCACCCTGGCCCGTGTCTTTAAACGTAAGAGAGAGGAGCCGCTGAGCCGCGAAAGCCGCATTACGCTGGACGATCACCTCGATTACATTCTGAAGCTGGGCATCGAGGAGCTGTACGAGGCCATCTGCGAGGCCCAAAAGGAAGACATGCTCAAGGACAACCGGGAAATCGCGGAGAAATTCATCCTGCTCACGGCCCTTTACTTCGCGCCCAATGACTTGTCCAGCAAGGTTACGGCCCTTAGGCGCCTAATGGAAATCAGCGGCTATAAAAGGCGCAGCAATTTCTTCGCGAAGAAGCAGGCCAAATTTCTCGCCGGCGAAATGTACCGCAACATCCGCAGCGTGCCTGTCTCGCTGGAGAGCACCGTCAAGATCATCCAGGAAATCGGACCGGGGCTGTTCGAGTTTCACGGCATCCCGCGTACGACAGAGAACCGCTTCACCTTGCTCAAGAGTTTCATGGAACTGGTGCGGTACTTTGGACTGTCCGGGGTCTATCTCTTGGTCGATCGGGTGGACGAGCCGACCAGTATCAAGGGCGACCCGGAAAAGATGCGCGAGCTCGTTACTCCCATTCTCGACGACCAGTTGTTCCAGATCAATCATCTTGGCATCATCCTGTTTCTCCCCTACGAGCTACACGATCTGAAGAAGTACTACCGGAGCGACAGGATCAAGACCATCTCGTCGATCAACTGGTCGCCCGAGAACATGGTGCGGCTCATCGAGAAGCGGATGAACGTGGCCCGGAAACCCGGCAGTCCGCCCCTGCACTTGGCCGACATTTTCGAGGAAAACGGCGAGAGCAAGGCTCAGTTCATCGTCCGCCAGCTGACTCCGCGCAACGCCTTTCGCCTGCTCAGCATCATTATCGAGGAACACTGCCAGACCGCGATCTACGGGGTCAAAATCTCCACGGAAGTCTACGAGTCCGCGGTGCAACGGTATCTGATCGAAAAAGAGGGCTACTGAAATCCCAGCTTCAGTAATCTCACCCAAAGCCTCTACCCCTGGAGCGAAGCGCGCTTTGCCTGACTGTATTCGCTTCCGGGGCCCTTCAGAGCTTTCGGCGTAGAATTAACTCCGAGCCCGCGCTTTCTGGTGACCAGCGCCCGGAGCGGCTATCGCGGGTCCGCCGTGGAATCCTATCGATCGGTGGATCACGCGGGGCCTTCCCCGGAAGTCTCCGTTGAATCCCCGAAAGGGCTTTTAGAGAGCACGCCTCGCCAAGGGCAAGGAAATCGCGAAGGCGCTTGCATTCTTCCGTTTAGCCGAAGCGGCGCCGAGCGGCGCCCGTTGAGCGATTTCGTTGTGGATCTTGGGCCGTAGAACCCACCTCGGTCCGCGGGGCTCGACTGGAAAAGTCCTCTTTTCGATAAAATCTCACTCTTCAAGATAGGTATAACCGCCCAGTCCCGCCATTAACTCGCTCTCGAACAGTTTCCGTTTGTCCGGCGGTAATTTCGCCTCCAGTAGTTTCTTGTGATAGGCCCGCTTTAATTCTTCCGGATCGATGTGCACGTAGCGGAGCAGTTCGTCGGCGCCGTCGCCGCGCATGAGATCGGCGAACCGATAGCCGCCCCGGCCGTCCAGTTCCACGTTGACGGAATGGGTATCGCCGAACAGGTTGTGCATGTCGCCCAGGATTTCCTGGTAGGCGCCCACCAGGAAGATGCCGATGAGATAGGGTTCGCCCGGCCGGCGCTCGTGCAGGGGCAGGGTGGTTTCGAGGCTTTGGCGGTCGATGTAGGCGTCGATGCGGCCGTCGGAATCGCAGGTGAGATCCTGAATGACCGCGCGGCGGGTGGGTTCCTCGTCCAATCGCTGCAGCGGCAGGACCGGGAAAATCTGGTCGATGGCCCAGGCGTCGGGCATGGACTGGAACAGCGAGAAATTGCAGAACACCTTGTCCGCCAGCCGTTCGTTGAGTTCGTCCAACACCTCCCGGTGAGCCCGGAGCCGGATGTCCAGCCGCCGGCGCACGGCGTGGCAGAGGGCGGCGTTGAGCCGCTCGGCTTCCGCCAGTTCGGCCAGGTTCAGCTTGCCTTGCACGTACATGGCGCGGGCTTCGGCAAGATCGAACTGGGCGTCGTGGTAAATACCCAGCACCGATTCCGAGGGCAAGCGCTGCAGGCAATCAGCCAGGTCCTGAAGGGGCTTGGCCTCCCGTATAACGGAAGCGCCGCATGGCGATGCCTGATCGCCCTCTTCCTCGGAAAGAGGGAGAGGGTAAGGGTGAGGGGAAAAGGCCGGGGGCGCGGCATCCTCGGCGACCGTTTCCACATCGATGATGTTGGTGATGAGCACCGCGTGATGGGCGCTCATGGCGCGGCCGGATTCGGTCACCAGGTCCGGTTCGGGCAGGCCGTATTCGGCGCAAATCTCGGAGAACGCCCGGACGATGCTGTGGGCGTATTCGTCCATGCTGTAATTGATGGAGCAGTCGCTGGTGGAGCGGGTGCCCTCGTAATCGATGCCGAGACCGCCGCCGACATCCGCCAGGGCGATTCCCGCACCGAGCTTATGGAGTTCGGCGTAATAGCGCCCGGCCTCCCGGAGCGCGGTCTTGATATCGCCGATGTTGGCGACCTGCGAACCCATGTGGAAGTGCATCAGCCTGAGCCAATCCAGGCCTCCCCATTCTTCGAGCCTTCGGACCAGCTTGAGGATTTCCCCGGCGTTGAGGCCGAACTTGGATTTTTCCCCGCCGCTGTTCTGCCATTTGCCGGCGCCGATGCTGGAGAGGCGCACACGCACCCCGAGTTGCGGCGCGATGCCCAGCGCGGCGGATTCGGACAGCACCAGCTCCAGTTCCGAGAGCTTTTCGATGACGATGAAGACATTGAGGCCGAGGTTCCGGCCGATCAGGGCCAAGCGGATGTAGGAGCGGTCCTTGTAGCCGTTGCAGATGACGGTGCCGGCGTCCGACAGGGCGAGGATGGCGAGCAGTTCCGATTTGCTGCCGGCTTCGAGGCCGACGGGATAACGGCCGTTGCGGAGAATGCCTTCCACCACGCCGCGCTGCTGGTTGACCTTGATGGGGTAGACGGGCGTATAAATCCCCTGGTAACCGTGTTCGCTCCGGGCGCGGTCGAAGGCTTCCGTCAAAAGACGCACGCGATCGCCGAGAATGTCGGTGAAGCGCACCAGCACCGGCAGAGACAAGCCCTCGCGGCGGATCGCGCGGGCCACCTCGAACAGGTCGATGGCGCCGGCTTCCGGATGCTTGGTTGGATAGACGACCACGTGACCTTGGTCGCTGATGTCGAAATAGCCTTCGCCCCAATGCTCGATGGCGTAAATCTCGCGGGATTGATCCGGACTCCAGTTCATGGCGCGCAACGAAATCTCTTTGATAAAGAGTCGAATTATGTGGAAAATCCCCCGATTTTTCCATGCGAGGACTCCCCATGGTCAATGATTCAGGCTGGTTCACCGAAATCTATCCCCAGCACGGCAGCGCCTTTTCCTTCAAGGTGATCGAAAAGCTGGCCGAGGAGCAAACGCCCTTTCAGCGCATCGAAATCTTCGAGACCGAATGGTTCGGGACGCTCATGGTGATCGACGGCTGCACCATGGTGTCGGACCGGGACAACTTCCTGTATCACGAGATGATGACCCATCCGGCTCTTTACACCCATCCCAGGCCGGAGCGGGTGTGGATCATCGGCGGCGGCGATTGCGGCAGCCTCAAGGAAGTGCTCAAGCACCCGGACGTGAAAAAAGCGGTGCAGATCGAAATCGACGAGCGGGTCACGCGGCTGGCCGAACAGTATTTTCCGGAGCTCTGCGCCTCGAACGGCGACCCGCGCGCGGAATTGCTGTTCATCGACGGCATTCAGTGGGTGAAGGACGCGGCCGCCGACAGCGTCGATCTCATCATTGTCGACAGCACGGATCCCGTGGGGCCCGCGGAGGGACTGTTCAACGAAGCGTTCTATCGAGAGTGTTTCCGCTGCCTGGGGGCCCACGGCATCCTGGTCCAGCAGAGCGAATCGCCGCTCTTCCACGCGGGACTCATCGAGGCCATGCACCAGACCATGCGCGGGGCCGGATTCGCCGACACCCGGAGCCTGTTTTTCCCGCAGTGCATTTACCCTTCCGGCTGGTGGAGCGCCACCCTGGCCGGAAAAACCGTGCTCGCGGGCTTTCGGGAAGCCGATGCCCGCGCCAAGCCCTTCGAGACGGCTTACTATAATGCCGAGATCCACCGGGCGGCCTTCGCGGCGCCGGAGTTTTTCCGGGCCTTGGCGGTAAACCCTTGAGCGATCTTCAGCCCTGGTTTCTTCGATTCAGAAAACAAGCTCTATAGAGGAATGACAGAACATGGCCGACATAGAAATCAATGAAGCGATTTTCAATCTGCGCCGGGAGATCGAGGGCCTTGGAGACCAGAATCCGGAGCTCAGGATAAAGCTCGAAGCCTTGCTGAACGAACTCGAGGACCGGCTGGAAGCCACGGATGACGAGAACTACCTGCACCTGGTGGAGAACATGAAGGAAACGGTCGCCCAGTTCGAGGTCGAGCATCCCCGCATGACCGGGATACTCAACGACCTCATGGTGATGTTGAGCAATCTGGGCATCTGAGCCCTCGGCATTGAATGCTAAAGACAAGGACTGTAAGCCATGAAAAGCCTAG
>CADDYU010000173.1 GCA_902810705.1 Methylococcaceae bacterium
CGGCGGCCGGTGGCGCAGTGGGCGGCCTTGGCGCCGCATTCGCCCATCCAGAAGGGAAGCTTGTTTTCGCGGCCAACTAATCGGTACGCCGCCAGCACCCCCCGTTCATCTTCCGACCCGGAATTGCCAAACGGGCCGTCGAGCCGGGGCGGATTCTGCGGATACTGGTGAACGTCCCACGCATCGTGGTATTGATCTAGCCCGAGTTTGAGGCATTCGGCGAACCACAGTCCCGGGCCGAGGCTTCCGGGGGCGTTTCCGCGCTGCTTGAAGTCCCCGCCGCGAACGATACTGCCGCCGACGTAGTGGGCATCGGGCCGGGCGCGATGGGCGGCTTCATATTCCCATTTCGCGCGTTCCACCCAGTGTTTGGGCTCACGCAACTTCGAATAACGCTCGCCGCTGTGAATGTCGATTTCGTTATAGCACTTAAAGAAGCGCGTGTATTTGGCGAGAGCGGCGATGCAGCGTTCGCCGTCGGCCTGCGATTCATTTAACTTCGGATCATCTCCGGCGGTATCGGCAAAGAAGTTCAGGCCTCGCTTTTGGGCCTCCTCCCATAAAGGCTGATATTTCTCCTCGTTACCGGGGAAAGAACCAATGTTTTGGAAAACTCCGCTGCGCTCCAGCCAATTCATCAATTCCCCGGGTCGGGAAATGCCCAGGCCCAGTTTTTCGTCATCAAAGAAGTAGTAATTATTGTTCCACACCTTCTTTTGGTCCAAACGTTCGCGCTGGGCAGCGACGCCGCGGACGACCGTAAAGCCATCGGCGTAGCTGGCCCAGATCAGTTTGCCATCGGCGGTGTGCAGCGATGGATAAATCGCATAATAGCCGGCCTCGGGCGCAGCACCGAAGTCCACTGCGAACTGGCCGGGGAACTTGTCTTTAATCTCCCGTGTCGCCACTTCGCGTCCGTCGAAGGATACCAATCGCAGTCGCAGTGTTGCGTCGAAAGGTTCGATGGGGGCTTGAAGCGCTTTTTCTTCCAGAATCCGATGCCAGCGAATGTCGGCGGCAATTTTCAAAGGTTCGCCGGGATGAACTAGGTTGCCCGGCGCATCGACAAAGAACCACGGCCGCAGCTTCGCCGCTTGGGCGTGAAGCTTTAGATCGGCGGTGGGATCGCTCAACTGCGTCTTGAGGGATGTCGTGGCAGTCTTGAGGGTCGAGTCGGCGGGTCCGTCGGCGGGATCGGTGAACTTTGCGGCGAAAAAGAATGTCTCTCCCTGGTCGTGCTGCATCACCATTTTGACCAGCAGGCAGTGCCAGCCGGCGCCGAGTTCCAGCGTTGCGGCCTTCGGCGATTCGGATTTTTCAGGCATGGCGATCGCGACCAATCCTTCGGTCGTCAGCCCTTTCATTGGCGCCTGGGCCCGTTCAGCCGTTTTAGGAAAGTCGGCAGGCGGATTTGCATCGTCTGCGAGCGCAAACGGCCGACCGTCGAGCCAACCCGACGTTTGCACGCCTGACTGCCGCCAATGCAGGACGACCGTTGTGGGCTTCTCTGCCTGGACGTAAATCTGCGCATACCCCGTCCCGCGCGACCACCCGTATGAATGGGCGGTTTTTGGTTCAATGACGGTTACGCCATTGGCCGCCGTTGCTGCCGGCTGCCATGCGCGCATGACCCCGTCCATCATTTGAGAGCTCAGGTACGGATCGCCCGCATTTGCACGAAGGATCGTTTCCGTATCAAGCCCGTAGATCGAAACTCCGGCGCGGCCGTCGTGGATGCCGCCGATCAGCCACGCCTCCGGAACACCATTGCGCAGCGCGACGGGATTTGATTCTCCAGCCGGCTGGGCCCGGACGGGCGCGATTGGTGTCATCAAGACCGCCGCCATTCCGAAAAACAAGAGGCTCTTCAATGATGCAAACATGGATTCCCTCGTGCTGGATTGCCTGCGCTCAACCCCCATTTTCATGACGAAAACGGAGGCGCTGCCGCCGCTTGATCGTCGTTCAAAAGAGCGGCATCCGGGCTCCACACCCGGATGCCGCGTTGCGTGCAAGTTGCATAGACTGGGCCGCTTACTGCATGCGCGTGAGTCGCTCGTACTCAGCGACCGGGATCACATACTGCGGCCTGGTCCCGATCTCGAACGTGGCGCTACCGTCGCTCACTGGCAGCGGGCGTGTCCGGCCGACCACATCCACGAGCAACCACTGCTGCCCGGCGTCGAGCTTGATGGTGTAGTTCCCCGTCTTGTCGTCATCACGCCAAACCATGAAGGTCGGTCCGAAATAGGCTGCCTGGATGCCCTTGTCGTCGCTCGGCACGCGCTTGTAGGGCAGGCCGTCGATCAAGGCGCCGGCGGTATACACCGCCGCCTCACCCGGGCAGCGTGCGATGCCGTATTCCTCGGCTGTCTGGCGCCGGTCGTGGTGGGCAGCGCACAGCGCGATGCCGATCCAGTCCTCGCGGCTGTTGGTCCAGGCTGTCATCTTCGCCAGCGTTTCTGCCTGCCAGCTCACGCCGGTGTAACCGTGGAACGCCATGGCGCTGGTTTCACCAAGCAGGAAGGGCTTCTTAAACTCGATTCCAGCCTCCTTGTAGACCGAGCGGACACCCATGTCGCTCTCGGTTGCCGCGTTCGTCACAGATTCAGCTTCGAGGCGCGGCGGAAACTGCGGATAAGCATGGACGTCCCAGACGTCGATGTAATTATCCAAGCCCAGTTCGAGACACTTGCGCAACCACTGGCGCGGGCCAAGGATTTCAGGATGGTCGCTCCGGGTTCGGCCGTTTCCAGACGTGTACACGCTGCCGCCAAAGTTGATCGCGTCCGCCCGGGCGGCGTGAACCGCGTCGTGCTGCCACTTCGTGCGCTCCACATACTTTTCGGGATTGCGCGAGACGTTCCAGGAGACTCCTTCATCTCCCCCAAACCGACCATCGACCTCGTTGATCGACTTGAAATACCGCGTGTAAGGCGCTGCCGTCTCTACCACGGCCTTGGCGTCCTTCTCAGAGTTGTTCATCCATGCGCTGTCGCCAGCGAAATCGGCAAAGGCGATGATCCCGCGCTTTTTGGCATCTTCCCAGCGTTCCCGCGCCTTCGGGCCGCCACCGGGGAATGAACCGACGTTTTTGAGCATCCCCGTCCGTTCCAGCCACGGCGCCAAGGTCTCCCAGTCGTCAAAGGCGTAATACCAACTGTTCATCAACTCTTTTTTGTCAACGCGTTCCTTCTGTGCGGCATTGCCAAGTACGACACTGAAACCGTCCGGATAAAAGCGGTGAATCAGTTGGCCGTCGTCTTTCACCATCTCGGCCGTCAGTGAGTAAAAGCCAGGCGCAGGAGCAGGCCCCAGGTCGATCTTCGCCACGCCAGGGAAGCTGCCGCGCGTTTCAAAGACTTTGATCTCCTTCCCGTCGTAATCGCTCATTCGGACGCGCAAGGTCGCGTTGACCGGGAGGAAGACTTCCGGACTCCACTTGCTGAGGAAGGAAGGAGTCACCCGCATATCGGCGACGAGCGTTAACGGCTCGCCGGGATGAGGCAGGTTTCCAGGTATATTCTCCAGCTTCAGCGTCGGCCAAAGCCCCGCCGCCGTGGCAGCTTGTGCAAGGGGCACGGTCGGGTCGGCACTGGTGGTCTGGACGTTCGTCAGGGGTTTGCCATCGGCGCCGGTCAAAAGAGCAGAAAATAGCACGCGATCGTTCTTAGCCTGGCCTTGAACCATTTTGATGACCAGGCACTGCCATTGGCCAGTAAGCTTCAAAGGCGCAATTCGCGGCGCTTCGGCAGAGGCAGGCACGGCAACGTCGGTGTGGATCTCCTGGCCGCCGCGTTCAACAGGGCCTTCCTGAACCGGTTTATCACGCCGGATCATCGCGTGGATCGGCGCGGGATCGTTTTGCAGCGATGCTTCGCTGCCGTCGAGGAACACCGATGACCGCATGCCGCTATGTTGCAGGCGCAGTTGGGCCTCAACTGGGGCGTCGGCTTTGAGATAAACCACGGCGTAGTTGGTCGCCTTGCCCCATGCATAGGATTCGGGCAGGCGATCGACCAGCACGCAGACGCCGTTCTCACCGGCGGGGCGAGCTTCCCAATGACCGGATCGGTCGCCCGAGGTGTAATAGCTATAAGCGATCAAGTCTCCGGGGTTGGGCCGCTGCGTCGCCTCGGCATCGATCCCCCACCTGGCAACGCCGTTTTGGCCAGGCCAGCCTGTTCCGATGAGCCACTGCGCCGGCGATCCGCTGACCAACGGTTGGGCAGCAGGCGCCTCAACCTCTGGATGAGCCGGAATCATCCCTGCTTTTTCCGGATTCTGGAGGAACTGGGTAACGGCTGAGGCATCGCTGGGCTTAGCCAGAACGCCGAGCACCCGGCGGTCGGTGTTGACGATGACCGCGGCGGGCGTGGAAGGCAGATTGAGCTTGCGCGCCATTTGCTCGGCGGCATCGCCAATGAGGTAATTGACCTTGGACGATTCAAAAAATTCCTTGGCCGAATCCGCCGCGAGGCCGGCGAAGAGCACGTCCCCGCCGGCATCGGGGCCATCGACCACATACAGCGTCTGCTGCGGTCTGGCCACTGTTTTCGTACGCGCCAGGAAGGTGGTGCGCGCCGCCGCCTGCTCGGCGGTCAACCATGCCGGCATTGCCTGCTGTTGGCCGAGCGCAAAGGCGCTAAACACTTTTGCCCCGTCCGCCTTGCCGCTGTTTTCGATCTGGATGAATTTATCCCCGGGGAAGATCGTGACCATCCCCTGGTCGGCGACCCATTGCTGCTTAAAGGCGACGCGGTTGGTCGTCGAAAACGTGCCCCGGACGGCCAGCGATTGCGGATCGGGGCCGGCCTTGACGACAAACGTCTGCTTCACCTGCGATGCTTCGCCGCCCGTCATGTATCGCGCGTTGAAGTTGTAAAACCCGGGGGGAATCGGATTAGAGCTGACATCGAACAGGAATGTTGCGCCCCATTCCCCGAAGCCCTTATGGATCACTAGCGCGGCCTCGCCGTTGGCGTCGCCTGCCTCAGAACCGGGCCTGGCCGTCATCTTGCCGCGGTGAATGATGACACCCGGCCCCGGCTCGCGAATGTTCAAGGGCACCTTGCCAAACCCCAGCACCGCCACCGGCTTCTCCGCTGAAGGCTTCATCGGCAGTTCGACTGCCGGGGGCGGTGGCTTGGGCCCGCCGAGTATGAAGGTGTTGAAGATCTTGGCAGTGTCACCGTTGCCACTGTTGCGAACTTCCAGCACACGATCTTCCGGTTTGATCGTGATCTCACTGCCGGTTGCCCAGGTGTAGTTCCAGCCTGCGGGCGTCAGTTCCATCGATCCGCGTTTATCGAGCGTCGCCTCGTCGGCGCCGGCGAAGACCTCGAACCGCTGCTTGCTGACATTGGGATCACCGCCCTGCTTCCAGCGGGCCCAGAAGGTCAGCTTGCCGGCGGGGTGTCCTTCAGGAAGATCGAAGCGGAAGTTCGTCCGCCACGCTCCGCTTCCGGCACGTTGCGACGTCACCTCTTCACGGCCGACCTCAATGGCGCGATCGCCTTCATGGTCGGCAACGTCGCCGGCATAGACGGCCGTCGCGCCGGCGGTTGAGGCGTCCAGAGGTGGCAGGGAGCCGAGTTGTAGAAGGATGAGCGGGTACGTATCCGTCGGCTTGATCGGCAATTCCAACGGCGTGCGCTGTCCGGTTGCGTCGGCCTTGGTCACATCGCCCACGGCCTTGACCGGCGCGGGCGCTGCCGCCTTGCCCGGTGAAAGCAGGAATGCGTCGAACGCCTTGGCGTCTTGGCCGCGACCGCTATTGCGCACTTCGACCACGGCGTCGCCGGCCTTGAGTTCCAGCGTCTTGGCCATCACCCATTGATGTTTCCAGGGCCAGTCGTTGGTGATCTGAAACGAACCGCGCTCCTCCAGCGCGTCCGCCGACGCCCCCGCCAGCACGACGAACTTCTGCGCCGACACGCTGGGCTCACCCCCCTGCATCCACCGCGCCCAAAACGTGTATTCGCCTGGCGCGACGTTACCACCGAGCGTGTACCGGAAACTTACTCCCCAGTTGCCCTGCCCCTTATGAGCCGCGACCACCTGTTCTTTTTCGACGGCTACAAAGTCGACGCCCTCTTTGGCGACCACTTCCCCCGGCAGCGCTACCACCCCGGCTCGCTCCGGTCCGGCCGACGCCTCGGCCTGCAAAAGCACCAGGGGCTTGTCCGCTGAGCCTTCGACCGGCAGCGGCGCTTCGGCCGCGCCGGCCGGCGCGACCATCAGCAATAGCAGGGACAGCAGGGAAATCCGTGAGACGACGACCGCGGGGCGACAAACTCCGACCATGTGCTGGTACTCCGTCTGATCCACTGGTGCGCCGCTGCTCGACCGGGTTCGGCATACACCCGACCGGTGCAAACCGGCCCGGTGCTCGGCGAGAGGAACTCTGCGGCGGTACCACGCCATCGCCATCGGTGGCGTGGTACCGCCGCGCCTCGCCTCCTTTTACTCGTCTCACTTCTTTAGGTTGAACCAGCGCCACTGAGATTCTTGAACGGTCGACGGTGTGCCACCGGGATTCACCCACATCGCGCTCGCCGACGCGTTGGCAATGCTGGGGTGGTCGTGGCGGATCAGTTCGACGTGGCCGTCGAGGAACAGGCGGCTGTAACCGTCACGCTTGCGCCCGTGCCAGCCCATGAATGCCCCGCCCGTGCCCGTGCGGTAGCCGGGCCAGAGGTAGGCCCACGTGACATCCCAATTATTGGCATCGCCCATCTGGATCGTTTCCGACGCGTTCTTCGCCTGCGTGATCTTCGGCCATCCCGTGCCGACTTCCGACCAGTTCGGGTACTGCGCGCCCCACGTCAGGCGCACGTTATACGCGTGCGTGACGTAGGGGATGGTGCGGACGAACGCGTCGGAGGCGAACGGGACACTATTCGAATTGGTGCAGCGAAAGACGTCCTGCTTCTGGTTCCACGACGAGTCGACCCGCGTCAGGTACAGGCCCAGCATCTGCATGTAGGAGTACGGCCAGGGCCCACCCCCGCCCGCGGTGGGACGATAGTTCCAGCTGAGCGGGTAGTTCTGAGGCGCCGACCCGTACGGGTTGGCCCGCCAGACGGGGAGCGCCCCCTTGTTGTCGTTGACGTACATCGCCGACGCCTGCCCGAAGTTGCGCAGCTGCGCCTGGCACTGGAGTGACGTGGCGGCCTCACGCGCCTTGTTGAGCGCGGGCAGCAACACGCTGATGAGCAACGCGATGATCCCGATCACCACCAGCAGTTCCACCAGCGTGAAACCGTGCAGGGGACGTCGAGAGGGCTTGAACTGACACATAACACACCTCCAAAGGCCTCGACCTGGACCGGAGCGAGAGGTGGTGTGCTCCGGGGTCGGAGGCGGACTTGTTTCGAAGCCGCGCCGGCCGCCTCGCCGTAGTGTCGCGGGCGGGCCTTGTCGTGGCGCAGGCGCACGCGATGACGACTCCGAGGACTTACAGGATCCGAGCACAACTGGGCCGTCAACCATCAGTCGTTTGGCGAGGCGGTCCACATGCCTGCCGGATCGTCGTAGACAGAATTAAAGGGCCCGACCGTCAGCTTGTTGTATCGGGCCAAGGTCTTGTTAACCGTGTCGAACGGGCTGAGGGTTTGGGCGTGACCATCGGCGAACAGGTAGTTCCACCTGGCGGTCGACCGATTCGTCACCGGGCCACCGTGGAAGGTCCAGCCACTGGCCGTTCTCGTGCCGTCGGCACCGGCCTGTTCGCAGGGGCGAGCGGCGTAATCGGTGGCGACCCACGCCGGGTGAATTCCGCCCCACCCATCGCCCTTGTTCGTCTCGGCAATCATGATGAAGTCCTGGGCTTGCCGGACCTCACCGAGCCGCCGCGATGCGGCAACCCTCAGATCCGGTCGGGCCGGATCGGGGGCAGCGCCGGTCCAACTCAGCGCGCCTTTGTGCACGCCATACTGTTGCTTGCCGTAGTTGTAGATATAGCTCGTCCCGATCCGCTCGACGTTGGCCGGGAAGTAGCGGCTTTTCGTGTCCTCCGGGCAGAGAAACAATTGCCGCGCCGCTGCGCTGACCACCGGGTCGGACGAGGGGATCGCGTAATTATACAAAATGCTGTTGGGCAGCGGCCTTCTGGAGATGTAGGGGTATAGGAGCTTTTGCCAGCCGTAGGGCTGGTAGGCGGCGATGGAATACATTCCGCGGTCACCGGCGAGCGGGGTCAGGACGCCCTTGTTGTCGTTGGCGTACAGGTACATGAGCTGCCCGATCTGCCGAAGGTTCGACAGGCACGCCAACGTGTTCGCCGCCCGCCGCGCCTTGTTCAGGGCGGGCAACAGCATGCTGATCAGCAGCGCAATGATCGCGATGACGACGAGCAGCTCGACCAGCGTGAATCCTCGAGCGCCACCACGCCGGACGGTCGTCGCGCGGGCCCGGCCGTCTGCGGGCGCGGTCCCGCGCGGAAAACGGTCACGACGCAAGGGGCGGCACAGCGTTTGGCACCACATCTCAACTCCACTCGCAAGGCCGTTCCACGGGCGTCAGGCGGCTCGCCCGGTCATCACCGCGGGACGTGAAGTGTTCTACAACAGATAATATGCAACCTAAACCGCCACCCGTCAACTGGAAAAAACCGACCACGCACCGGCCGTCGCTCGCCGCCGGGGTGCTGGTGTTCACGTCGCATGCAACTCCTTGTCCGCCCAGCGTCCACCGCCGCGGAGGCTGACCGAACCGCCGTGCTGCGGCCCCCCGTGTCCGGCGGATCCGGCCGCTGGTACACGACGCGGCCCTTTTGCGGCCGCGGAGATGTCTTGTGTCGCCGCCGGGAAGCCGGATTTCGGACAAGCCCCCCGGTCACCGTTAAGTGACCGGGGGGGCGAAGGTTCACGATCCGATCACGCGATCCGCCGCCGACGCAGCAGACCCGCCGCCGCCACGCCCAGCAAGCCAAGGCTCGAAGGCTCCGGCACGACGGTCAGCAAGCCGGTGCCGGCGAAGTGGACATCGTCAACAAAATCCGCTCCACTGCCGGTCTTGCCGTAGGTCCCGGCAGGCATCGCCGTACCGTTGATGATCAGCGACTGCACCACTTCTTCCAAGCCGGCCGCGAAGTTCAGGTTTAACTTCGCGGAATGGCTGGCATCGTAGTCCGTGATGCGGAGGGTCATCGTGTCCGACAACGACGAGTTATCGTCAATCTTCAACTGACCACCGGCATAGCCGTTCATCGAGG
>CADDYU010000174.1 GCA_902810705.1 Methylococcaceae bacterium
GGTGCTGCGCGAGGTGGCGCCGGTGTTGTTCGTTTTCCCGACCGCCAAGCTCCTGCGGCAGGTTCGCGAACTCCCGATCCAGGAACAGCAGCAGCGAACGAAACGCCTCTTCGTTCCCGCTGTGCGGCGTCGCCGTGACGAGGATCAGGTGGCGACCGGGAACGGCGGACAGCGCCTTGACCAGTTGATAGCGCTGGTGCCGCCCTCCGCGGCCGGCGGTCGCAAAGGCGCACGTGTGCGCCTCGTCCACGATCACCAGTTCGGGGCAAGTGCGGATGAATTCGTCACGCCGACTGTCCGACTTGATGAAGTCGGTCGAAACGACCGTGAACGGGTGAGCCTCGAAAATGGACTGACCGGCCAAACAAGAGCGCTCCAACCGGGACGCGGTGCTCGACAGGACGAGCTCCGCGTCAACGTAAAACTTCTCCTTCAACTCCCGTTGCCACTGCTCCGCCAGGTGCGGGGGGCAGCGGACCGCCGCCCGTCGCACCTCACCACGGTCCAGCAATTCGCGCAGGACGAGGCACGCTTCCACCGTCTTCCCGATGCCGACGTCATCGGCGATGAGCAAACGCACGGGGTCAAGCCGCAATGCCATCAGCAAGGGAACGAGTTGGTACGGGCGGGGCTCGACCGCAATCTTGGCAAACGACCGGAATGGTCCCGCGCTCGAACGGAACCCGAGCCGCAGCGCGTCCCGCAGCAGCCGACAGGAACGAAAGTCGCCGATCCTGCTCGGGTCGGGCGGGGCAAACGTCGCCGCAGTCACCTGCTCCAAGCTGGTGTGGATGCCCGTGACTTCGTCTTCCGTGCCGCTCAGCGGGCGCACGATGACCAGACGGTCATCCGACTCAGGTAGGACGACCCATTCGCGACCGCGGGCCGAAACGAGGGAGCCGGGCGAGAAGCTCATGCCGGCCTCCCGAACAGGTCGGGGTAGCGCGCGACGATCGCGTGCCAATCGTCCGTATCCTTAAACCGGATCACCTGATAACCGGCATCCTCAAGATTTGCCTGCTGTGCGGCATCGCGTTGCTGACGTTCGGCGAACTCGTGCGGCGGCCCGTCCACGTAGATGCACGCAAGCGCCTCCTTGTAAGCGAAGTCCGGCCGGGTTCCGCACGATTCGATCAGTATCTGTGCGGACGAAGGAAGGTTGAAGCGGTTGTCCTCAAGGAACCGCAGCCACCGCCGCTCCAACTCCGACGACGTAAGCCGCATGAGGCGTTCCAAGTGTTCCTGGCGCGTCACTTCGGCCGGCGACGTTTCGGCGGTCGCAGCGGCCATGTCCAGTAGCAGTTCCCTAATCGAGTGCCGGTCAAGCAGTCGGTGGTCCATCTGGTTGCCGTAGCTCATTAGGCAGTCGTAGCAGGCGGCGGTGCAAGTCTCCGTCGCGCGCGGACCCTTCTCCAGATCCTTGCCCGTGGCGGGGTCGAAGTGGCAGAGGACAAGGGCTTGGCGGGCGACGGCCGCAACCGCGTGCGGGTTCTCCACAAGTTGGCGCAGCACTCCGGCGCCGCCTTCAGATGCCTCGTAGAACAAGATGGATTTGCGATCGTCCCTGTTCGGGAGCGGCTCGGCCGACAGTTCGCTGTCCTCCAACTGGTATTCCACTTGTAGCGCGCTCTTGATCGCCGCTTGCAGCGACGCCATCGCCGCGTCTGACACCGGCACGGCCGGCGTAATGGTCAGGCAATTTCGCCGGTCCTCGACGTACGGAACGACCCGCTGCGTGCGCGGCCCGAGGCGGTCATCCGAGGCGGCACCATTCTCCTGGGCGTCCGAGGCCCAAATGCCCCGCTCGATGTCCAAAACGAATCCGAGTTGGTCGCGGTTTGCCCGCCGATTCTCGCCCACGTTGATCCGCCAGATCGTGGCGGTGTGGCCATACCGGACGTGCGCGATTTCCCGCTCGCCCGTTCGCACCTTGGCGGTCGCACAGGACACGCGGCCGTCGCGCTCCGCGAAGCGGAAGCCCGTCCTGATCTCGTAACCGAGCCGGGTACGCTCCTCCTCGTCGCAGTTGATCCTGTCGCGCCGCCGGGTCGAGACGTTCTGCAGCCGGAACAGAGACCGCATCGCGTGATCCAACCTGGCGCCGCAGTTCTGGCACAGGTCGGGGCCCGGCCCCTCGACGACCGGATGAATGTAGCCGCACGCCTGACAGCTCTTGATCGCGGACGTGACGAGGGTTTGATCGGTCACCGAGCGGGAACCCGCAGGGATGATCGCCTTTTCAATGATGTAACGCGACCCCTCGTGATACACGAAGGCGCGAGGGCCGAACTCGGAGATGGCGAGGAACCGGGGACGCGACAGGAAGTCTTCGTCACCCTTGATCGAGCGGCGGCCGGGAATGAACGCCGAGAGGGGGAGGCGGGGGAAATTGTACCCGGGCAGGAAGCCTTCACTGGCGAAGTAGCGGTAGCTGTAGAAGTCGGAAAACGACTCGCCGCGCGTCCCCGACCGCTCGTTGGTCAGCAGCCGCAACTGGGTTTCGGCCTCGTTCCGAATCTGCGTTGCGCGGGCGCGCTCGGCCTGGCGGGTGGGGTCGCGCGCGATGCGGCCCTGAATCACCGACTGCTGGAATGCCGCCTCGTACAGCGTCCGCCAGCGTTCGCACGCCTGATCGAATCGCTGCGGCACCGTGTCCAACGTCTTGGAGAGCCAGTCGTCGGTGTACCAGTCGGTCCCCCGCAGGTCTGCCTCGATCCCGCTGAGCACCTTACGCGCGCGGGCAGCGGCCCTATTCCGTGCCGCCATGTCCTGCAAGGCCGCGCTGATGTGATCGAGCAGCTTGAGGCTGGGAGGCTCGCCCGCGCAGTCGATCAACTCCTGCAAGGAACTACCGAGGCTGAGGCCAGCCTCCGACAGCCAGACCGCGTGGACGTGCGCGCGGATCAGATCTTCGTTCGTGAGGTCGAGGCGCGGCGGGGCCACGCTGCCGGCGACCATGCGTTCCGGCTGCTGGTAGAAATACTGGTCGTGCGGGCTGCCGGTCGTGCAATACGTAAACACCAGGGCCGGCTGGCCGCTCCGCCCGGCGCGACCGCTCCGCTGAGCATAGTTCGCCGGCGTCGGCGGCACATTCCGCATGTTCACTACGTTTAACTCGGCGATATCGACACCCAACTCCATCGTCGGCGAACAGAACAGGATCGGCAGTCGGCCGTCGCGGAAGCGGTCCTCTCGCTCAAGCCGCTCCTCACTCGGTACCTGTGCCGTGTGCTCGCGCGCCTCGACCGAACGGATGTGCTGCGCGACTTGGCGGTAGAAATCGATGAAAAAACGGTTGGTCTGGCCGCCACCGGCCGAGGGATCGGCGACCCTCAGCGGGTCGAGCGGCGGGGCCTTCCCGCCACCTTGCTTCCAGATCATGCACCCGGCCTGGAGTTGGTACGCGGGCACCTCGTCAGCATCGCGCGGCTCGCGCACGCGTTCCACGATGCCGCCGACGTGGAGGGCGTGAAGCAGGTCATGAATGATCTGCTGGGTTTCGGCGAGAGATGGCCGGCCGCCGCCGTAATTCTCGAACGTGTTGTGCCGCCTCAGGAAACGCCCGAAGTCCCCGTAAGGCGAGACGTAGGTGAAGGCGCGATCGTCATTCAGGCGGCGCGAGCGCGGCAGGAGGAGCCGCGCGTTTTCCAGTTGTTCGTCCTCGTCGATGGCCCAGCGCCCCGCGAGCCGTTGACGGCTCCGCTCCCGGATTCGGCTTTGGCCATTTTCGTCGAGGCACTCGACCTTGATGGCCAGCTCACGTCGCATGTAGTCCAGCAGCGCACGCGCGACCTTTTCCCTCGTCGCCGGCGCCGCGGTCGCCAAGGCCTCGTGAGCCCGCGCCCACACGTCATCCGCGGCGCAAACATCCCCGAGCGATTCGTAGTCGATGACCAAGAGCCCGCACTGTTCCAGGTTCGGCGACGTCAGGCGCCACCCGCGCTGCAAGTCGAGGTACAGGCGGTACGCGAGCACGTCACACATCGCGCGCCGCGTCTCGATTTCGGCCTGGAAGCGGGCCTGTGCGTTGCTCGCGTACGATTCAAACGGCAGCGCCAGCGCGTCAAACACCTTCTGGGGCAGCTCCTCTTGTCGCAGCCCCGCTGCCCCTCGATTAACCAGCGCTTTGTACAGCGCGCCACGCAGGACGGTGACTTCAACGAAGTCGTTGAGGTGGCCAGCCTGCAGTGCGGCGTCCTGCCGATTGTCCGTAAAGCTCAGCAGCTTTGGCGGCATGCCCGCCGTGGCGCTCATGCCGCGCACGGCGGCTATGGAGAGGATCGTGGTGGCCGTGCTGCGGCCGCCCGTCCCCAGCGAACCGAGCTTGCCCACGTCCGAGTCGCGGCGGGCGCTATACGCGACGCCGCACTCGGTCTGGAGACAGAGTCGGAACGGCGCCGGGACGAATACGCAGTCCGTTCCATCGGGCGACTCCCTGCCGTCGGTTCCCAAGCGTACGGGTTGGGGCAAATACTTCTCATGGCTCGGCTTCAGCCGGAGCCGCCCGCGGTGCTCCTCCAACCAATCCGACGGGACGCGCGATTCGATCTCATCCCGGTCCGTCGGCCACGGGGAGTCCGAGCTGAGATACAGGAAGCCCGGCTCCGCTCCTTCGCTGGTCGGGCGGCGCTCCTCTAATCGCCTGGGCGTGAATATGAAATCTCCGCCGGCGTTCTGGCCGCGCCAAACGCAGTAATACTCCTGTCCGCACTGGCGGCAGAACACCAGCGGAAGCAGGATACGCGAGCGGTCGTCAGGGACGAACTGCTGTCCCTTCACCGTCACGAATCGCCGTCGCTCGGGCTCGAACGACGCGTACACGGTGTCGCCGCGCCCGATGAACTGGTGGACGCGAAACGCGAACAGCGGGCGGCCCTCCTTGCTCTTGGCGGAGAAACCGGCCAAAAGCCAGTCACGGATTCTCTCGGCGCAAGTGTGCTCGCTGACACCGGTCACATGAGACAGTAATCCAGCCGCACCGTGAGCGCCGGTCAACGGCTTTGGGATCGCACGGATCAGCCGATTCGTCGTCGCCTCGCGAACGACGCCAAAGGTGCTCTCGATCCAGATCGAAAGAGGGTGGCGCAGGAATTCCTCGGGATCACGAGGCGGCAAGCATCCCCCGATCGCTATCGACGCCGCCAGATCGGCATGGAACCCAGGCTCTTGTTCCCTTGACGCCGGCGTTGCCCTCGACAGCGTTTCGCCGATGATGTTATCGGGCGGGACCTCTCCCCCGAAAAGGCTGGATGCAACCCGCGCAACTTCCGCCTGTTGTTCGTGAAGCGTCCCAGGCGCGGCGAGCGTCGCCGATGTCCCGACGCATTGCATCCGGCCGGCCTGCATGAACTCCCGGACTCGACGCACCAGCATCGCCACGTCAGCGCCTTGGCGCCCGCGGTACGTGTGAAGCTCGTCCAGGACCAGGAAACGCAGGCCGCGCGCCGCGCGGATCAGCGCCTGTTCCCTAACCCGTGTCAGGATCAGTTCGAGCATCACGAAGTTTGTGAGCAGGATGTCCGGCGGCTGCTCCATGATGCGGTTCCGTTGCTCTTCCGTCTCTTGACCCGTGTACCGCTCGAACCGGACCGGCCCCCGGCCATCAGGGTATCCGTCGTGCAAGAACTTGCTCAGCTCGCCGTACTGGCTGTTCGCCAGCGCGTTCATCGGATAAACCACGATCGCCTGAATTCCGCGCCCGCTGCCGTTGCGCAGCACGTGGTCTACAATGGGAATGATGTAGGAAAGGCTCTTGCCCGATCCCGTTCCGGTCGTAAGAACGTAGTTACCGCCGCCGCGCGCGACGCGCACGGCCTCCGCCTGATGCCTGTGGAGCCGGAAGTCCAGCCCGGCGCCTGCCGTTTCGCGCTTCTTGAGCCGGAAAACCTCCGAACATTTTTCGTGAAGTATGCCCGCGCGAACAAGTTCGTCGATGGAATCGCCCGGCTCGAACGCGGGGTTCAACTGAATGAGCGGGTCGGGCCAGAGCAGGCCGCGATCCAATTCCCCCTCGACCAAGCTGCGAATGGCTGCGTCGCGGATTTGGATGAAGCTGCGGACGTAACCCGAGTAATCACTAACCAACTTGTCGCGCAAGTCGAATACGTTCATGCCTGATCCAGTAGCAGGTGCGCATCATCCATCGGCGGTGGTGGCGTGCCGCAATATCCCAGACAGCCGCGAATTCAGAAAGCTAATGATTGTCTAGTTTTACCCTCGGGCGAACGCGCGTGCCAGAGTCAGGCGACGTTGTTCATGGCGAACCGTCGCGAGTTGCCCAGATTGACTTCAATGCCCGTTGCGATTCGTCGCGCCAGTTCGCGTTAGGCAGACCAACGGCATCTGAGCGTTCGCAATCACTTGTGCCCAATGAGTTCCACGTCGCTTGGTGACGACACCATGCGGAATCCGTGCATTTGGGGATCTCACGATGGGCCGGGATCTGATCCCGGGTGCCCGCGCCCCTAGCCGCGTATCCGATGGGACGGGGCACGATGGTGCGGCGATCTGGGGCGAGGTGACCTGCGCGCTCTGCCTATTCGCCTCTGTCCGGCGCACTCGATGTCGGCTGCCACGGGCCGGGGGCGCGCCAGTGACTCGACAGCGTCATATGCCCCGCCACGGCTTCGAGCGCGGGTCGCAGGAAGGCACGAACGGCGCCGACGACCTCGTCGAAAGCCGCCGGCGCCCCGCCGCCCAGTTTCGCGTTGCGAACGAACGCCGCCCACTGGGCGACCTTCGCCGGATCGGTCGCGAATGCTTCGGTGAAGCAAACCGGGTCGACGACAGCCTGCGTCTGACGGCGGGCGAACGTGCGGGCGATCGACTCGGCCAGAAGCCTTCCGTCGAAGTCCGCCGTCCGCGCCAGCAGCCACAGGTCGAAGAAGTCCTTCATCCGGCTGTTGAGCTGCCCCAGCGACACCATCGCCTCCAGCTTCTCCGCAACGACCGTTTCGCGGCTGTAGGCCACGAGGTCGGCGCCGGCGTGGCCGAGCAGCGTCGGGTACGTGATCGACACAGGCGCGGGCGTGATTACGTCGCTGAACCCCAGATCGATCTGCATGGCGATCCGCGCCTTGCCCAAGTGCCCCTGGAACCGCGCCCGCACGCCCTCGTAGTCGGCGTCCTCCGCGATGCGCTCGGTGGTCACCGTGGCCGGGTCGAACACGAGCCCGTCGTCCTCCACCGCCTGCCGGCAGATGTCGGCGATGACGGTGCGGACGGACTCCAGGTCGTTGCTGATCCGGCCGAGCAGGTCGATGTCCCGGGTCGGGCGCGTCACGGGCGTCTTCCAGACCAGGAGCATTAGCGCGCCCTTGAGCACGAGGCGGTCCCGGTACCGTGACCGTGACAGGCGGTAGAGGAAACGCTCGATCGCGTAGAACTGGAGCAGTTCGTTGAACGGGCGGTTGCAGGACTTGGCGAGATTGAGCAACCGCTGGTGGACCGAGGCGGCCTGGTTCGTGACGCGCTTGGTCATGCCAGCGCCTCCAGGTACGGGCGCATCAGCCGGTCCACGCGGCACAGCTTGGCGTACTCGAACACCTGCGCAAAGCGCGGGTGCCCGCGCCGGCGGTAATTGCGGAGGGCTTCGAGGACGACTTCCATGCCGATCTTGTTGCGGTACTTGAAGCAGTCGGCCAGGGTCTTTTCGGCGCCGTACACGCGGACGGGGATCGCGTCGATGGCGTGGGTCTCGACCCCCGCGGCCAGCGCCACCGCCGAGAAGCGGTAGACCCGCAGCGGCGGGTAGTCGAGGCGCGGCCGCCGCGCCGTGCGCGAAATTGCGATGTGGACCTCGTGCGGCACCTGCGTGGTCAGCTCGTGGAACGCGAGGGCGGAGATCAAGCAGACGACGGCGTGTGGCACGCGCTTGCCGACGGTCGCCAGGTCGGGATTGCCCAGGGGCGACAGCTCGCCGAGGCGGTAGACGCCGCGGGCGAGTGTCTCGACCTCGCCGGCGTCGCGCATCGCGTACAGCGTGCGGGGGTGGACGCCGGCCGCCAGGGCCTCTTTGGTGCGCAGGGTTCCGCCATGGCGGCGGAAGACGTCACGGGCTTGCTCGGTAGTGGTCGGCATGGGTGGCACCGGCTTTTGGATAGATACGCACACGGATAGTACGATGTGCGTGCATTATTATCCATCGGCCAAACCGACCCCCGCCCTGAAGAAGGGCCGGCCAGCCCGATCCATGACCTTAAATTCAGAAACCAACGCAGCTTGGTTCGGCCACCGGCTTCCCCGCCCATCGCTCGCCTGCCGTTGATTCGGTGCGAAAGGGAGGGAATCTTCCAGCACGGCTCCGCCATCTCGTCACTCGTCACCACCCGCCCCGCCCGACCACTCCTCGTGGCGCTGGGCAATCGCGGACCGATCCTTGTCGTCGGTGTCCAGCCAGTGGCGCACGAGCGCTTCGACGACCAGCCGTGGGTTGCGCAGGTGGCGGGCACAGTCTTTCTCGAAGTCCGCCCAGAGCTGGGCATTGAAGCGGTAGGTCCGCTGCTCGGTCTTGGGCTTCCGCACGCCCTTGGACAGGTCCCGCATCGATTTCGCTGCCATAGGGAAAGCTTAGCCCCGGCCCTGATGGTATGCAAGTTTCGGTTCAGTTATTCGCAGCAAGTGTCATCGAAATAATCACTAACGGAGAGGGCCCAAAGTTCGCTTGATGTCGGGCAGTATCCCGCCACGGCAAATCGGCGCTTGATTTGGTATAAACGATGACATACAATCGCGAAAGACTTAGAGGGCCGACGTGCCTGGACCACTGCCCCAGTTGCCGCTCGATCCAGTTCCCCCACCACCGCACCAGTTCGAGGCGGTGGACCGGGCTCACCATCCCTTGGCCGAGGAAACTCCCTCAGGCCTTGCCGCGCAGCCTGCGTTGCCGTGCAGGCACATTCCTCACTTGGATCTTCCGCCCGAAGTCACGCTGGCGGAAGCCGCGACCATCGCCAACTGTGACAAGAAGACCATCATCCGCTACATGCGCGACGGCCTGCTCGAATGGCGGAACATCGCGCCGCCGTCGAGCAGCCGGCCGACGTACCGCGTCAAGCTTGCGTCGGTGATCGCGTTGCGAACGAACTATCAGCAGGGCAACCTCGCGCATGGCCGCCACCCCGATGACCGTCCCCCGAGGACTCCGCAGCCGCGCGGACGCGCCGACGGCCGTCACCAGTTCAAGCA
>CADDYU010000175.1 GCA_902810705.1 Methylococcaceae bacterium
TTCATGCTCGCCGTGAGGCTCCCGCACCAGGCGAACGGCCCGCTCCCTAACCTCCGGTGAGAAATGTGTCATTGTCTTCATGGCTCCATACTCTCAAAAGCTGGAGCCTCCGATAAAGCCGGGGCGGTTCATCCACGACCTACCCGCATTTGCCGATGCTGAATGGAATCGTGCGGCAGCCCTATTTGAGACCTGACGGCAGCTTGATGGCGGCAACGGGGTACGACTCTGCTACCGGTATGTTCGGAGTGTTCGACGCACGGGAGTTTTTCATTCCCGACCACCCGACCCTCGCTCAAGCGGAAATTGCCCTGGCATCGCTGAAGGATTTGCTGAGCGAGTTCAGCTTTACCCACGACACCGGTCAGGCGGCTCTGTCCGCCATGCTCAGCGCCGCCATTCGGCCCAGTCTCCCCAATGCGCCGATGTTTCATGCTCGAGCGCATGTGATCGGCTCGGGTAAATCCTATCTTTGCGAGCTGATCACGGCCTTCGCCACGTCGCAACGGGGCAAGCCAACTAGTTTTCCAGCCGACGACGACAAATGCCGCAAGCTGTTGCTCGCCGAATTGTTGCGCGCCCCGGCGGTGATCGAATTCGACAACCTCACCGGCGAGCTGCTGGCCCATAAAAGCCTCTGCACGGCGCTGACTTCGGAGTATTTGAGCGGGCGCATTCTGGGTCTTTCCAAGACCGCCACCGTCAGCACCCGCACCTTATTCCTGTCCAGCGGCAACAACGTGGGGCCAATCCAGGACATGACCCGCCGCTGCATCACCATCCACCTTGATCCAAGGTGCGAAGTGCCGGCCACGCGCCGCTTCAAACGGCCTGACTTGGTGCGGGAGGTGCTGCGGGAGCGCGGCCGTTATGTCTCGGCGGCTCTTGCAATCGTCCGTGCCTGGATCGTGGCCGGCCGGCCCAGGACTGCCTGCAAATCACTGGCGGGCTATGGCGACTGGTCCGATTTGTGCCGGCAGCCGCTGCTGTGGCTGGGCTGTGTCGATCCGGCGGCTTCGGTGTTCGAGGCCATGGCCGAGGACCCCGACCGGGAAACATTGGCGCGCTTGCTGAGCGCCTGGCACGCAGTGTTCGGCCGGACCCCTACCAGGGTGCGCGATGTCGTAAGGCAAGCGTCGTTTGCTGGCGATGAAAATGTCGAGCTGCGGGAGGTTCTGCACGACATTGCCGACGAACGTGGAGAAGTCAACCGCCGCAAGCTCGGACGATGGATCAAACGTCACGCTGGCCGGATGGTCGATGGCCTGCGCTTTGTCCGCGCCGATGGCAACCGCTCGGCGGAAGCTTGGCGGGTCGAATCGGTTTTGCCGGTTTCTTCGGTTGTCGCCAGGCCAAAACCGAAAAGTGTCGATGAGGCACTTCTGGATCGAAACGCCTATGCCCGCGCGAGTCGCGGCGAATAATGCGAGGACTCACCATGCAAACTATCGAAAACGAAGTTCTGGTCGCCGTACCCACTGACTCGGCGAGTCATCCGCCGGCGGAATCTGGCAACTATACCGCCGTGCGGTTTAATGCCTTGAAGCATGGAGTTCTTTCGCGCCACGTGGTGCTATCTCACGAAGACCGGGAAGAATACGATCAACTATTCGCCGCTCTGGTCATGGAGCATCAACCCGCCGGGGCCACGGAGTTCCACCTGGTGGAAGAGCTGGCCGGTATTTTGTGGCGCAAGCGGCGGGTGCTGATGGCCGAGGGGGCAAAGATCAACGAGGGGCTCCGCACTGCCGTACAGAGCCTCAAGAGCGTATTGCCGGCCGCGGCGCCGTTTCAGCGCGGCTTATCCGGGGAGAACGTCGACCTGCCTGATCTTCTGACCGCATCCCCGAGTGAGATGTCCGAGCGGCACCGCGACGCCGAGCTTGATCTGAAAGCGACCCAGAAGGCGGCGGCGATTCTCCGAAAAGGCGGACCCAATGCCTATGAAAAAGCCCGAAAGGCTCTGATCTCTGAATCCCGCGATTGGTGGGATGAGCATGTCGAGCAAGAGGAATATCCCGAATGCCGAGGGACTGGCCGCCTTTATCCGCGAAACCCTCTATCCGGTCTGTATGCGAATCGAATTGGAAGCCCGATTCCAACCTCAGATCAAGGTACAGGCTTTAGGTGAAGGACTGCAAGCGCACCGCCTTCTTAACCTGAATCGCTACGAAACGCACCTCGACCGCAAGTTCGAACGTACCCTGGCGATGCTTTTGAAGCTGAAAGGGCTTCGGAGAGGGTGACTTAATGCACAATGCAAAATGGCCGCAAAGGCAGGTGGATCAAGGCACCCCGCGAATTTCGGCAAAAGTTGCGCGGTTAACTTGTCTGATGATTTCGGCAAAATCGGGGAGCGAAAAAAATAATGGGCGGTAGAGGTAGCGGTCGGCGGTGGCACTCTGGGGCCAAGGACACGACCAACGATTACCGAGCACTCGACGTGCGGCGATCGCAACGGGAGGGTTTGCGGGTGCCGGAGCGGGCCTTCGGCTGGAATTGGCTACGCCACGATGAAACGGTGGCCTCCATCCAGGTGAGAGCGGAATCCGACCGGGTTATCCTATCCTATCGGCACCGGAGCGGAGGAGGGGAATGGAAAAGCGAGGACTACCCGGTGCGGTTGGATTGGACGCCCTGCACCTATGGCGAGAGTCGCGCCTGGTTCATCTGCCCAGCACGCGGATGCGGGAAGCGCGTGGCGATTCTCTATGGGGGCGGCATTTTCGCCTGTCGGCACGGCTATCGGTTGGCATGCCCGAGTCAGCGGGAAGCCGCGGATGATCGTGCGGCGCGGCGGGCGGACAGAATCCGGGCACGGCTGGGAGCCGGGAATTCTGAATGGTTCGGGCGGGAAACCGAAGGGGATGCATTGGCAAACCTTCGAGCGGCTCAAGGTGGAGCACGATGCTCTGGTGGAAACAGCATTAGCGGGGATAGCCCGGCGACTGGGGCTTCTCAAGACGAGACTGGATGACTTCCTGGAAAAGTAAATCTGTTTCGCAAAAACAGATTACCGGAGGCACTTGGTGGAGATGGAGGAGCCAGAGAACACTCGCATCGGGAAAAATTGTTATCCCGAAAGTTATCCCGGAAATAAAAAAGCCGGATGGAGTTCCGGCTTTTGTTTCTAAGTAGTTGAATCATTTGGTCGGGGTGAGAGGATTCGAACCTCCGACCACCTGCACCCCATACAGGTGCGCTACCAGGCTGCGCTACACCCCGAAGACCTTAAATAATACTGTGTTTTAGGACTTCAAGTAAACCCTTGGGCGGGTTTGAACAGGGTGTCTCTGGACTCAGGATGAAGGCCGGGTAAAGCAGCCATATTAGGAATGCGCCGAGCAGTGATCCGAGGAATGATGATGGCGGTTTCCATGAGTGATGTCGCAGTACAGCGCGTCCGGGTTGCAACCTTCGCACTCGATTTGCAGGGTCGCATGCCCTATACCATATTCCTGGGCGATAAGTCTGCCGATTTCCCGTTGGATCGGGGCGGCTTGGCTGATGAGCATGTCATCGATCACCACGTGCGCCGACAGGATGCGCAAACTCTGGGAAATGCTCCAGACGTGCAAGTCATGAATGCTGCGGACGCCCTCGACCCGCATCAGATCGCGCACCATGGCACTCATGTCGATGTCCCGGGGCGTGCTTTCTAGGAGAATGCCGACGGTTTCCCGCAGGATGAGCCAGGCATTCCATAGAATGAGCAGTCCGATGAGCGCGCTCGCGAGAGGATCGAGCCAATTGAGTCCCGTGAGCCAGATGCCAACGCCCGCCAGCACGGCGCCCAGGGTGGAAAACACATCCCCTAGGAGATGGAGAAAGGCGCTGCGCAAGTTCAGATCGTGATGGGCACCGTGGCTTACCAGCCAGGCCGTCGTTAGATTGACCCCGAAAGCCGCGGCGCCTACGGCCATCAAAATGTCGGCCGCGACGGGTGATGGCGCCAGGAACCGCTGATAAGCCTCGTAGAAGATGCCGGCCGCGATCAGCGCCAGGCTGGTCGAATTGATCAGGGCCGCGAGAATGCCGGCCCGGTGATAGCCGAACGTCTTGCCGGCGTGGGCCGGTTGCTCGGCCAAACGGAATGCATACCAGGTAAGGGCGAGCGCGGCGACATCGGTGATATTGTGGACGGCGTCGGTCAGCAGCGCCAAACTGTTGGCGAAGTAGCCTGCGAGCGCTTCGAGGATAACGAAAGCGAAGGTGAGCACCAAGGACAGCGTGAGGCGGAAGCGGGTGTGTCCCCCGTGCTCATGAGGGTGAACATGGATATGCCCTGCCACTTATTCGCACCTGCGTTTGTAGAATGGAGCATGCGGCCGCGATCGCCATTCCCCCGCTCTCCCGGCCGCCGTTTCCGCCGGACCTGCGGTACGGCCGGTTTGTTTTATTAGCGGAGCGCCGATATCGGATTTATGATGCCACGGAAAGTCAGCCATTTTCATCATACTAGCATCCCCTGCCGGATTCGCGGTTAAATGGAATGCATCGTACGGTTGAATCCCGTTGCACAATGGTTTGCTCCCCTTACCAAAGCGGGTGACATTGGGAAGCTCCGCGCCCGAACTAAGCCGCACTGTAGCGACTCCTATGGGAACGGGCGGCAGCTTCGCGTACGGCGCCGCTAACAGGAACTGGATGGCTCTTCTGACCATGGGCGGAAGCGATAGGCCGGATTGATAGAATTGATTCGTTTAGGTTCAAAACTTGGAAAAGTCTATTTTGGAGACTACCGTTGTGTTAGCGCGAAAACTGACAGGGTTACTCTTTTCATGCATTGGCTTCGGTTCGGCTTCGGCTTTTGCCGAGAGCGTGATCGATTTTCGGGTCGAGAACGGCCGCCGGAGTTCTGAGCAGCTGGTGATGATCAAGAATGGAGCGCTTTTGGTGAAATCGGCCGGCGGAGATGAAAATCTCGATATGCTCTACGAGCGGGGCAACCAGCGGCTGGTGCTGATCGATCATAAGAAACGGAACTTTACACCTCTGACCGAAGAGAAGGTCGACCGGATGGCTCGCCAGGCCGAGGAAATTCAGCCCTTGATCCGGGGAGTAAGCGAGCAGCTGCGGAAATTGTCGCCCAAGCAGCGCGCCAAGTGGGAAGGCATGCTGGGTGGCATTTCGCTGGACCAGATTGAGAGCGCCAAGCACGAGACCGAATCGATGACAATCAAAAAGACCGGTACCGCCAAGAAGGTGGCCGGCATTGCTTGCGAGCAGATGAGCGTGGTGAAGGGTGACGCTGTTACCGCCGAGTTCTGCCTTGCCAAACCCGCGGCCTTGAAATTGCCCGAGGACGATTCGCTGACGCTTCGTTCCTTGATCGAATTTACGCAGCGCCTTGCCGCCCGCGCGCAAGGGTTGACCGGACAATTCGGCTTCCCTCTGCCGGCAAACGGGATGATGGCCCTGACGGGCATTCCGATCGAAATGCGGGATTTAAGCGGAAAGCGGCCCTCGGTGATGACATTCAATGGGATCGGCACGGGCGAAATTTCCGCCGATTCGCTGACCGTGCCGGCGGGCTATCGGCCTAAGGAACTGGCGCTGTGGTGACCGGTAGGTCGCGGTGAGAATCTTCGTCGGGAGAAGGGGAGCGAAAACCCGGCCTCCCGAAATCCTCGTCCGCGGGAAGCGGATTTCCTTATCCCCGGCTTCTGGCTTCTTCGCCGACTCTCGCGGAGTTTCGGGAGACCTCTTCGCTGCGCTGCCTTGGCTCGAAGCGCTGGGCTATCAATGAGGCGCCTACGAACACGATCAGCGCCGCCAAAGCGAACTCCAGGGTCAGGAAGGCCGTGATCTTGAAGTAGGCGAAGGCCGGATGGACAAACCGGACCAGCCAACCCCCCGCTTCGTCGGCGATGGCCGAGGCGAAGGTTAGGCCAGCCAGCCAAACCTTCAGGGTGGCGGAGAGATTGGCGAACAGTAGCAAATGGGTGAGGGTAACCGCCAGCATGCCCATGGAAAACAGGTGGAAATGCGAGACCTCGAGGAGGCTCTGGTAACTTCTGGGCTGGGTGAATTTCTCTTCCGAGCCTAGATAATACTCGACGACGGAATCGGCGGTGAGACCCATCTTGTGGAAATACATCAGCCCGTTACTGATCCAGAGTAGGATGATGTAGCCCATGAACATAAGAACGATGGTATTGAGGAGGGTTTGCCGCCGCTGTTCTCCCGTTACGAAAAAGCGCATGATTTAAGCTCCCTCGCGAAATGCGATCTTAAATATGGTCAATACCTTGCGGATGCTGGCGAGGGCGGCGCGCGAACTCAGGGTCGCCCCGCTGATGCCGTCAATGCCGCGATTCAGATGCAAATCGGCGACCGGCCGGCGATACATCTGCTCGAACCAACGCGCCGGAGGCTGGTATTCTGGAGGCTCGTGGAAGGCCAGGATTTCGGTTCGCACCAGTTCTCCGGTAGGGGACAGAACGATCAGCATGGTTTCGGGCTGAGTGCGTACGGTGTGGGATTCCAGCGCCGCGTAACCTACCACCTGGCCTTGCCGTTTGCCGACATAAAACGTGAAAAGCTTCGATTCCAACTTGGCCTGGGCGGTCTTTTCGATTTCTGCCAGTTGCTGATCAGTGAGAAAAACGGGGACTTGTTCGATGTTCATTCCGTGGCCGAAGGCCAGCTCGAACGCCTCGTCCTTGCTGTAATAAACCGTGCCTGAAGCGGTATGAAATACTCCCAAAACCCAAAGCACGGAGATTAGAATCGTTATCCCAAGGTTCGGCATCCTACGTTACCCGGCGCACTGGCCGCTTTACACAAAAGATTTCCTAACGGGTGACCGATCGCCGTGAATGAAAGGGCTTCCGAGATGCTGTCATAGGTCAGCCTCATCCCTGAAAGCGGCGTGAAAAAGCTAACCTGGCTTTCCTAAGCTTTGCGCCTGTTAAGCGCTTAGATTTAACCTGCTTTGAGCTACTGTAAGTGAAAATCACTCTCATTTCAATACTGAAAGTAGGGTTGAGTTGTATAAAATGATGAAGAAAGGGATTTCTGCGGCCCTGTCCGAGCCGAAGCGGTTTCTATCGATTTCTAGAATGAGCCAGGCGCTGACCGGTTTACTCTTCAAGGTGGAAGCGCGGCGGCCGATGTATCTACGGTAAAATGATCGACCTTTCGACCCTTCATTTTCCGGCCCGCCAGATTAGCGCAGTTCTATGAGCCATGCCGCCGACCAAGTCCAGTAACTCCGTTGATCGGTCCCGCTCGAAGCTGGGCCGGGACACGGGAGAGCGCGCTGTGCCTCAGAAATTGAATCTCGGCTGTAGCACCTTGCTGGGAGGCGTCTGCGCGATCGCATTACTGGGGAAGCTTTTGCCGCATGACGCGATACGATCGGTTCCCGCTGCCAAGGCCGAGGCGCGAAAATCCGAGGCCGGCGTTCCGCGAATCGCCGCTTTGTCGAAGCCGAGGATTGCATCCAGGTCACAGCCCCCAGCTGCCACCGAACCTCTCCACGGAGGCGCCGGACACTCACGGGGAGCAAACGGAGGGCGGTCTATCGTTTTCAATAATCCCTGGAATGGATCGGTCTGGCAGGTTGAACGATATTTGAAGCGCCACTTGCACGATACCACCTCATTCGAAGCCCTGGAATGGGGGCAGGTCGTCGAGAGCGCGAAAGGCTACCAGGTCCGCTGTAAGTTCCGCTCGAAGAATGTTCTTGGGGTTTACGCGACGCAAAGCAAGCTGTTTCTCTTAAACAAGAGCGGCGAGGTTTATGCGGTTCGGGATTGATACCGAAAACGAACCCGGCTTCGCGGAACTTCGAGTTCTCGAAGATCTGAAGACGGTCTCTCACCGGCACTGGGTTCAACCGCGCTGACCAAAATTCAGTTGCCCTCATCCCCCTCCTTGGAAAAGCCGTGACTATTCAACCGCCAACATCCATCGCCCTCCCTGCGGGGCCATCCGGTCTCGCCGATATTTTCCGCTACTGCCCTCGCTGCGGCGGTGAAAGGCCGCGCCTCGACAACAACCGTTCGCTGCGCTGTGACGGTTGTGGCTTCCTGTTCTTTTTTAACAGCGCCGCTGCGGCGGCGGCATTCATCTTCCACCGAGATCAATTGCTTCTGTGTGTGCGAGGCCGAGAGCCGGCCAAGGGCATGCTGGACTTGCCGGGCGGCTTTGTCGAATTCGACGAAGCCGTGGAGGAGTGTCTTAGGCGGGAAATTCGCGAGGAATTGAACCTCGAGGTAGCGGATTTTCGCTATTTTGCCAGCGCATCCAACGATTATCGCTATGCCGGGGTGCCGTACAAGACCACCGATCTCTTCTTCATGTGCGAGGCCGCGGACCTGACGGGCATACGGCCGGGGGATGATGTGGCGGATTATGTCCTGGCCGCGCCGGGCGCCGTGGACCTCTCGGCGCTGGCGTTCGCGTCGAGCCGAGCGGCCTTTGGCTTGTTGTTGGAGCGGTTGACGCGAGATCGCGAGCGGCCGTAGGCACGACTAGGGCGCGAACGCCCGCTCGATCGGTCGCGCCGCCGCGTTCTGGGGATCGAAATTTTCCCACCCGCCGCCAAGCGCCTTGTACAAGGCCACGAGCGCCGTGGCGGTGGCGGTTTCGCTCTCGGCGAGCTGGCGCTGATCCTCCAACAGCCGGCGTTCGGTATCCAACACGGTCAGGAAATTCTCCACCCCGTCATCGAACCGCATGTGAGCCAGTTGGTAGGCTTTTTGGCTGGCGTCCGCCGCCGAGGTCAGCAGCGCCTGGCGAGCCCGCGCCCGATTGTAGATCACCAACGCATTCTCGGTTTCCTCCAGGGCATTGAGCACAGTCTGCTCGTAGCGGGCCAGACTGGCTTCGGCCTGGGCGCCGGCCGCCTTGATGCGAGCATAGACTTGGCCTAGATCGAAAGCCGCCCAGGTGATGCGCGGCCCGAAGCTGTAGCTGTCCGAACCGCTCGCACCCAGCCCAGTGAAGGATATGGATTCCAAAGCCAGGGTGCCGACGAAGGTGACGCGCGGAAATAAATCCGCCGTGGCGACACCGATTTGCGAGGTGGCTCCGGCGAGGCTGCGCTCGGCGGCGCGAATGTCGGGCCGGCGGCGCAAAAGCTCGGACGGTCTGCCGATATGGATCAAGCCGGGCGGGTGGGGCA
>CADDYU010000176.1 GCA_902810705.1 Methylococcaceae bacterium
GTCCTGAGTCGCCGCCCGAAAGAATACCCCCTGAACCCGCCCCGACACCCAAACATGAACCCGCCTCGTCATCAGGATGCGCCTCCACGTTCTTGGCAAGCTCTATCGGCCGATCATCCAGCAATAATGAATCCTCGGATTCCGCTCGAAGTCCTTCGGAGTCGTCCTTCGGGTGATGTCTTCCACCCGGAAGTCCGCCAGCGCCGAGGTATCCAGTCTGAATTTCCGGTGGTTGGTAGAGAATATCAGCAGGCCCCCGGGAACCAAAAGGCTCGCGCATTTGCGGATGAGCTCGACATGGTCCCGCTGCACGTCGAAGGTGCCCTTCATCCGCTTGGAGGTGGAGAAGGTCGGCGGGTCGAGGAAGATCAGGTCGTAGCGCCCATGGGAATGGGCCGCTTCGCTCAGCCATTCCAGGCAGTCGGCCTGGAGGAGTGCGTGCCGGCCGCCGTGGAGGCCGTTGAGTTCCAGGTTGCGCCGCGCCCAGTCCAGATAGGTTCGCGACATATCCACCGTGGTGGTGGCGGTCGCGCCGCCCTTGGCCGCATAGACCGTGGCGGTGCCGGTATAGGCGAAGAGGTTCAAGAAACTCCCGCCCGCCGCCCGCTCCCGGATCAGGGCGCGGGTGAGGCGGTGGTCCAGGAACAGCCCCGTGTCGAGGTAATCCTCGAAGTTCACCCAGAACTTCAAGCCGCCTTCCTCGACCTCATGGAAGCGGCCGGAGTCCGCCTGTTTCGCGTATTGCGCCGCGCCCTTCTGGCGGCGGCGGATCTTGAGGAAGACCTGCCGGGGCGGAATTTCCAGCACGGCGGGAATCGCCGCCAGCACGTCGACCAGCCGGCTTTCCGCTCTGGCCGGATTGATGGTGGCCGGCGCCTCGTATTCCTGCACGTGCGCCCAGAGCGGCGGCTCGCCCGGCGCTGGTCCAGGGCCGCTCCCGGCGGACCGGGTGCCTTGGTAGAGATCGACGGCGACGGCGTACTCCGGCAGGTCCGCGTCGTACAGCCGGTAGCAGGATATCCCGTTCTGCCGCGCCCAGCGCCCGAGATTCCTGAGATTCTTGCGCAGGCGGTTGGCGAACATTTCCGCCGGGCCGGCGTCGAGGTCCACCGACTTCGCCTTGCGAAACAGGGCGCGCGCCTTGCGCTGGGCCTCCGTGGGCGGCTCGCCCTCGTGGGGAACGAAGAAACGTTCCTCGGCGATCTCGAAGTTGAACAGCTTGCATTCCAGGGCGCCGTTGTACAAGGCGTACTGGCGGAGTGCCCGGAGACCCACCTTGAAGGCCAGTTCCGGGTTGCCGGTGAAGACGCTCGCCCGCCAGCCCCGGAAATGGGTTTTCAGGGTCTCGCCCAGCTCGCGGTAAAGCGGCTCCAGAGCCTTTTCATCCCCCAGGCGCTCGCCGTAAGGGGGATTCACGACGATGAGGCCGGTGCCGTGGCGCGGACGGACGTCCCCCACCGATTTCCGCTCCACGTGCACGTGCCCCCGGAGTCCCGCCCGCTCGATATTGCCGAGGGCATTGCGGACCGCCTGCCGGTCGAGATCGTAGCCGACGATGGGCGGGAGCGCCTTGAGACCCGCCTCGGCGCGCGCCTTCGCCTCGGCCACCCATTTCAGCCAGCGAGCCGGATCGTGCGCCTTCCAACCGAAAAAGCCGAACGACGGCCGGAGCAGTCCCGGCGCGAAATCCGCCGCCATCAGCGCCGCCTCGATGGGCAGGGTACCCGAGCCGCACATGGGGTCGATGAAATGCCCGCCGGCGGCGGCGATTTCGGGCCAGCCGGCCCTGAGCAGAATGGCCGCCGCCAGGTTCTCCTTGAGCGGCGCCTTGCCGCCCTCGGTCCGGTAGCCGCGCTTGTGCAGGCTTTCCCCGGAGAGGTCGAGGCTCACCGTAGCCTGATCCCGGTCCAGATACACGTTCACCCGCAAATCGGGCCGCGCCAAGTCCACCGACGGCCGCAGGCCATGATGCGCCCGGAAATGATCGACGATGGCGTCCTTGACCTTCTGCGCCCCGAACAGGGTGTGGGTGATGACCGAACGGCTGGACGCAAAATCGACGGCGAAGCTGGCGCCGGGGTCCAGGTGCAGGCCCCAGTCGATGGCATGGACGCCGGCGTACAGCGCTTCGGGGCTGGCGGCCGGGAAATGGGCGATCGGCAGCAGAATCCGGTTGGCGAGCCGCGACCACAGGCAGGCCTTGTAAGCCGCTTCGAGATTGCCCCCGAAGGCCACGCCGGCCCGCCGTTCGACGACTTCGGGCAGTCCCAAGTCGCGAAGTTCCTGGGCCAGAAGCAGCTCGAGGCCAAGCGGAGCGGTGGCGAAGAAGCGGTGGGATGAAGGCATGGCAAAGATGAGGTAGCTGGTGAGGTGGGAGCGGCCGCGGCAATCCGCCGGAGCTGAAAGCGCGGTTGGAAGCCGTTATCACATTTTACTCCCGTGCCGCGAATGCCTGCTCCAACGCCGCCTGGCACCCCATCAATTGGCGCCGGTAGCGACCGGCATTGGCGGCCGCCGTACGGGCGGCTTGCAGCAGCCAAGCCTTGGATTTGTGGGTCCCGCGCCGGTAGCCGCCGTGCCCTTCGTGATAGGCGAGATACTGGCGGTAGGCGTCGTGCTTTCCGATGCCGAGCTGAACCTGGCTTTGATGGCCATACCAGGCGACAAAATCGGCCACGTCCTCGAATTCGTCCCGGTCGGCGCCGCCGTTGCCTGTTTTGGCTTGATACCACTCCCAGGTCTGGTCCGTGGCCTGCCCATAGCCGTACGCTGAGGTCGGCCGCCACAGGGGAATGATCCCGAGGAACCGGTAGCGGGGCGGGCGGGCGTCCTCCACGAAGCTGGATTCCTGATTGATGATCGCCATCAGCACCGGTACCGGCACCCCCCAGCGTTGCTGCGCTTTCCGCGCGCCGGCATACCAGTCTTCCTTCTCGTGGAAAATCGAGCACACATTGCCGGGATTCTTGGGAGGGAGCGAGGCGCAGCCGGGCAACAGAAGGCCCAGCAGAAAAAGGACGAATCTTTTCATCGGAGGAGGCGGTCGCTGAGGTGGATACGGAAGCGGCGAGTCTCGCCGGCGCGGAATCGGAGCGCGTCGAGCGCTCAATCCACCAGATCGGGCTCGAAGAACACCCACCGCACCCGTGGGAAGGTCTTTTTCAGCTCCGTCTCGCAGCGGTTGATGTCGTGCAGCAGGCTGGAGACCGCGGCCGCATTCCGCATCTCCGCTTTCACCGCCACCATCACGTCGTCGCCCAATTGGAAGGTGATGAGGTTGAACACCCGGGCGATTTCCTCCCGTCCTTCCAGAAAGCCGAGGATCGCCTGCCTGACCTCCGGCTCGACGCTCTGACCGATCAGCAGTCCCTTGATTTCGGTACCGATGCCTATCGCCACCAGCACCAAGAGCACGCCGATGGCGATGCTGCCGGCGGCATCGTACACGGGATCGCCGGTGACGATGACCAGCACTACCGCCATCAGCGCCAGCAGCAGCCCGGCCAGGGCGGCGATGTCTTCGCCCAGCACCACGATCAATTCGCTCTGCCGGCTCTCCCGGAACCAGCGCCACAGGCTTTTCCGCCCGCGCTGTTTGTTGATTTCCCGAAGGCAGCCGTACAACGACACGGTCTCCGCGGCAATGCTGAAGACTAGGATGAGTACCGCGAGCCAGACCGATTCCAGTCCTTCGTGGGCTTCCAGCTTGTGTATGCCCTCGTAGATGGAAAACAGCCCGCCCATGCTGAACAGGATCAGCGCCACGATGAACGACCAGAAGTATATGGTCTTGCCATAGCCCAAGGGATGGTCGGGCGACGGTGGGCGCCCGGCCTGCTTGAGCCCGAGCAGCAGCAAACCTTGGTTGCCGCAGTCGGCGACGGAGTGGATGGCCTCGGCCAGCATGGCATTGGAGCCGGTATAGAAAGCCGCAAACAGCTTGGCAGCGGCGATGGCGGCGTTGGCCGTCAGAGCGAAGAAAATCGATTTCAGGGAATTGGCTTCGGTGGACATCGGCTTCGTTGTTCTTTTCCCGGAAGAAGGACCTCGGCCAAGAGCATAGCATTCAATCCGGGAAGACGCCGACGGTCTCCCGCCGAACCGTCCCTCGGCCCTTTGGGTCTATTCAAATATCGGGCCATCCGGAGGATGGCTCCGGTGTTCTAAGCAACCAGGACAAGGAGAACGTCCATGCGAACCGCTATTTTTTTAACCGGGTCGTGTTTGTTGGTTTGGTCTATCCAGTCGGCGCTGGCCCGATCATTGACCGTCACCGCGACAGCCTACAACGCCACCCGCGCCCAGACCGACAAGAATCCCCATATCGGAGCCTGCAATGAACCGTTCGAGCCGGGTCAGAACGTGATCGCCGTATCGCCCGATCTGGAAAAGAAAGGCCTCACTTGCGGCACCAAGGTACGGGTTCAAGGCTATGGCGATTTTGTGGTCTGGGACAAAATGGACGACAAGTGGACGCGCCGTATCGATATCCACATGGGCAAGAAGGTGGGGAAGGCCGAGAAATGGGGCGAGAAGAAAGTGCGAATTTACTGGTGAGCGGGCAGGGAAGGGCGGTGCCGTCCGCTCCTCCCAGCAGGCTTTCCCGGCTTAATCTTTAGCGGCTCAAGCTGGTCTACGTTTGCCTTGGCGGGTCCAGTGACCCTGCTCGTCCGCATGGGGAGAGGGCTCGAACAAATTGTCGGGCGCGCCGGCCTGTTTGATTTCCCCGCTCAGCTGTTGCTTGAAACCCGATCTGCTCAGGTAGCGGTCCATGAGCCCGCCGGCCAGGCGATTGAGCAGGACATAGAACTTGCCCGCGGCGCCAATGATGATGTCCGGTTGCGGATGCTCCGCGCAGCGCACGATCGTGTTCACGACTTTCTCGGTCGGATAGACCGGCGGCATGGGCTTCGCCGCATAGCCTTCCTTGGTTCTGGCGTTGTCGAAGAAGGCCGTGTTGATGGAGGGCGGGGAGATAGTGCAGATCTTGATTTTCGGCCAGGTTCGGTACATTTCCGCCCGAAGCGCCTCGCCCAGCCCCACCACGGCGAATTTGGACGCGCTGTAGATGCTTTGCAGCGGGAGCGCCCGCTTGCCGGCGATGGAGGCGACATTGATGATGACCCCCTCGCCCTGCCTCTGCATGACGGGAAGCGCCGCTCGGATGCCATGGACCGTGCCCATGAAGTTCACATCCATGATCCGGCGAATCTCGTCCTCGGTCAGCTTATCGAACGTCGCATAGACCGAGATGCCCGCGTCGTTCACCCAGGTGTCGATGCGGCCGAACCGATCGACGGCCGCTCGCGCCAAGGCTTGGACCTGATCCTCGCGGCTGACGTCGGTTTGCACCGCGGCGGCCTCACCGCCGGCCTGGCCGACTTCAGCCGCCAAATCCTCAAGCTTATCGAGACGCCGCGCGCCGATCACGATGCGCGCTCCCCGCGCGGCGAAGCTGCGCGCCGTGGCGTGGCCGATACCCGATGAGGCTCCGGTGACCACCACGACCTGATTCTTAAGTTCCCTAGGCATACATCCTCCGCATGGCGTTGAACGTCGAGATTTAAGACGACAAAGCGAAAACCATCGGTTGAAAACTAAATATCCATGACTTTCTTGACCATCGCTAATCGGTTTCTTCTTCGGTGGGAAGTGGAATAAAGCGAGAATTTAAAGACGGAAACTCAATCAAGCCGTCTTGATGCGGGAGCCTCGCGCCAAAAATAGCGTTTCAAGCCTCGCGCTCATTGGCTCATTTCCAAGGCGGTAAAAGCGGATTTCCGCGGAACCCGTTTGGCCTCGCCTGCCGTTAAGCTTATCCTTAGCCACTGATCAGGTAAGGTTTTCCTGGGATATTCACGATGGCGACAAACAACGAAGACGATAAACGCTTTTGCCTCCGCAGCGCGCTGATTTGGTCGGCGGTGGGAATTTTAGGGGCGGTGGCCCTGGGGGGCATCGCCCTCAATCGGGGTGAGAGCGTCAATAGCCTTTGGTTCGTGACGGCGGCGGTATGTGTCTATGCCCTCGGCTATCGCTTCTACAGCGCCTTCGTGGCGGCCAAGGTGCTGGTGCTGGACGGCACGCGGGCGACCCCGGCGGAACGCTTCGACGACGGGCGGGATTTCGTGCCGACCGATAAGTGGGTCGTGTTCGGGCACCACTTCGCCGCCATCGCGGGGCCTGGGCCCTTGATTGGCCCGACCCTGGCCGCGCAGTTCGGCTATCTGCCGGGCACCCTCTGGATCCTGATCGGCGCGGTGCTCGGCGGCTGCGTGCAGGACTTCGTGATCCTGTTCTGTTCCATCCGCCGCGACGGTCGCTCGCTGGGGCAGATGGCGCGGGACGAACTCGGTCCCATCGGCGGCAACGCCGCCCTGCTCGGGGTCATGTGCATCATGATCATCCTCATCGCGGTACTGGGCCTCGTGGTGGTGAACGCCATGAAGCACAGCCCCTGGGCCACCTCGACCGTGGGCGCGACCATTCCCATCGCCATGTTCATCGGCATCTACATGAGCAGGCTGCGGCCGGGGCGGGTGATCGAGGCCACGGTGATCGGGGTGGCGCTGCTCTTGCTTTCGGTGTGGGGCGGGGGCGTCATCGACGGACAGGCGGAATTGCGCGGCTGGTTCGACTACGATGGCCCGCAGCTGGCCTTCGCGATCATCGCGTACGGCTTCGCCGCGGCGGTGCTGCCGGTCTGGCTGCTCCTGGCGCCCCGCGATTATCTCTCCACCTTCATGAAGCTCGGCACCATCGCGGCGCTGGCCGTCGCCATCGTCGTCCTGCACCCGGAGGTGAAGATGCCGGCGCTGACCCGCTTCGTCGACGGCAGCGGTCCCATCTTCGGCGGCACGCTGTTTCCCTTCGTCTTCATCACCATCGCTTGCGGGGCCATTTCCGGCTTTCATTCATTGATTTCCTCGGGCACGACCCCGAAGTTGTTGGCCAACGAGGCGGACGCCCGCTTCATTGGCTACGGGGCGATGATGATGGAATCCTTCGTGGCGGTGATGGCGATGGTGGCGGCGACGGTGCTGGACCCCGGCGTCTATTTCGCCATCAACAGCCCGGCCGGGGTGGTGGGGAAGGAGGCGGCGGAAGCGGTGGTGAAAATTTCCGCCTGGGGCTTTCCGGTTACGGTGGAGCAGATGCAGAATCTGGCCCGGCGGATGGGCGAATCCACCCTGTTCGCTCGCACCGGCGGCGCGCCCTCGCTGGCGGTCGGGATGGCCTCGCTGTTCGCCAGCGCCTTCGGGCAGGGGCTCTTGTCCCTCTGGTATCACTTCGCCATCATGTTCGAGGCGCTGTTCATTCTCACCACTCTGGATGCGGGGACGCGCGTCGCCCGGTTCATGCTGCAGGACATTCTTGGCAACTGGATTCCGGTGCTCGGCAGGACCTCCTGGTATCCCGGCGTGATCCTGACCAGCGCCCTGGTGGTGGTGGGTTGGGGATACCTGCTTTACATCGGCGTGATCGACCCTTTGGGAGGCATCAACAGCCTGTGGCCCTTGTTCGGCATCGCCAACCAGATGCTGGCGGGCATCGCCCTATGCGTGGCGACCACTATCCTCGTCAAGTGCGGCAAGCAGCGCTATGCCTGGGTCACCGGAGTGCCACTCGCGTGGTTGCTGACGGTGACCACCACGGCGGCGCTGGAAAAACTGTTCAGCCCGGAACTGCGGATCGGTTTCCTGGCCCATGCGCGGGACCTTTCGGCCAAGCTGGAGGCTGGGCTTCTGCCGGCGGACCAAGTGGCCAAGGCCCCGCAACTGATCTTCAACGATTACCTGGACGCCGGGCTGACCGCGCTGTTCCTGGTGGTGTCCTGGACCTTGGCGGCGGATACCCTGCGGGTGTGCTGGGCCATCATGGCAAAAAAGCCGCACCCGCCGTCCAGCGAATCGGCCCACATCCCGAGCCGGCTAGTCGAGGAGTGGGTAAGGGATTGAGAGAAATCCTCCGCCGTGAGACCTCGTCCCTTCCCGGGGGAGAGTAAATGGCCGGACGGCGAGGTGCTTGGCGTTCCGGAACAGCGCAAAAGCAGAGGCGCGGAAATTATGCGGTGCTTAGTTGTGGTTAAATTTCCCGGGATTCCTTCCGCGTCCTGGTATTTCCGCTATTTCGTGGCGATGAGAAAAAGGCCGCAGCCTCCCCCAGCATCGTTTTGAATATTATGTGTCGCGGACGTGCAATACTGAATTCTGTAAACAAAATCTAACGTCCTAGCCCGGCGCGAGATATAGATGGCTAGGATTCACGCAGCATTGCACCATACATTTGTGGCAAACGGTCATCCCGTTGGGAATACGTCCGAAGTGTATTTCCCAGGAGAATCTATCGGGTACGACAGCCTCATTATCGGCAACTAAACCGCTGTTTTCCTGCACCGATCCGACCCACATCCAACATCCGGTTTCGGTCACTGGAACTACGGATTCCATAAACCTATCGAGTGATTGTTGGCTTTCCATCATCGCCTCCTCAATTGAGTCCGACCCGAATCAAGCGGTTTCTTAACAATCCCAGGAATTTCCTGAGTCTCTTAATCGGGAGGAGCTCGTACTTAGAAAGATACATACAAAAGATACGCTGGCAATATGACAGTTGTCTGTACTCATGACTGAAATACATTGTCGTTTAGAATTGGATTAATGCAACTAGTATGCCGGTATCCAGCACGTATCTATTGGAAGCCACTCGGACATCCCAATAAATCTAGCAAGACACAAATCCGCCCTATATAGGGTTGTGATGCACGCTTTTAGATCATTATTGTTTCCTCTAATTAGACTTTTACTTTTAATTTTAATGTGAGAGGCTTAAAAACAAGGGAATTGGCTGGAGGAGTTATATAACACTAAGGTTATATAGAAAGGGCCTTCACAGTGGAACGTGAATTAAGTTAGACTAAATTTCAATGAGGAGATGAATTTGTTAAAAATTTGAAACATGCCTATATTACGGTTTTATGACCAATCCTAGCTAATAACTTTTAATACTCAAGCGTTGTGCCTTCTGTGCGCGGCAGGATTTATTACTTCGTTCTTTAGTACTTCACAGAAATAATTTTTGCGCATTGTTCGCGTGCGAGCTATCGGTTTGGGA
>CADDYU010000177.1 GCA_902810705.1 Methylococcaceae bacterium
TGGATTTCCGGCTGATTTGCGCAACCAATAGAAACTTGACGCAGGCCGTAGAGCATGGACACTTCCGAGCGGATCTTTACTATCGCATCGCCAGCTGGGTATGCCGCCTGCCGGCCTTGCGCGAGCGCCGCGAGGACATTCTTCCTCTAACCTACCACTTCATGGCGGAATGTCGGCCTGGAAGAACCCCCGTCGAGCTCGACGAGCCAGTTCGTAGATTCCTCCTGCAACGCGATTATCCGGGCAACGTCCGGGAACTCAGACAATTGGTTTCGCGCATCTGTTATCGCCATGTAGGAACGGGCCCGATCACTCTGGGCGATATTCCCGAGGATGACCGGCCGAGCGCGGAATTCAGCCAAACCGATGATTGGCACGATGCCCAATTCGAAGACGCCATTCGTCACGCTTTGAATCTAGGCGTGGGACTTAAAGAAATCGGCCGCACGACCACCGAGACGGCCATTCGGATCGCTGTCGGCGACGAAGGCGGCAACCTGCACCGGGCCGCCAGTAAACTCGGCGTAACCGATCGCGCCTTGCAGATGCGGCGCGCCAATCGGCGCCAACCCAATCTAACCTGCCTGGATAAGACGATTTAAAAAACGCCCTCGATGGGTCACTAGCACAAAGAAGAAGATTCACCCAGCCACGGATCTCGGTATTCACTGTCAATCGGGGGCTCCGCCTTCGGGAACCGTCGAGCAACGTCATGCGGCAAGCGAGCCTGTGTGTGTACCCGCGCGATCAGGCGAAGGAAATTCTGCCCCAGGATCAAGGCTTGTTCCGATTCCGATAAGCCCAGCGCATAGATTTTCGCGAGTTCGATACCGGGATGCAGCCAGGGACCATCCGAGCCGAATAGAATTTTTCTCGCCCCTGCCCGCTTTACGGCTTGCTCGAGCAAATCGAAGCGGCGAACGCCTGCCGTGTCGGTATAAATATTGGCATGCCGAGCCAAATGATCGATCAGCGCCAGCTGTGCCCGCCAATCGTCCGCGAAACTGCCGAGATGAGGAATGATGAAGGCGACGTCAGGATATTCCTGGGCGAGCAGTTCGCACACCGACACCTCGCCCATAACGTCATAAAGCACCGGCAGCGACAGGCTCCGCGCCGCTTCGCAGATCTCGCGCGTGATACGCCCGTCGTGGCGGTGAACCTTGATGCCGACGAAGCCATAGCGCTCGACGGCCAATCTTACCAGCTCAACTAGGCGTCCCCGATCGCGGTCCGGATGGACGAAAGCAAACCCGTAGAATCGATCGGGTCGGCGTGCCACGATACGCGCGACCCCCCGATTGGCCGTCGCATAATCCGAATGGAAGGCGGCCAGGAGTACCGTGCGGTCGATTCCGGCCTCGGCCGCGCGGCGGAGATAGGCTTCCAACGGTGCCCGCGTATCCCACGGGCCCGTTAGTCCATCGCCTTGGCCGGCGTGGCAGTGACAGTCGATGATCATGGACACCCTTCCGCCTCTCACCGGTCAGTCGGCAAGGAGACTCTCGGTCACCCGCAGCTCGTCGACCAGCACGGTCGCTCTGGCTCCTGCCGGCGACCGGCCGATTCCAGCCCGCAGAGCTGATGGCTCAGACGCCGTTGAATCCCAATTGAGCCGTGCTTGCTCCTCCATTTCGCCATTCACGTTCAGGTAAAGCACCGCGGTGGTCTCCCGGGTGCCGACCCGCAGCAGACGCAGTCGCCACCGGCGCCACATGCCGAGGCCGATGACCGAAGAACTGATGTCGGTTTTCAGGTGACCATCCCGATCATTCGCCACGATCCCGGCGAGTAGCAGGCCTCCCGCATGGCGAACGATGTGGGCAGCCACACTCAGGCCTTCGTTGCCCAGGAAACGAAGCAGCTGGATCGATCTATCCTCAATCGATGTGTTCTCTTCCAACTCTGCGAACTCCACCACCGTCGGATTGAACCAGCCTTCGGCGATCCACTCGAAGCGGCCGGCGGGCAGTGTGAACTCGATGCCGGCGCGTTGTGTTGTCGCCTCCGTTGCCGAATCGTCGCCGCAGAGCATTCCATTCGTAGTAGTACCGGCGTGGCCAGGGAAAGTCTCGTTCGAAACCGATGTTCCGGTGCCGCTTGTGCTCCTTACCACCTTCCATCCAGTAGGCGGCATCTCGCCGTCCTCGAAATCGACGAATTCCTCCGTCGCTGTTTGGTTCGGAACAGGAATCGGCGCACTCGTAACGGTGTTGCCGCCGACATCGATGACTCGGGCGATGAATGTGTCGCACTCGTCCGGCAGGTTGCGGACCAGAATGCCGTAGCGAAGGTCAGTCCGCATGCGCGCAGGGTCGTTCATCGGGGATTTCTGGTAGCCTTCGACTCCGATATCTTTCCTAAAGATTTTCCTGTCGCTGTTCCCTCTCCTCTTATTGATGGTTTCTTCGTCGTGAAAATCGACGCTCAGGGTTTCAAGTAGCTGGGTACCGCTCAGAAGGTCCACCTCAACTCCGAGCAGATCGCCCTCGGACTTGTTGCAGGCGCCGAATAGGAGCCGCGCTGCCATGCGCGCCCCGCTCCGATTGAAACGGTCGGCGACCGGCACGGTGAAGTTCGCCGTCTTGGAATAAGGAAGATACCGCAAAGGATGGCGGCTGGTTTGCGCATCGGTATCGGGCGTTCTTTGCAGGAACTCGACGTGTAAATGGGGGTACGTCGCATCATCATCACCAACCGTGCCTATCTCCTGACCCTGCACGACAGTCACGCCGGGCTTCACAGCCTCGTCGATGCTGTCGAGATGCAGGTGGACGAGATACATTTTGCCGTCATGGGGGTCGTCGACCTCAATGACAATGTGGCGCGAACTATATCCGTCCTGTCCCTTTCTTCCGGCGAAGCGTACCGTTCCGTCGCGCATGGCATAAACCTTCGTGCCCTTTTCGGCCGGCAGGTCGATGCCATCATGGAAATCCCACCGGTTGGTGTTGATGCGCGGCCCGAATGAGGTATTCATGTCATTGGGGATGGAGCTCCTGCTGAGCGGCCAAATGTAATCCGTAGCCATTTTTACTCTCCTCTCATTCCACGAAACGGCTTGATATGGATATGCTCCGGCGGAACCATTTCGGTCTTCCAACGCGTGCCGCCCTCTGCATTCCGCCCACGAGATGGAAATGCCAAGCCCTATCGCCAAACCCTCACATTGCCTAAGCGGGTGCAATCATGGTTACCGTTCCCTTCGAGCCCCGATACATGAGCGCTCCATTCTCGACAAACAAGATTCCACCGTCAGCAGGGTCCACCGACGGGGCGACCAAAGCATTGGCAATCGCGATGACACGGTGTCCTTTACCAAACTGGCTCTTCGTCCCGAATCCGATATTGCCGCCCGCTCCTGGCCGCAGAGGATTGCCACCCACTCCTGGCCGCTGAAACACGATGAAGGTCTCGAAGCCAGTATCACTCGCGTTGCGGCCGTTGATCTGAAGCCTGTCCGACTGAACGGCAATTTCATATTTCCCCGCAGGAGCTATTTGGTCAGTCTCGATCAACTCGATGTCAGGATTTCGGTCATCGATCCGGATCGAGGCCGCGCCTCCGCGTTCACCTGCTTGTTTGATACGCAACACAGGTTGGTTATATTCCGGGTTTGTCGCAATCACCTCCAAAACGGCAGACGCAGAGTCAAGTTTGCCTTCATTCGAGACGATAGAAACTGTAGCCATCATATTCTCCTGTAAGTTGAGGTGTTTTTCTTGGGCAGAAAACGTTTTCTATTCCCCTACGCGTTTATCACAAATCCAAAGAAAAATAGGCATAACTATCCGCATTGTTCATCGTTCTTTTAGCATCCAAGCGAACACGGGTTCCTGATTTATCAAAATAATCTTGCCGCACAGCATCATAATAAGCCTGATCGTCAATCCCTACATATCTATGAGCGACCTCATGAATGATTAAGGCTGTCTGTTCATACGCGGATAGCCTAGTAACATCACAATGCTTAGGGCGGCCGTCAAAACAAATATGCACATCTCCAAAACCTCCAAACCATTGCGTAGACATCGCATGGCCACAAGGGATCACACCCCTTATAGGATCACATTTAGCTTCACACTTAAAACTCACACCTTTCTCAAAGGCCTTCTGAATAGACCTTAGCTTTAAAAGAATTTTCAGGAGATCGTCGTGATCGGTTGTGCGAAAGTGTCTAGTCAAGACTTGACGGGTTTTTGGAGACATTCTATCGGGTCGTCCATAGGCGTTTCCGACGAGTCCCGCTGCCCTGGTAACAGCATTCCTAGCCCAATTAGAAACAGCCTGAAGCCGGTTTTTTTGCACGTTGCTGCAGTTTTCAAATTCGTTCTCGGGCTTTTCCTGTTCCTCATCCAACTCATCAAGAAATTCATCAGATTCTTCAAGTTCCGGCTGGACACCTTGTCTTTGCTCCCGCGCAAGTCCATCCTCGAGAAAATGGACAAAATAATCGACGACCTGCTGAATTTCAGCAGATAAGCGAAGCAACTTGCTATCCACCCTCATGATGTCATCTACTCGCTTGCGCTTGGCGGGCTCGGCGCCGTGGTACAGTGCACCTGTCACCCAGAAATATTTCAGATATCCATGGGTGTGAATGGCTATCGTCTGCCGAGCTTGCCTGGAGAGCTTGGGAGGTTTCTTGCCAGGTTCCAGCGGCAGTTCCGCTACGCCCTTCTCGTTCTTTGAGTTAGCGATGAACTCGTGATACCGGCGAAGGCTTTTCTTGCCATAGTAGGCATTCAGATTATCTGCCAAAGAATGTGAGGAATCGTAGGCGCTTCCGATATTGATCCCATCAATGTCTCCAATTAGATCGGATCGGCTTGCTTCCCTCACAAGATAGTAATTCAGATCGAGTGGATCGTCTTTGTCTATAGGATTCCCGTATTTGTCTGTTGCAAGCCAAAAATGCTGAATATAACGTTGCAAGGCACTACCCAGATCGCCCGACCAAGTCACGAGCAGTTCCGGCCGGATTGGTATTGGAATATTCTGATTCTTATTCGGCTCCTGTTTTGGCGAGCCTTCAATTCCGGCAAGTACATGTCCTATTTCCAGCCACTCTCCTTTGTCATAAAGTATTTTGTAGAGTCTAAGCCGCCTTTCTGCGGCTTGTTCCGCGGGAGTGCAATGTTTAGGCTTAGGTCGAAGCCGCTCTTCATCGGGAGTGCAAAACTTAAACAGCGGCTCTACATCCCGGTGTCTATACAATATCCAGTTGAATGGCCTTATAAACTGTGGTTCTCTGGCGTTGCCATGAAAAACCTTTCGCACCGAGGCTAAAAACTGCAAGTGGGTCTGCCACGAAGGGCGGGTCTTTTCCTTGGGGTCGACGATCGCCAGGAAGCCGGCCAGATCGATTAGCTGCACCACCGCTTTGGCTCCGAACCTCTTGCCGTTTTTGAGCGCCAATATCACTTGTATTGCGAGACGACGAACCAAGTAGGGTTTGTAGCCGATCCAGGTCGATGTGTTAAATGTCCCGTCTCGCTTGACGGAAGAGAAACCGGCGCTGCTCGACGAGATAGCGCCGCCGACCCCAACATTGGCCCACGCCTTACCCAGAGGCCATTGGCGACGATCGAGATCGTAATCATAGTTCCGTCGGGTTCCCGCTTTTTCAATTTGAACCCTTCCACTTAGTTTCACCGATCCGTTGTATGACGATGGGGGTTCTCTAAAGAATCCCTCGTATTGCCCGCTATCCCCCAACGTCAAGGTAATCTCGGGAAGGCCATCAATCTTGAGCTTGTCAAGCGAAAGCACCAGCGTTGTCGCATCCTCTTCTTCGAATTCCTCTTCGGTTAATTTGCCGATATATTCATCATATTTTTTATTTTCTGGTTCTTCGATCGCCCAGTTTTCTTCCCGTTCTTCATAATCCTCAATTTCTTGCCGGCGCTTTTCACTCCCACGAACGGCACCTTCCCAGAAGGATGAACGACACTTAATATGAGCCGCAAAGTCGTTATCTAATGGAAAGACAGGTGGGCGCGTGTGCAGAAAATGAATCGGAAACTTTCCTCTTCGATACGTCGAGTTAGCCATGATATGGTTGGCAACCCATTCATTCGCCGCCGCCTGTACGTCTGCTGCACAAAATGCCTCAAATTCGTGATTCAGAACATTAATCAGGATGGCAAATCGACCACTAGGCATATTAAATACCTGCGTTCGACGATTGCGCGCTAACCGATCGACAGATCGCCGGCCAATACCGGGGGTTACAGATCCTATGCCGCTACGCACATCAGGAGCACAGAGGTGATCCGCTCCAAAAAACTTCCGAAACTCATATAGTGAACTGGCGTCTTTACCAATATTGCAGGCGCGGAATTGGATTTCACGAATGCCCTTGGCTTGCAACCGCAGCATTTTATTGATGAGCCTATCTACTCGATCTTGCTTGTTGGTGATTCTCCCGGGGAATAGGGAATCCACCAGTGCGTTGATGCGAGCTTGGACGATGCTCTTGGCTGCACCCACGCTGGAGACTTGGGGAGTCACCGTCGGCCAGCCTGGCCCCACCATCTGTTGCCATGCTCTAGAATGCAATACTTCCACAATTCGCCGCCAGCTTTCCAAATCCGCTCCGGAAGCCCGCCCCCAGAAAGTATCGTTTTCTTGAGCCGCTCGGATGAGGGATCGAACATATTCAATTCCCCTCAGGATGAACAAGGAATTTTTTGTCGCGGATATTCTAGTTGCGCTGGCCAGAGGCATATGCAAACCATTTGGGTCGCCATGGGCATCGATCACAAAATTCTTTCGATTCGACGCCAGCATAAGATCCATGAGATTCTCGAAATCTGACGGTCTCAAAATGGTTACTCGTTGGATCGCCAAATTTCCAAGCCAGGGAAATGTATCAAAATATCTTTTTCCGTCGCTGTCTAAAACGAAAGCATCTGCTTTTCCGTTATCGGTAACCTCAGCCAATAGCTCTTCGTATTCGGCTGAGCCGGTAAGACCGCCCGCCCGATCCTTTCCAGATTTCTTCGCTTCGACCAATGTGCGCTCGGTCTCCGGCCCAGCGATACCGTCGGCCATGAGTCCATGCCGTTGCTGAAGCTTGCGCAGCGCACTGCGCGTCGCCGCATTCATAACACCGGTGACCGGAAACCGTAGGCCCAAAATCTGATTCAACGAGCTCTGCACCCAGCGGACAAACTCGGTGCCGTGCGCGAGGCTGGTGCAGGAGATAGGTTCACCTTCGATCCTTTGATCCACAAACAACGGCGGAGGTGAATACCCCCATACAGAACGCTTGGGCGGCCACCGCCTATACGGCATCGGCCGCGGCGGACGTCCCGGTGGTCGGTAACCGGTCGTGCCGCGCGGGGTTTCCTCTTCCCATTCGGAGTCTATTAGCTCCGACTCGAAAGTCTCTAGATCGAATTCGGTCTCTGCTTCCAGCTCTAACTCGGGATCGAATTCGAACGACTTTTCTTGAAAACTGAATGCGGTGCTCATCACTGACCTCCTTCGTGCTTAATCCGAGGCGCAATTTTGAAAGATTTAGGCGATTGCCTGTACTCGGACTTGTAGCCAGGTGTGCTGGGTTGCAGGTTAAAGCATGCATTGCGCTCGCAACAGGTTCTCCTGTGCAGCGTGTTAGTGCCGCCAAGCTTCTGCTATTGAGTGTTGTTATGACTCATTTTAGATACGGTCCGGCCCTGTAGGGCGTAATGGGGTCACCGGTTTTGGCATCTACGATAAGTTCGAATCGAGAACCCAATTCGTCCGACGAAAACTTTCTCACGCCGGAACCCGAGAGAGGATCATTGGCCCATAATTGTCCTCGTGGAGATCTTTGGACTAACACCCAATGCCATCCACCCTCGAGATCTGCGATGATCGGTGCCCCTTTTTTCAGCGCATCAAATGCTTCGCTTCGCGATGCGTTGCGGACAATTGTGTTCTTTATGCCGTATCTCGACGCCAGATCCTGGTTGAATTGCTTCACGCTTCCGGGATCATGCGAATGACTGACGATGCGGCTGATGATCAGCTTGGCCTCGGCATTCGTGTCCCCGGAAGCCTTGGCCGCCTCGATCTTCTTCTTCAGATCCGTGAGAACTGCGCGATTGCTCGGCCTACCCAGGCCGAAAACGGTTCTGAAGGCCATCGCTCTCGCAGCGCCCAGGCAGAAACTTCCATCGGCCTCGAGTTGCTTAAAGACCTGACGCTTTGTGCTCGGCCTCCACGGATTGTTTTCCCCTGACTGCCCGGTGTTCGGGTCGACCTTGGTCACCGGATAGCTTCTGTAGCTCAGAGGAACTCCTGCCTGAGATTCGTATACCGCCTTCAGCTTCTCCAGGAATTCGTGTTCGTGCGACCATTCCCAGTATTTCGCGAACTCCTTGCGTGCCGCCGTTCCATCGTTGGTCTTGCCGGCACCGGCGGCGTACTTCCTTTGAAGGTCATAGTGAACTTGCATCTGCCTCTTGGCCGCTCTGATTGCTTGGTCAATGGCACTTTGACCCAGTTGCCCCTCTTCAGCATCTTCGAACTCATCATGGAACGTCTCCCATTCGAAATCGAATTCCGAAGCTGATACCATCGGCTCCGGTTCAGCTGACTTGGCCATGTTCGATGAAGCAGGCTCCATAGCAGCGGATTCAACGGATCTATTAGTATCTTGGATGCCCGCTATCCTGTCCGCAGCTCCCTGAGAAGATGCGGATTTTCCGCCCCTTGCGTGTACCAGCGCTTCCTTGGTTTCTGGTCCAGCGATGCCATCCACTGGCAAGCTTTGCTGTTCCTGGAATCTCCGTAGCGCACTGCGCGTCGCCGCGTCCATGACGCCGGTAATCGGAAGCCGCAGCCCTAGAGCTCGGTTGAGTGCGTCCTGCACCCAGCGAACATATTCGCTGCCCCCGGGGGCGGCGGAAGCTGGTTCAGGAGTGACTGTGACACCGTCGGCTGCACTTTCATCAGGAGGGCTGGGCGGGGCCTTCGGAGGATACACATATACGGCTGGCGGCCAGACGAATGGCCATGTTGGGGGCCTGGGCGGCCAGGGTTTCTTGCGCGGAATACGGG
>CADDYU010000178.1 GCA_902810705.1 Methylococcaceae bacterium
TCCTCACCGATAACGGCAAGGAGTTCACCGATCGCGTCTTCGGCCAAGCAGCCAAGGATGCTACCGGAGCCCATGAGTTCGACGCGCTCTGCCAAGCATTGGGAATCGAGCACCGCCTGACCAAGCCGAAGTCGCCTCGCACCCATAGCATGGTGGAGCGCTTCAGGGCTTTCCGGAATTCTCAACTTTCCTGCTGTTGATAAGCTTTTAAGTTGCGGAAACTGGCTTTTTATGTTTCGGTATCCATGGCGCGAGCCGATGGCTCTCAAGGTTGCGGTTCTGAAAAACGGATTTAACCTGCCAGGAGGATCGAAAAGATGCCGCCACAGTTGACTTACCCCGGTGTTTACATAGAGGAGCTGCCGAGCGCCGTGCACACGATTACGGGTGTGGCGACATCGATTGCAGCGTTTGTGGGCTGGGCCCAAAAGGGGTCCGTGTCGAAAGCGGTCCTGGTCCAGAGTTGGATGGACTTTGCACGCGAGTTCGGCGGCTTGGATCCCCGCAGCTATCTCGGCTACGCGGTGAATCAGTTTTTCGCCAACGGCGGACAGCAGGCCTACGTTGTCCGCGTGGTTTGGACGGACAAACATACGGCGAGCACGACCGTTGAGGGCCTTACACTGTTTGCCAGGAACCCAGGCCAATGGGCCAGTGGCTACCAGGTTGTCGTCAACCCCACCGGCAGCGGCGTCTTCAGTCTGCAGGTTCAGGACCCGACTGGCAAGCCGCTGGAGACCTTTCTGAACTTGACCGCCACCTCGGCGATCGCCGTGATCGACAACGATTCCCAATACGTGACCTTCGTCGATCCAACGCAGACTCCGCCCGCCGCCCCGGCTTCCATCACTGTGCCGGGAGCGCCCGGAACCGGCACACTCAAGGGAGGAAAAGACGGCACGGTTCTTAACCCGAAAGACGGCATCAACGGGAATGGCGATTTCGAGACAGCCTTGAACCTCGGTGGCGCGCTCACCAACGGCGCTCTCTATGGCATCCGTTTGCTGGATCAGGTGCCCATTTTTAACTTACTTTGCGTGCCGGGAGAAGCGGACGAAGCCACGATATCCAATCTCGAGAATTACTGCACGCCGACGTCCGCCGGGGGACAGAACCCCCGCGCCTTCGGCTCCTTCTATATTGTCGACTGCCCGCAAACCGCCACCTTCACGAACCTCCAGAATGGCCCTGTCGGTGTCGACCTTTCTGGGCTAAAAGGGCTATCGGGCACGAACAACGATCACGCGGCATATTACTTCCCGTGGATTCAGGCGCCCGATCCACTGGCCAATAACCGGCCGCGTCTTTTTCCGCCATCCGGATTTGTAGCGGGAGTTTATGCCGCTACGGATGCCAATCGTGGCGTTTGGAAAGCTCCAGCCGGCATTGACGCATCGCTCAGCGGCGTGACGGGTCTGCAATACGTCCTCACCGATTTGGAGAATGGCACACTTAACCCGCAGGGGATCAATTGCCTACGCCAGTTCAAGGTCTTCGGCAATGTCGTATGGGGTGCGCGCACACTGCAAGGCGCCGACCAGTTCGGCTCTCAATGGAAATACGTGCCGATCCGCCGCATGGCGCTCTTTCTGGAGGCCAGCCTGTACAATGGCACGCAATGGGTCGTCTTCGAGCCAAACGACGAGACCTTGTGGGGACAGATCCGGCTCAACGTCGGCGCCTTCATGCAAGGGCTCTTCCTGCAAGGCGCTTTCCAGGGCACCACGCCCCAGCAGGCCTACTTCGTCAAATGCGACGCGGAGAACAACCCGCAGGCGAGCATTGACCAAGGCGTGGTCAACATCCTGGTGGGCTTCGCGCCTCTTTACCCGGCCGAGTTCGTCGTCATTCAGATCCAGCAGATGGCTGGCCAGTAGAACATTCTTAGGAGGGCAAACGCATGGCTCAGTTTTCCGTCAATACCCAACGGTTGGATCCTTACAAGAACTTCAAGTTCCGCCTGAAATGGGACGGCAAGTACGTCGCTGGGGTGAGCAAGGTGAGCGCCTTGAAGCGTACCACCGAAGTGGTCGAGCACCGTGCTGGGGGCGACCCGTCGACTTCCCATAAGTCGCCCGGCCGGAACAAATTCGACGCTATCACCCTGGAGCGGGGGCTCACGCAGGACCTCGCCTTTCATGATTGGGCCGGCCTGGTATGGAATTTCGGCGCCTCGCTGGGATCCGAGGTCTCGCTGGCCAACTTCCGGAAAGACATTTACCTCGAGTTCTACAACGAAGCGGGTCAATTGGTGATCGCCTACAAAATCTACCGCTGTTGGGTCTCGGAGTATCAGGCCCTGCCGGACCTGGACGCCAATGCCAACGCCATCGCCATCGAGCACATCAAGCTCGAAAACGAAGGATGGGAACGCGACACCAGTGTCACCGAGCCACAGGAGCCGTCCCTGAGTTCGGTCAGCGCGTGATCGGTATGCCATGCAAACCCTTTCCGATTCGGCGGTGCTTGACCTTTGGGAGCGCGGAACCCGTCTGCATTCCCTGGATCGCGGATTGATGGTGCTCACCGCCGCATTTCCGGAAAACTCAGGCAATGCGCCCGCAGACTGGTCGCTCGGACGCCGGAACAGCGCCCTGGCGGAATGGCATTCCGCCATGTTCGGGCCAACACTGGAAGCCTGGATCGCTTGCCCTCAGTGCGGGGAACGCCTCGAATTTCAGATGGACGTACAATCGCTCATCGCGCGGGAAGAACGCTCCGCAGATGAGCGCGTCGAGGTGCGCGGTCGTTTGTTTCGCCTGCCCACCAGCCGCGACCTGGCCTGCGTGGCGGCCGAGAGCGATTCGGCTGTCGCGCCGCTGCGCCTGCTCGAGAGCTGCTGCCTCGATGCCGACGGAACAGAGCACTGGTCGGAGCAGGATCTTGAGGAAGTCGGTGACCGCCTCGCCGGCGCCGACCCTTTGGCGGAAACGCGCCTGGAGTTCCGCTGTCCCGCCTGCGCAGCCAAATGGAACGAGCCCCTCGATCTGGTCGATTTCCTCTGGGCCGAGATGGACGCGCAAGCCAAGCGGCTGCTCCGCGAGGTTCACACTCTGGCCTCCGCCTATGGCTGGACGGAACCGGAAATTCTCCGGCTGAGCGGCGCGCGCCGCTCGTACTACCTGAGGATGGTGCTGGAATGAGCGGATACCTGGCCCGCCTCGTGGCTAGTGTTCACAGAGCGCCAAGCCCGATCCATCCGGTGGTGGCACCGCTTTTTGCGGGCCAGCCGAAGGCGGCCGAGCTCCCGGTTATCGAAGAGGAGCGGATAACCCCGCCGTGGCGGTACAGAGAAGCGCGGGACGTGCGGGCAGCGTCACGGGAGCCGGAAGTGTTGCGGCCCGCAACCCAGTCTCAGGCCATGCCGGCAGCTGAATCCCATGCGGCAAACCCGGCCTCTGCGGCGCCAGTGCGGCCTCCGCTCAGATCCGTCTCCGCCGCTCCGGACGTGGCCGCCGGCCCGTCAGCGCCAGCCAGCCAATTGGCCGGGGTTCATAGAGCGCGAAGCCCGATCCATCCGGTGGAGACGCCCATTTCCGCGGGCCAGCCGGAGGCGGCTGAGCTCCCGGTTATCGAAGTATCCCCCGCTGCCGACTCGTACACGCCGCTAATGATCGTCAACACCATCCAAAAAAATGTAGCGCCATCTTCTCCGGCGCAAAACGCGCGGCCGTCCTCCTTCGCTCCGGTCAAACAGCGGCCACCTTCCTCCTCGCTCCCTAGTGCGAGGTCGGCGCGCGAGCCGGACGAAGTCCAAATCCACATTGGCAGGATTGAAGTAACCGCGGTGGCCCCTTTGCCCTCGAATCGCTCCCCGGGCAAGCCGGCGCGCAAGTCGCCCAGCCTGGACGAATACCTCAAACGTGGGAGGCGTTAATGAGCACCGCCTTGGGCGTCGCCGGCGTGACCGCGGTTTTGGAATCGATGTTGGATTCGATTTTCAACCAGGGCGCCGGCTGCGGCGGAGCCAGTGAAACGGATCGCGGTTAGAGGCTAAAAGAGGAAGTGAGGGCATGTCATGAGTTCCGCATCCCCCATCTCTCCCCGCCTGGTACGCGGCGGCATCGTGACCATGGACCCAGACACCTCCGTGGTTCAGAGCATCATCGCGCTGCAATACAACCCCGACTCGCTGAGCCGGACGCTACAGATCCAGGCGTTGCAGGGCGGGCAGGACGGCGTCCGCGTCGATGCGCTCCGGCTGCGCGGGCCGGCCGTCGAGACCATTAAAATCGAAGCCGAGCTCGACGCCACCGACCAGCTCGAATTTCCTCCCCAGAATCCGACAGCGGTGCAGTTCGGCCTCCATCCGCAACTGGCGCAGCTCGAAATGCTGGTCAATCCGACCGTCGAGACCCTGGAGGCGGACGACGCGATGGCCAATGCCGGAACGCTCGAGATTATTCCGCTCGAGCAGCCGCTCACCTTGTTCGTGTGGAGCAAAAGCCGCGTCGTGCCGGTGCGGCTCACCGATTTTTCGATCACCGAAGAGGCTTTCGACGTCAACCTGAATCCCATCCGCGCCAAGGTCAGCCTCGGCATGCGCGTCCTGACCGTGGACGACCTCGGATTCTCGCATCCCGGCGGGAGGCTCTTCATGGCCTATCTCGGCAACAAAGAGCAGCTCGCCTCTCAAGCGGTCACCGTCGCGATCAACGCTCTCGGACTGGCAGGCCTACCGTGAACTATCCATTGCAGCAACTGATCCAGATGGGCCTAGTGCCGCCCGTCAATTTCCCGGCCGACAGCCGATACCATGGCTCCGCAACCCGGACCTACACCGCTCCGGGCGGCCAGAACATCACGTACCTTGCGCGGAGATTTGTGCCCCAGCCCGGCGCAGCCAATTTCGCCACCGTCGCACGGCACACGGTGGTTCAGGGCGACCGCCTGGACCTCGTCGCCGCCAAGTATCTCGGCGATCCGCTGGTCTTTTGGTTGATCTGCGACGCCAACGGAGCGATCCGCCCGCGGTCGCTGGTGGAAACGCCGGGCCGGGTCCTCAACATCACCATGCCGCAAAGCGTGCCGGGAGCGCCCAATGCTACTTAAGAGCGTCCAGCTAACCCTCTTGATCGGACCCATCATTCCCCTCACGCCGCCGCGGCCCGTGATGGACGCGCTGGCGGAAGTGGAAGTTCAAGTGGAAGACACCAGCCAGAGCGGCTTTAAGCTGACCTTCAGCATCGACAAGCAGTCGCCGTTGCAGATCCTTTTCCTGCTTACCGGTGGGCTGCCTTTGTTGTTCATGCGCGTGGTGATTGTCGCGACCGTCAATGGCGTCAGCAACGTGCTGATCGACGGCGTGATTACTGACAACCACGTCTCGCCCGGCGACAAAGGCTCCAACTCCACGCTCACCCTATTGGGGAAGGACCTGACCGTCCTGATGGATCAGTCGACTTTGAGCGGCTTTCCGTTCCCGGCCATGCCCGCCGAAGCGCGCGTCGCGCTGCTGCTGCTGAAATACGCGCTCTTCGGAGTCGCCCCGCTGGTGATTCCGAGCGTGTTGCTGTTTGTCCCATTGCCGATCGACCAGATTCCCAGCCAGCAAGGAACCGACCTCCAGTACATCCGCTATCTCGCGGAGCAGGCCGGGTACGTTTTCTATATCGACCCGGGCCCGATCTCCGGAGTCAGCAAGGCGTACTGGGGACCGCAGGTGAAGGTCGGCCCGGTGCAGCCGGCGCTGAGCGTCGATATGGACGCCTACACCAATGTGGAGAGCATGCAGTTCTCGTTCGACCAGCAGAAGAACAAAATTCCGTTGGTTTACATCTACAACTCGGAGACGGGCGTCAGCATTCCGATTCCGCTGCCGCCCATCACTCCGCTCAATCCGCCGCTGGGGCTGATCCCTCCGCTACCGACGAACCTTCTGCCGCCCGACCTGACGCCCCTGCGCGACGACCTAGCCAAGAAGCCGATTCCGCAAGCCATCATGATGGGCCTGGCCGCAGCCGCGCAAAACGCCGAAGCCGTCACCTGCGAGGGAAGCCTCGATGTGACGCGATACGGCGGCATCCTGAAGGCGCGGCAGTTGGTGGGTGTGCGCGGCGCCGGCCCGGCATTCGACGGCCTTTACTACGTGAAGAGCGTGAAGCACCGCATCAAGCGCGGCGAGTACAAGCAGGATTTCACGCTCACGCGCAACGGCTTGGTTTCCACGGTTCCTACGGTGAACATATGAGCAGCCAATCTACTTCGCCCGGCGACAACCCGAGGCGCTTTTATGGCAAATACCGCGGCCTGGTGATCGACAATATCGATCCGAAGGAGATCGGGCGCGTGCTCGTCCAGGTGCCGGATGTCCTGGGTGAAATTCCCTCCAGCTGGGCGATGCCTTGCGTCCCGGCGGCGGGCATTCAATCCGGGTGCTTCATCGTGCCGCCAATCGGCTCGCAGGTTTGGGTGGAATTCGAGCAGGGCGACCCGGACTACCCGATCTGGACCGGAGGGTTCTGGGGCCTGGTGGCGAGTGTCCCCGCACTCGCCACCGCGCCACCCGCCATCCCGCCCGGGCAGAACATCGTGCTGCAGACGACCGGGCAAAACACGCTGCTGCTGAGCGATGCGCCGCCCACCCCGGCCACCGGCGGCATCGTGCTGAAGAGCGTTAGCGGCGCCATGATCGTCGTCAACGAAACGGGTATCTACATCAGCAATGGACAGGGCGCCACGATCACGCTGATTGGTCCGACGGTAGACATTAATCTCGGCGCCTTGACGGTGATATAAGCATGCCGGGTCCGATTCTCCACATGGGCGCTACCGTGCTTTGCGCGCACGGAGGCCAGGCGACGCCGCCGGCGCCGAGTCCGCGGGTGCTTGTTTCGGGCATGCCGATCGCGACCATTGCGGCACCCTACCTGGTGGCGGGTTGCCCGTTCGTCCCGCCTGCCAACGGTCCATGTGTGACAGGCCAGTGGGTGGTGGGTGCAGTGCGAGTCACATCGCTCGGTCAGCCGGTGGTCATCATGACCGGCGTATCCGTCTGCGCGCCGACCGGCACCCCTCTGGCGCCCGTGGCCGCCCAGACGCGGGTGCTGGCAACCTGAGGTGCGATCATGAACGTCAACTTTCCATACCAGTTCGACGGACGGGGCCGCACCGCCGACCCGGGCGCTGATTACGTCCGCCAGCTCATCGAGCAGGTGCTGTTTACCTCGCCCGGCGAGCGCGTAAATCTGCCTGATTTCGGCAGCGGCCTCCTGCAGCTTCCGTTCGCTCCCAGCAGCGCGGAACTGGCCGCGGCGACCCAGTTCACGGTGCAGGCTGCCTTGCAAAAATGGCTCAGCAGCTACATCAAGGTGGAGTCCGTGGTCGCCACGTCGGCCGACGCGGTCCTGACCGTTACGGTCACTTACTCGCTGCTGAGCGCGGATGTCACCCAGGTGCAGACGTTCGTCTACGGGAGCGCCACACCATGATCTACAACTGCTGCAACGAGAATCGCAAGGCCGCGGTGCTGTCGAACCCCACCATCAACGGCGTCGACTATCTCGAAGTCCTGGATCACGAGGCCATCCCGCTAGCTAGCCCGCGCCAGCGAACCTTGTTGCTGCATTGTTTGAAGCCAGTTCCGGCCACGGTCACGCCTTTTAACATTCTGATTAGCGGCGGCGAGAGCATCACCGGAATCACGTGCTTATGGACGGGGCCTGCTTCCGCGCCTCCTCCGCAGGCCACCGCACAGGAGAGCGCCTATTTCCAATCGCTGCCGGACGCCGCCAACACGCTCGTCATCCGGACGGACAAGGCCGGCGACTTCTCCCCCTACAAGCTGCGCCTGGTCAACCAAGTCACGACGGCCCGAGAAGATCCGTTCGAGCTGACCGAGGCGCTCTCCGGCTTCGATCTCGAGCTCTCGGAAATCGAGTTTTCCTTCAAGGTCGAATGCGGCCCCGATTTCGACTGCGCGCCTCCGCCGTGCGATTGTCCCCGAGACCTGCCCGCGCCACCGGCCATCAACTACTTGGCGAAGGATTACGGATCGTTTCGCTCGGTCATGCTCGACCGGATGAGCCAGCTCCTGGCGAACTGGGACGCCACGAGCGAGGCCGATCTCGGTATCGCGCTCACTGAGGTGCTAGCGTATGTCGGCGATCACCTCAGCTATCAGCAAGACGCCGTCGCGACCGAAGCCTACATTCAGACGGCTCGCAGCCGCATCTCGCTGCGCCGCCATGCCTTGCTGGTGGACTACCACGTTCACGATGGCGCCAATGCCCGCGTCTGGATGCACGTGCAGGTCAAGGCGCAGATGACCCTGCACAAGGCGGATACCCGCTTCTACACGTTTGCGCCGGGAATGCCGTCCGACCTCAAACCTGGTTCCGGCAATGAAGAGAAGGCGCTGCTGGCCGGTGTCGTGGTGTTCGAGCCGATGCAAGAGGCCGAACTCTTCCCGGAACACAATCAACTCACGTTCTACACGTGGGGCGACACCGACTGCTGCCTCCCTGCAGGGGCGACCGAGGCCACGCTGCTGGGCACGCTTTCCAACCTGCAGCCGGGCGACGTCCTGATTTTTCAGGAAATGATGGGTCCGCAGACCGGCAAGGCTGCGGACGCGGACCTGCGCCATCGCTGCGCCGTACGGCTCACCCGCGTGACCACGCAGGACGGCCAAGGCAACACGCTGGCCGATCCGCTGTTCGAGGAAGGTACTGGCAAGCCCATTACTTCCGCCGCGCAGAAGCCGGCGCCGGTGACCGAGATCCAATGGTCGCAGGATGACGCGCTTCCTTTCCCTTTGTGTCTCTCCTCCACCTACGTCGATTCCAATGGTGAAACGCAATTCCTGCCCGGCGTCAGCGCGGCACTCGGAAACATCGTGCTGGCCGACCAGGGAATCAGCTTTTCCGGAGTCGCACTGCCCACCGTGCCTCCCCCCACCCTGTTTGAGCCGCCGAACCCGGCTGGGAACCGCTGCCAGCCGGGACCGCGGGTTCCGCTGCCGGTCCATTATCGCC
>CADDYU010000179.1 GCA_902810705.1 Methylococcaceae bacterium
CTAGGAGAGTGCATTTATGTCAACGAGCGCTGGTGCAAGATTACTGGCCTGGATGCTGAGAAGTCTTGGGGCTTCGGATGGACACGAGCGCTGCATCCGGAGGATCGGGAGCGGATCGTTACAGAATGGCACACGGCCCTTAAGAAATATCGGCTGTTTAAATCCGTCTATCGCTTCCTGCATCCCGATGGGCGAACCATTTGGGTGCATGGACAGACGACGGGCGAAAAATCCAAGACGGGAGAAATTATCGGATATCTTGGGACAATCACGGACATTACCGATCAGAAGCGATTTGAGCAGCGCTTGATTCAGCAACAGAGTGAACTCTGTCATGCCCAACGTCTGATTACGGCCGGTGAACTGATGGGGGTTATGGTTCACGAGCTTAATCAGCCCATCGGCGCCATTGCCAATTATTTGGAAGGCGCCGCCATTCGCTATCGGGAAGAGCTCAAGTCCAATCCCGAGCTTGCCGAGATGGTGGAGCACACCAGGAATCTTGCCGAGCACGCAATCCATATTACGAGGAACCTACGCGCGTTGCTGCGTCGACAAGATCCAGGGCGGCAGCGGGTGGATATCAATGCGCTGATTCGCGAAACCGTTCGACTCATAGACGTGGAGATCACGAGACGACAGGTCGGATTGAGCTTGGATCTCGCATCAAATATTCGATTCCTCTGGGGAAACAGAACCCACCTCCAACAGCTACTGCTTAATCTCACCCTCAACGGAATGGATGCAATGGAAACGATGAATAGTAGGGACCGGCAGTTAATTATTCGAACGCGCAACATGGGCCAGGCCCTCGAAGTCTGTGTCATTGATACGGGCATTGGTTTTTCGGAGGATCTGGCAGCCCGTTTATTCGAGCCCTTTATGACGACCAAGAAGGACGGCGTAGGTCTGGGTTTGTCAATGTGCCGCATGATAGCGGAAGCGCATGGCGGCGAGATTTCGGCTGACTCCCGCCTTGGTCAGGGAGCTTCCTTCCGCGTGATCCTTCCCATTGAAAGGAGGAATCGTGATTACAGTGCCAGCTGAGCCAACTAAACCCACCGTATTTGTGGTCGATGATGACCAGATGATGCGGAATTCCCTCAAATGGTTGATTGAATCGGTTCGTTTACCGGTGGACATGTTCGAGAGCGCCGAGGCGTTTCGCCAAGCCTTTGATCCCAATCGTGCCGGATGCCTGCTCTTGGATATACGCATGCCGGGGATGGGAGGACTGCGGCTTTTGGATTGGTTGCGTTCCCAGGAAGCCCATATTCCGGTGGTTGTGTTCACCGGCCACGGTGATGTTTCGATGGCTGTGGATGCTTGGAAGAGCGGCGCGTTTCATTTCATTGAAAAGCCAGCAAGCCGCCAGCAGATATTGCATTGCATCCACGATGCCCTTGCTCGGGATCAAGATCTCCGAATCAACGCCGCCAAGCAGGCCGAAATCGAGGCGCGCCTAGCTCAGCTCACACCCCGCGAGCACCAAGTCCTTCAACGAGTCGTTGAAGGCGATCTCAACAAGGTGATCGCCATGGATCTCGGGATCACCGAAAGAACGGTGGAGAAGCATCGTGAAAGCATCATGGAGAAAATGGGTACACGCTCATTGGCCAAGTTGATCCAAATGGTCTTATCTTTTTCCGGCAATTGGCGGAAGTTTCAATCCGGAGTAAACGATCCACCTAAGCTCAGGCTGTATCACCGGAACGGGTAAAGAGCTAACATGATCGAGACCAAGAATGGACCGGACTGGCATAATGGCTAGAAATCAGCAGTTTTGATATACCACAAGTATGGGTTCTGGAGATCAGCCCTTGTCATGGCCGTTATTCTTCCTTCTGGACCAGCGCCCGTTTCATTGCCTGCGGCTTGAATCCAGCGCGAATTTCCGCCAGGTTTGCTTATCGCTCTTCTCGCCGAGCGCCTCCTTTCATCATAAGGGAGGCGTCCACGCAAGGGGATAGGATCATTAGGGAGGCTGCGTGAGGCGATTTGACTCGTTCGACTGAATCTTGGCCGCCTCACGGCCTATTGGTCATGACATCACCCGACCCGAGTCGTCATGAATTCCCGAATTCCCTCGCAGATGCGGTCGATATCGCTTTCCGTCATCTCCGGATACATGGGAAGCGACAAGATTTCCTTCGCGGCGGCTTCGGCGGCCGGGAAATCACCGATTCCATGGCCTAAATGCCTGTAGGCCGGTTGCAGATGGAGAGGAAGAGGATAGTGAATGCCAGTGCTGATGCCCTGCTTGCCTAGGAACTCGCGCAAGGCGTCGCGGTGGGGGGTGCGAATCACATACAAGTGGTAGACCGAATGAACGCCGGGCTGCTCGATGGGCGTCTCGACGCCGAGCCCGGCGAGTTGCCGCGTGTATTGTTGAGCATGGTGCCTTCGGCGCCCGTTCCAGGTGTCGAGGTGCCGGAGCTTGACCCGCAAGATCGCGGCCTGTAGCTCATCCAAACGGCTGTTGACACCCTCTATCTCGTGCTCGTACTTCTGATGGCGGCCATGATTGCGCAGCATCCGGACGCGATCGGCCAATTCCGACGAGTTCGTCACCACAGCGCCGCCATCCCCGTAGGCGCCCAAATTCTTGCCGGGATAGAAAGAGAAACAGGCGGCGTGGCCTAGCGAGCCAATGCGCTGACCGTGATACTCGGCCCCATGAGCCTGCGCGGCGTCTTCCACGAGCGCGATTCCACGTGGCTCCGTGATTTTCTTGATGGCCTCGATCGGCGCCGGCTGCCCGTATAAATGGACTGCGATGACCGCACGGGTTTTTTCGGTAATGGCCTGTTCCAGCTTGTCCGGGTCGAGGTTATAGGTCAGAGGATCAATATCGCAAAAAACCGGCTTGGCGCCCGCGAGGCCGATGGGTTCGGTCGTTCCGATAAAGGTATTGGCGGTTGTAATGACTTCGTCGCCGGGACCCACACCCAAAGCTCGCAAGGCCAAAGTGATTGCGTCCGTACCATTCCCGACACCAATGGCCTGCGCGGCGCCGCAATAAGCGGCGAATTCCTTTTCAAAATTCTGCACCGCTTTACCCAAGATAAAACCGGAGCTCTCGACAACTTCGTGAATCGCGCCATTAACCGCCTGCTTGATGCTTTGATACTGAGCATTCAGATCCACCAAAGGGATTTTCGGCAGGGCCGTCGCGGTTGCTTTACTCGCCGTTGCACTCTGATTCATAGTTAACTCCTTTTGATTAAATCCTTATTTCAAGGAAACATCACAGATATAGGGCCGGTTTTCTGCCTCTTGAGTGCTCTCGAAAGTCCGCGGCAGGATAGCCTACCGCAATATCTTTTCCCTAGCAGCTACGATACAAATCAGCCTGAGCGATTAAAGAGGGTGATTGAGTGAAATATAACCCGTTATTATTTCACCCGACCTAAGCCTCCCAGTTGGGAGATAGTGTTTTGGAGAGACGTTTGAGCAAGCTCTGTTTCATCTTCTCGGTAGGGTTTATCGATCAAGCCATAGGGGCATGATAAGGAGGTATAGGTGTCACCCGCGATGCGCGCGGGGCTGCCGAATACAATCTTGTGGTCTGGAACCGATTTTGTGACGACCGCGCCGGCACTCACAAAGGCCTTTCTTCCTACCTCGAGATCGGGAAGAATGACCGCATTACCGCCAATCACTGCGCCCGCCCTGATAGTGGGGCCTTTCCAGCATTCCTTGGCTTTCGGGCAGCCGGGATGCAATACGCTGGTAGTAATCACGCGGGGCCCAATCCAGGCATTATCCTCGAGTGTCGAAAACTCGGAGATGCCGGATCCCATATGGATCGTTACATCATTGCCAATGCGGACATGATGGTAAATGTTGGCCTGGCTCCATATCTTGAGATTGTCACCAATAACATTATTTTCCCGGATCATCACGCCATGGCCCGTTTGCAGGTTATCGCCAATAATATTGCCAGCATAAATCACTGTGTGTGAACGGATCACGGCATTTTTGCCAATCACCGTTCTCATCTCGCCGGGTTGGTGATCGCCGGGCGGTTCACCGATGATGACGTAATCTCCAATCACGGCGCCTTCGCCGATAAATACATTCGGGTAAATCTTGTATGTACTCATGCTGTTAAGCTCCTTATCACAAAGCGCTGAGTCTCAAACCTAACCGAGAGTGTTCACCTTCATAAGGAAACTGAATCCTCTCACCCGTCTCCATGGAATCGTAGATCGCATTGATAATCTCGACTGTCTTGTAAGCCTCGAGCCCATCGACACTAAACGGCTTGCCCGCGCTGAGCGAAGCAACGAGTTCTTCGTAAAACCTCTTGTGCCCAATCTTGCTTCGTGCATCCACTTTTTCGCCATACTCACGCATGATGTGCTCGTCTTCCGGTACCGGCTTGGTGAAGGACCAAACCTTAAGTTGATTGGTCGCCGTGCCGCCAATTTCCACGGTGCCGTGTTCTCCAAGAACGCTTAAGGAGCATTCGATATCATGCGGACGCGTGGCCGTCGTGGCCTCCATTACGCCTAAGGCACCGCTTTCGAAGCGGAAGCTCACAACGGCGACGTCTTCGGTCTCGATATTCGATAGCCGCTGCGTGCCGACCGCATGTAAAGAGTGAATGGGCCCGCCGATCCATGAGAACAAATCGACATGGTGACAAGCCTGATTGGCAATGACGCCGCCATCCATCGCCCAGGTGCCTCGCCACGAAGATTCATCGTAGTAACTCTGCGGCCGGCACCAACGAATTCGCCCTGTCACAAGGGTTATCCTGCCGAGGCGTCCAGTATTTACCGCATCGTAAAGATATTGCACGGCGGGATGAAAGCGATACTGATGTACGACAAAGACATTTTTTCCGACCCGTTCAGTATGCTTGAGTAGTCGCTTTGCATCGGACACCCGTAAGGTCATTGGCTTTTCGACGACGACATGCCTTCCCGCACTCAGAACGTCATGGGCAACCTGGCTATGCGTTCCACTAGGGGTAAGGACACTTACAACATCGCAATCATGTTCCCGAAGCATGGTCAAATAATCGGTATATGACGGAACCTTATATTTGAATCCAACCTCATCGGCTCTTTCCTTGACTCGGTCCGTCACCGCAACCAACTCGCATCCCGGTGTTGTTGCCAACGCATCAAGATGGCGTGCCGTAATTTTTCCACATCCAACAATAGCAAAACGAACAACGGGTCCCATGGGGAAGTCTCCCTTTCTAGATAAGCATTCTTGTTGCGGCTCAGAGGCATTGCACCTGAGCTTCGAAATACCTCAGAATGAAAACTGCTTTCGTAAGTTATCTCACAGGTTAACTTTAGTGCTAATGTGAGTAATATTTAGGCAGCCAGAAAAACCTATTAGGGTAGGTTAAAAATAGTGCTACTCGCTACTTTACCGAAGTAGCAGAAATTTTTTCTTCTCTAGCATTGCGGTGAGTTCGTGCTTCCTCGAAAAACTTTAACATTAACCCTAAAATATAATTCACGGGAGTATTGAGCCCTAATTTTTCACCTTGTCTTGCTATTGCTATATTAATAAAATCGACTTCACTACTTTTACCTGATCTCATATCCTGAAGCATGGAAGGCTCATTTTTATCCATGTCAGCCAAAGCCTTGAACAATAGCTGCTCGGGAGGTTCCTGATATCGTAGCGATATTCCACTCGCTATTGCCACTTGAACCGTTTCCTTAACTGTGAGTCTTACAATTTCCCGTAAATACGTGCTTTCGACCAATGCTCGGCAATTCATGCGTGTAATTGCTGATAACGCATTACCACCGCTATTCATGACGATTTTGTTCCAAATTACTTCTCGCCAATCATCGGCTATTTCCACGTTAATACCGCTTTCCTTAATAGCATTCACGACGCTGCTAAACCGCTCGGGCTGGTCCAATGTGTATTTTGCTAGCCGCAATGGTCCTCGGCCACCGGAATAATATAGATTATTTGTATCGGTGCGCATGACACTATGCACCCATGACCCACAAAATACCTGACTCGACTCAACATACTTTACGATTGTCTCAACATTGCCAAGACCGTTTTGAAACGTTCCTACAAAAGTATGAGAGTGAATTAAATGGCGCGCGCACCGCATGGCATTTTCCGTATCCTGGCTTTTTACCAGAATTAATACAACGTCCATCTCCTCGGTAATATTCGGTGCGAAGTCAATATTAATATTGAATAGTTCTTCAGCGCCATCCGAATGTGTTATTCGGATACCTTTTTGCCTGATTTTGCGAATCTGGTTGCGATTACGCGTAACCATAAAGATCTTGTTATGCTGCGACTTCGAAAGCATGCTTGCGAAGTAACAGCCCATTGCTCCCGAGCCTACAATTGCTATTTTCATAACCACTCCATGGTGCTTGTGTAAGTGTAAAGGTTCTTAACTCTTAGTGATGCTTATCTAACAATCATCGCATAATCGATCGCATCCGTGGCTTTACGCTGATCAAAACCCTATATTCCATGCAGTACTAAATCCCATGGAGCTATGGCAAGTTGACAGCCATAAGTCCAAAGGAGTCATTTTTAGCAAACAAGTCTAAAGTTCAATACTTGAAGAATGGCTTTTTAATTTATTTTATGTATCTATTGCTCTGGCCGTATCATATTCTCTAGTTGTCGTTTTAAAATCTTGCCGCTTGCATTTCTTGGCAATTCATCTATTACCCTGAATATTTTCGGTATTTTGTAATCGGCAAGACGAGTCAAGCAGTATTTCCGAATCTCTGGTATTGAAGGCTCATGACTATCCTTCGGAACGACAAATGCCGCTACAATTTGTCCCTTAATTTGATCTGGTATCCCAATAACCGCCGCCTCTTTTAAGCTTGGATATTGAAATAGCACTTCCTCTATTTCACTGGGGTAGAATTTCTCGCCCATACTATTGATTAAATCATCTTTACGACCGGCGAGATAAAGGAATCCCTCTTGATCGACATAACCCATGTCGCCTGTATTTAACCAACCTCCACGAAACTTTTCCTGTGTAGCCTCGGGCCGCTTGAAATAGCATTTCATGACATTAGGGCCACGGCAACAGATCTCGCCAATCTGGCCGGCTGGAACTGGCTGGCCATTATCATCTCGTATACTGAGCTCTATGGTTTTTATTGGCTGGCCGACTGAGCTTGGTTTCAATAGCGTATGCTCTGGCCTCAAATAGCTAATTCCAGGGCATGTCTCCGATTGAGCGTATCCATTATAGAGATCGCAGTTAAATGCCTCTTTCAAGTTTTTAATTACTTCAATGGGCATAGGCGCCGCACCATAAGCGACCTTTCTTAAAGAACTTAAGTCGTAGGCATCTCGTTTTGGATAATTCAAGATGGCCTGGTAAACAGACGGCACCGCAAACATAAAGTTAACTTTTCGCCGTTCGATTTCCTTCAATAATGCCTTGATTTGAAATGATTCGACCGCAACCGAGCAGCCACCCGCTAGCAAGACCGCATAAACGTAGTGGTTAAAGGCATTGTGAAAGTAAGGTGTTATCATTAAAGAACATGTATCAGTAGTCAGTCCCAAAGCTTCAATCCATGTCTCTATAGTGGCCATGCAATTTGCGTGCGTGCATACTGCGCCTTTGGGGCGCCCAGTTGTTCCCGACGTATAGAAGATAATTGCCTCATCATGCTCGTCGGGTAAATGCTTGGGCTGTATGGGTTGATACCTCTCCAAAATGATATTTGTCCATGTCAGCTGGCGGAAGGCTGCGCCAACCGCTTGCATGGTTGATGGCGCGCCCTTTTCGTCAGTAGCATCGGCTGTCCAGAATCCTATTTTTACGGCTCCAAGCAGCGTGCTTGGCACCCTCGCCACTTTAAATAGTTCTTCGGAAAGCCTGGGATGAAACAATAGTAACTTTAAATCGGCATCGTCTAACAAATACTCGATGTCATCAGCCTTTGATTTTATGTTAATAGGGACTAATACTGCTCCAGCTAAAAGCACACCAACAAAACAGACGAGAAATTCCGGAGTATTTGGCGCCAATATCCCAACTTTGTCGCCCTTTTGTATGCCTTGTTCTATCAAACTAGCCGCTAGACCCTTTGCCGCCTGCGCTATTTCCTTGAATGTATAGGCCTTGTCTTTAAAATATAGGCAGGTTTTGAGTGGATGCATAAATTCCTGCCTAAGGAATGCGCTAGCCAGGGTGCTTGGCTTTTCTTCAAGAGTTTGTAATGGATAAGACATGCGTTCCTAATAGGGTCTGTTGCAACACTATAGAAATTTCCAGATTATCCCTAAGCCATGCCAATAACATTGTGTGAGCATGAAGCTAACCTCGTATTGAGGGTTATTAAATATTCAGGCATTCTGCAGAATTTATAACTCTATGGCGTGTATATTTCTGATTTTTATATGTGGCCTTTCACATTCACTGTATAAGTGATCTATTGGGCATTATTAGCCACTAGGTGAACTAATTTGAAACTTATACTAGGGGCTATACAATTGTGGAATTCCGCTTTTGTTTTGCCGAATATCCGGTATCTCAATACGGGTTTCCCGTAATCTTTTGCCAGTCGGCCTTTGAGATTTCAGTGACTTAGCAAAGGGCGAAGGTTCTCGGCTATTAAAGTACTGCCAGTAGAGCTGAAGAGCTTTCTGGAGGTCAGGTGCGGATAGGGCGTTTTGCCGTCTTACAGGGTCCCCTGGTAAGGAGTTGCCGATAGCGCCTTTGCCGCATGACGCACTATCAGTGAGCTGTACTCGGCGGCTTCCCGTCATACATTTGCCAGCGCACAATCTTGTGGAAGCCAAGAAACTCCTAAAG
>CADDYU010000180.1 GCA_902810705.1 Methylococcaceae bacterium
ATTCTACCGTCGTGGATGAAACTTGGCGTGAACCGCCTTGAGGCGCCCCGAGTCCACGTGCGTGTAGATCTGCGTCGTCGCGATGTCGCTGTGGCCGAGGAGTTCCTGGACGACGCGGAGGTCGGCGCCGCCGCCGATGAGGTGGGTGGCGAAGCAGTGGCGGAGGGTGTGGGGGGAAACGTCGTTGAGAATGCCGCTGGCGCGGCCGTATTTCTCGACGAGCATCCAGAGGGCAATGCGATCCAGCGGCTTGCCGGTGCGCGAGAGGAAGAGGCGCTCCTGGGCGCCGCCGGTGCGGTCGAGCCGGGGGCGAAGCTCCGTGACGTACCGAGCCACGGCCTCGGCGGCGGCGCGGCCGAGGGGGACGATCCGCTCCTTCATCCCCTTGCCGAGCACGCGCACGCAGCCGACCTGGAGGTTGACGTCGCGCAATTTCAGGTCGCACAGTTCGCTGGCGCGCAGGCCGCTGGCGTAGAGCAGTTCGAGAATCGCAACGTCGCGCGAAAACAGCAGCGCCTTGGGGCTGGGCGTGGCGATGAGCTGGTTGACCTGCGCCTTGCTCAGGACCTTGGGCAGGTCGCGCTCGGGCTTGGGGCGTTCGAGCTGTTGCAGAATCCCGCTGCAATCGCGCCCCTGCGCGGTGAGGAATCGAAGGAACACGCGGACGGCGGCCAGGCGGCGGGCGACGGTCTTGGTCGAGCGCCCGCGGCGGCTGAGTTGTTGAAGGTAGTGGCGGTAGTCGTCGGCCTCGGCCGACGCGACGTCCTTGCCCCGGTGGCGCATCCAGTCGTCGATGTCTTCCAGGTCGCGGCGGTAGCCGAGGAGCGAATTCTCCGCCAGCCCGCGCTCGCTGGCCAAATGCAGCAGGAACGCGCGGACCACGGGCAGGTCGATGCGCGTTTCGACGACCGACCGCTGCTTAAGCGGCTTGGACGGGCTCGGCGATACTGACGCCCGGCACGACGCGCCCCGGCCGGCGGACGGAGACGGTGACCTGGACGAGCGGCTCGCGGGCATGTTCGATTTCCCTCCGGCCGCCCGCCCGCCACGCCCGGCGCTCGGCCAGCAGGTCGGCGTAGACCGGGCACGAGCGGTAGCCGCCGAAGCAGTAGGCGAAGGCGTGGTCCAGGCGGTCGAGGTGGAAGTAGTCCGAGCACCGCCGGTCCGCCCGGTTCAGGAACGGGCAGTGGTCCCCGCAGCGATTCTCGTGGTCAGCGGTGTCGGTCATGGCGGCTCCTCCACACTCCACAAGGGCCACTGACATGTATCGGCGATCCGCGGCGCGGGGCGTGAGCGGAAGGGTAGTCGAATGACGCGATTCGTGCTGAAAACGACCGCGATAAGCAAGCTCGATCGCGGGCGATTCGGCGAACGGGCGCCATCCAATATCACTCCATCGCCTGCAGTTCCTTTACCACGCCCTCACCTTCGGTCTCCTCCGCGACCTTCTGCTTGTCCAATTCGCGGTACGCCTTGAGCAGCGCCTTTTCTTCGACGTCGTCCAGGCGGAGGAAGACGCCGCGGGTGTTTTTGGACGCGAAGAGGTGATGCGCCACGACGCCGATGCGCTCGGCGCCGGTGGGATCGATCGCTCGCCCGCGCCGCGCCGCCGCGACGGCGAGGACGTAGCGGAGGAGGTCGGCGGCGGAGGATGGAGTCGGCTCGGCGATCAAGCCGGCGACTTCCTCGATATCACCCGGGGTGACGAGGAAGACCTTGGCCGTGCCGGCGCGCGGCCCTCGCTGGAGCGAGACGAAGGCGAAATCCTCGAGGCGCCGGGCGTGTCGCAGGCCGGCCTTGCCGAGCTGTGAAAGCTGGGCGATGAACGCCTTGATCTTCGCGGCGGTCTCGAAGCGCAGGTCGGCCGCGGCGGCGCGCATCCGCCGCTCCTGGTCTGCGAGCATCTTGTCCGGCCGTACCAGTGTGGCGGCGCTCCACTCGATCAGCCGGCGGTACTGCGGCATCGAGATCGAGCCGTCGCAGGGGGCGGGGCACTTGCCCATCTCCTTGTACGCGCACGGCCGGCCGCGGGGGGATTCCGTCAGCACGTTGTAATAGCGGCAGAGGTCGAAGGCGTCCTCCGCCAGCTCGATGAGGCGCGCGGCGGCGTGCTTGTCCTCGACCGGGCCGATGTAGACGCCGGGCCGGCCGAGCTGCACGGTCTTGACGTAGCGGGGGAAGTTCGCCTCGGGGTCCACGTGGACGAACCATGCCGGGCGGAAGCCGACCATGCCCTGGTACGTCCGCGGAAAGACGCGTTGCGCGGCTTCGTAGTAAACCCAATCGGCCTCGAAGGGGCTGTCCACGCGGCGCCAATAGACGTGCCGCACGAGCTCGCGGTAGTTGACGCGCTTGCTGAGGCCGGCTTTCGGAGCCGCGGCGTCTGCGGGCGCGGCCGGCTGCTCCTGCGGGCCCAGTCGCCGCTTGAGGCTCTGGCGCAAGTTGCCCACGCAGAGCAACTGCACCGGCCGATCCTCGGCGTCGGTCATCAGGTAAACTGCGCCCTTCGCGGGCACCTGCTTGAGGAATGCCTCGAAATCCCCGGCCGGGTCAAAGGCCACTTGCCGGTCGAAGAGGTTGTGCCACTGCTCGGCAGGCATGGGTCGCCTCTGAACCGTACGCTCATCGGCGTCGGCGGGCGCAAAAAAGAACCCCGATCCTTTTGGGGACCGGGGTTCGTGAATAAGGCTGGCAGTGACCTACTTTCCCGCTGAAGCAGTATCATCGGCTCGGCAGGCTTAACGACCGTGTTCGGAATGGGAACGGGTGTGACCCTACCGATATAGCCACCAACCAAGGCCGCGCGGGCCGTCTCCGACCCGCGCGGCTGTCTTGTTGAGTGAATTCGAGGTCCTTGGCGAGCAATCAGAGGGAACAATCAACTTACGTCGGACGCCGCGGGCGCTTTCGCTTTCGCTTATTGCGTCGCGGGTCTTTCGGGAGCTGCCTTCCCACTCTTTCGCGATGCGTCGAGCACATTTTTTTTTTGTGCAACGATGATCGATAAAAGTGGTCAAGCAATCGACCGTTAGTACCGGTAACCTTTGCCCTTTCAGGCTTTACAGCTCCGGCCTATCAACCGGGTGGTCTACCCGGGGTCTCTCGGGGACGAGCCCCATGGAATCCTCGTCTTGGCATAGGCTTCACGCTTAGATGCTTTCAGCGTTTATCCGTTCCCGACATAGCTACCCAGCCGTGCCGCTAGCGCGACAACTGGTACACCAGGGGTCGGTCCTTCCAAATCCTCTCGTACTATGGAAGAGGTGCCGTCAAGATTCCTACGCCCACAGCAGATAGGGACCGACCTGGCTCACGCCGGTCTGAACCCAGCTCGCGTACCACTTTAATTGGCGAACAGCCAAACCCTTGGGACCGCCTTCAGCCCCAGGATGTGATGAGCCGACATCGAGGTGCCAAACCGCATCGCCGCTATGGACGCTCGGATGCGATCAGCCTGTTATCCCCAGCGTACCTTTTATCCGTTGAGCTATGGCCCTTCCACACGGGACCACAGGATCACTAAGGCCGACTTTCATCTCTGCTCGAGCCGTAGCTCTCGCAGTCAAGCAGGCTTCTACCTTTACGCTCGACGACCGATTGCCAACCGGTCTGAGCCTGCCTTTGCACTCCTCCGTTACTCTTTTGGAGGAGACCGCCCCAGTCAAACTAACCGCCTAGCAGTGTTCCCTGCCCGGATTCACGGGTCAGGGTGAGATGACGAATGCAAACAGGGTGGTATTTCACCGTTGGCTCCCCCCTGGCCGGAACCAGGGGATCAACGCCTCCCACCTATCCTACGCAGTTCACAACCGGCATCACTACCAGGTTATAGTAAAGGTGCATGGGGTCTTTCCGTCTTGCTGCGGGTAGACGGTATCTTCACCGCCACTTCAATTTCACCGAGTCTGCGGTTGAGACAGTGCTCCAGTCGTTACGCCGTTCATGCGCGTCGGAACTTACCCGACAAGGAACTTCGCTACCTTAGGACCGTCATAGTTACGGCCGCCGTTTACCGGTGCTTCGGTCGCCAGCTTCGGGGCGAACCCCTAACCGACTTCCTTAACATTCCGGCACCGAGCAGGCGTCATTCCGTATACATCCTCTTGCGAGTTAGCACGGAACTGTGTTTTTGATAAACAGTCGCCAGAGCCACTTCCTGCGCCCTTCTCCCGAAGGAGGTTAGGGGCCCCTTATCCCGAAGTTACGGGGCAAATTTGCCTAGTTCCTTAACCGCAGTTCTCTCGAGCGCCTTAGGATATTCTCCTCGTCTACCTGTGTCAGTTTTAGTACGGGCAACCGTGTCGTCAACCGCGTGCTCTTCTCGGACCTCCCTCCACAGACTTCGCCAACAAAGCGGGCTCGAGGTGCCGGCTTGCGCCGGCCCCAACCTCCACGACTAACCGGAGGACCTGCCTTGGGAGGCCACACACGCGGGTTCAACCTTCACGGCCGGTGCAGGAATATTAACCTGCTGTGCATCGACTACGCCTTTCGGCCTCGCCTTAGCTTCCGACTAACCCTGGGCGGATTTACCTTCCCCAGGAAACCTTAGACTTTCGGCGTGCAGGATTTTCACCTGCATTATCGTTACTCATACCGGCATTCTCACCTGCGTACGCTCCACCGCTCCTCACGGTACGGCTTCGACGCGGTACGCAGCGCTCTCCTACCGCTCGCATTGCTGCGAGCCCGTTGCTTCGGTTCTCCGCTTATTCCCGATCATTTACGGCGCTACTCTGCTCGACCAGTAAGCTATTACGCACTTTTTAAATGGTGGCTGCTTCTAAGCCAACATCCTGGCTGTCTCAGCAGAATAACTTCCTACCGAACTAAGCTGAGATTTGGGACCTTAGCAGGCGGTCTAGGTTGTTTCCCTCTTGACCGCGAAGATTATCCCTCGCGGACTCACTCCCGAGATAGTCACCTGGGTATTCGGAGTTTGGTAGGAGCGTGTAGGCGGGTAGCCCCACGTCTCCTTTCAGTAGCTCTACCCCCCAGGTGTAGTGGCTCGAGGCTGCCCCTAAAGGCATTTCGGAGAGAACCAGATATCTCCCAGTTTGATTAGACTTTCACTCCTCCCCGCAGCTCTTGCCAGAACTTTTCAACGTTCACGGCTTCGGACCTTCTGTCCCTTTTACGGGACATTCATCCTGGCCACGGGTAGATCACTAGGTTTCGGGCCGCATGCCTGCAACTTCACGCCATCTTAAGACTCGCTTTCGCTACGGCTCCGGTGCTTGACACCTTAGCCTTGCTGCAAACATGCACTCGCCGGTCCATTATGCAAAAGGTACGCCGTCACCCATTCCCTTGCGGGCATAGGGCTCCGACCGCTTGTAAGTGTATGGTTTCAGGTACTTTTGACTCAGCTAATAGCTGTGCTTTTCACCATTCAATCGCCCTACTAGTTCACTATCGGTCATCGAGGAGTATTTAGCCTTGGGCGGTGGTCCGCCCGGGTTCACACGAGATTCCACGAGTCTCGTGCTACTCTGGAACGCCTCTCAACGGGGACCTTTGGATTTAGCATACGGGACTTTCACCTTCTCTGGTCGGACTTTCCAGACCGTTCCGCTATCCTAGGTTTTGTAACCCCTCAAGGCGCCCGCAACCCCGGCCCGAAGGCCGGTTTGGGCTATTTCCGCTTTCGCTCGCCGCTACTGACGGAATCGATGTCTCTTTCTTTTCCTCCAGGTACTTAGATGTTTCAGTTCCCTGGGTTCGCCCCGAACGGCCTATACATTCGGCCGCCGGTGACACGCTGTGAACGTGCCGCGTTTCCGCATTCAGAAATCTCCGGATCGACGCTTGTTTGCCAGCTTCCCGGAGCTTATCGCAGGCTACCACGTCTTTCGTCGCCTCTCGATGCCAAGGCATCCACCATACACCCTTAGTAGCTTGACCACATTTATCGATCACCGTCACGAGGAATTGAATCATTGAACCACTGAGTCATTGAATCATTTTGCAATGAATCAATGCCCCGATGAATCAATCACTCAATCTCCTGCCGGCAGGGCGTGCCGGCGACGGTACAAACGACCAACAACGGGCCATCGATCGAGACGGGCACTGGGTAAACAAAGCCCGTCTCACGCCAAAAAGGTGCTCGACGACACCCCGTCCCGACGGAAAAACCACGGACGCCGGGCGGGGAAGCCCGGAATCCAAAACTTGGGACGAGGCGTCGCGAAAGATTCTATCTGATTGAACCTTGAACCTCGTATTCACTTTTCAAAGAGCTCTCCACCGGACGGCGCCTTGTTCACCGAAAGTGACTTCGGGTTGCTTGGCACCGGGCGATGAAGTTCCCGCCGAACGCGGGTGAGTTGATCGTCCTGTTACGACGGTAAACTCATTCGAGTTCGGACAATTTTTGGGCGCCTCGGATCGTTGAATCATCCGCAGGACTTTTCCCGATCACCGGCTTTCGCCGGCGACCCCGGTTATCGATGGGGGTGACGGCGAGCTACCGTGGCGGGCAGAGAAAGATGTGGTTTTGAATCAAACCGCTTTCCCTTGTTCGTTTCCTCGCTTCGTCCCACTGCCTTGCGGCCAGCGGGGAGGCAAATCTTACGCGTCTGGCAGAGCGTGTCAAGTGGTGTGCCGCGGATTTTTCCGTTCGGCTTGCGCCGCCGTTTCCGCCGGCCGCCACCGGGCCGCTCTCAATCGTACGCCGCCGATCGCTCACGGGTTCGGCCGGCGCTGGGTTGTCAAAGTCGTTCTCAGTCTCACTCGCCCGACCCTTATCGGGTGCGGGGAGGCGGGAACATAAGCCCTTCGCACCACGGATGCAAGGGGGATTTTCACTTCGACAAGTTTTCAACAGGAACAAGCGCCGGGCAAGCCCGGCGGCTCAATCGATGGCTCGCTACTTGCGCCGTCGCAGGGCCTCGACCGGAACGAACACGACCCGCTCGGTCGCGGAATTAACCGCCGAGCTCGCATGTCCGCACCCCCTGCTGCAGCACGACCCGATCCGGCTGCGCTTCCCCCACAGCGACTGCACGCCCTGCCAGCCGGCGTAAGCGGCGCACCCGCCCACCACCGTCAGGGCCAGAAGATTTTGCAGCCACAGGGCCATTGCTCGACCAATTCTAGGCAAACCAGATCCGCCCGACCTGGTACACCACGAGACTCACCACGTACGCCAGCACGTTCATGTAAACCAGCATGAACAGCGGCCAGCCCCAGCCGCCCGTCTCGCGGCGGACGACCGCCATCGTGCTCATGCACTGCATCGCCAGGACGAACCACACCAGCAGGCTCACCGCGACCAGCGGCGTCCACACCGGCCTGCCGTCGGGGTGGCGGTCGGCGCGCATGGCGGCCTGGAGCGAAGCGGTCTCCTCGCCAGGGTCGCCGACGCTGTAGACGATCCCCATCGTGCTGACGAATACCTCGCGCGCCGCGAACGCGCCCACCAGGCCCACGCCCATTTTCCAGTCGTACCCCAGCGGCCGAATCACCGGCTCCATCGCGTGCCCGAGCCGGCCGGCGATGCTGTGGTTGATCCGCTCCGCCGCGATCGCGTTCTCGTCCGCGCCGGCGGCCTTCATGGTGTTAAGATGACTCTGCGAGACGCCGTAATACATCATCCCCCACAGCACCACGCTCAGGCAGAAGATGATCGTGCCGGCCTTCTTGAGGAACTCGCTGCTGTTCAGCCACACCTGCCGCAGCACCTGCGAGACCTGCGGCAGCTTGTACGTCGGCATCTCCAGGATGAAGGCCGCCGTCGGCCCCTTGAGCAGCGACCGCTTAAAGACCCACGCCGTCCCCGCCGCCGCGGCGATCCCCAGCGCGTACAGCGCGAGCATGATCCCCGCCTGAACGACCGGGCCGTACGCCGCGAAGAACGTTCCGATCAGCAGCAGGTAGACCGGCAACCGCGCACTACAGCTCATGAACGGCGCGACGAGGATCGTCGCGAGCCGGTCCTTGCGATTTTCGATCGTCCGCGTCGCCAGGATTCCCGGGATCGCGCAAGCGAAGGAACTGAGCAGCGGAATGAAGCTCTTGCCGTGCAGTCCGACCTTCGCCAGCACGCGGTCCATCAGGAACGCCGCCCGCGCCAGGTAGCCCGAATCTTCCAGCACCGCGAGGAACAGGAACAACAAGGCGAGCTGCGGCACGAATACCACCACCGCACCGACGCCCTTAAAAATGCCGTCGGTAATCAGCGACTTCAGCGGCCCGTCCGGCAGCGACGACGACGCCTTCGCTCCCAGCCACTCCACCCCCCCCTGCATCGCGTCCATGATCGGCTTGGCCAGCCAGAAGATGGTCACGAACAGGGCGGCCATCACCAGCGCGAAAATCACCAGCCCCCACACGCGATGGATCAGGATCGCGTCCGCCCTTTCCGTGGCGGTGCGCCGCTGCGGCGCGGCAACTTCCGGCGCGTCGAGGCTCACGCCAGCCGCGGCAAGCCCGACGCCTTCGGCCGGCACGGACTTCAACACCCGCCCGGCCACGCCGTCGATCCACTTGTAGTGCGCTTCAATGTCCGCCTGCATCGGGTCGATGCCGAGCGACGCCAGCCGCCCGGAAGCCGACCCCAGTAGCGACTTCACCGGCTCCCGCCGCGCCACTTCCTCGACGTCCGCCGCCCGGTCGCCAATGAGCAGTCGCTCGGCAATCGCCTGATACCGATCCAACCGCCGGTTCGAATCCTCCCGACAGATCCAAGCCTTCGGCGGCGCGGCCTCCCCCAGCAC
>CADDYU010000181.1 GCA_902810705.1 Methylococcaceae bacterium
ATCTGGCACTCCCCAAATCCTGGAAGCTTGCCCCGGCATTCGACCGGGCCTTGAGCGTGGGCGCGCAAGGCTTGCTGCGTGCGTTGGCCTGGCGCTTGCCGGGTTTTTCCCGGTCGAACCTGCCTTATCTCTACAGCAATTTTCTCGACTTTCCCGGCGGCCTGGAGGATGAGCCGGATCGCCGTGTGGTGCGTTTGGGGCGTCCGCCGCTTCATTTGATACTCAATATGACGGGCATGGTCCGTGGTGAGTACCGTTTGCGCTGGCTCGACGAGCGTCCCTTCGCGCTCTTTCCGGAAGAATGAGCCGCCATGGCGAACGCCGCGGGAGCATACCTTTCCGCCGAGCTGCAACGGCTCGATCTGCTGCTGCAACGGGAAATTCTGCGGTTGCGCGCGGCGTACCAGCTCTCCCTGGACGAATTCCGCGGGCTGTATGTCAGCGACGAACAGGTCGATGCCCTGGTCGATCGGAGTTTCGAGAATTCCGGCGCGGCCTCGGTTGCCGACGAACTTACCCGGCAGGCCGAAGAACGCCTCCGGGCGAACAGCGACCGCCTCCCTGCCGATTCTCCGTGGGCGCGGTTGGCTTCCGAATTCGCTCTAGCTCCCGCCGAACAGGACATCCTGCTTCTGGCGCTCGCCCCCGAAATCGACCTCAAATACGAAACCCTCTACGCCTATCTCAACAACGACGTGACGCGCAAATGGCCGACCGTCGACCTCGCCTTGCGCGTCTTATTCGCCTCTCCCGCGGAGCGGGCGGAACTCCGCCCTTATCTGTCGCCCCACGCCACGCTGTTTGCCGGTAATCTCCTGCACACGATAGAGCCGACGCTTCGCGCCTCATCCTTAGCTCATGGGTTCGCCCTGATGCAACCCCTCGTCGATTACCTGCTCGGCTACCGTTACGAGGATGCCCGTCTGGCGGCCTTTACGGAAACGGTTAACGGTTCCGTTGTCTGGGACAAGGTTCCTTTGGCAGCCGATGCTGAGACCCGGCTCAGGCAAGTTGCGAAACGCTACAAAACGTCCAGCGGGCCTTTGCCGTTACTCCTGCTGGAAGGGCGGCCCGGCGCCGGACGGTCGCTCGCGGCGAGGGCGCTTTGTAGCGAACTGGGGCTCGCGCTGCTCAAGTTCGACCTGGAAGCCGCCCGCGCCTCGACCGAACCGCTGTCCAAGCTCATAGCCGCCGCGCTCCTGCAAAGCCGCCTGGAACCTGCCGGGCTGTATCTGGAGGGTATCGAGACTTTATTCGAAAACACCGGCAAACCGCTGCCCGAAGCCCATGCGCTTGCCGCCATGCTGGCCACCCACCCACGCCCGTCATTTCTGGCCTGTACGCCCGGAACGCACGCAAGCGAATGGCTCAAACGCCAGACCGTTCTGGGTTTCCACTTCCCGGAACCGGATTTCTCCGCACGCGTGCGGCTCTGGCAGGATGCTCTGGCGGAACGAGACGCCGCGCTGCCCGCAGCCGAAATCCACCTGCTGGCCGGCCGGTTCGTCCTGAATCCCGGCCAGATCCAGGCGGCTGCGGCGGCCGCCGCCGAGGTGCGCGAGCTCACCGGGACGCTCGACGGCATGACCCTGTTCGAGGCGGCACGAGCGCAGTCCGACCGCAGCCTCGGCGCACTCGCAGTCAAGGTGAAACCGATCCATGGCTGGGACGATCTGGTACTGCCCAGCGCCACGCAGTCGCGCATCCGGGAGCTCGCGGCGGCGATCCGCTTCCGGCATGTCGTTTATGCGGAATGGGGATTCGAGCGGCGCATCGCCTCGGGCCGGGGCGTAAAGGCGCTGTTCGCCGGCGGTTCGGGTACCGGCAAGACCATGACCGCCAGCGTGATCGCCCGGGACCTCGCGCTGGACCTTTACAAGATCGATCTCTCCAGCATTGTCAGCAAATACATCGGCGAGACCGAAAAGAACCTCGACCGCATCTTCCAGGCCGCGCAGTCCAGCAACGCGATCCTGTTTTTCGACGAAGCCGATGCCCTGTTCGGCAAGCGCTCGGAAGTGAAGGATGCCCACGACCGCTACGCCAACATCGAAGTGTCCTACCTCCTGCAAAAGGTCGAGGACCACGAGGGCGTGGTGATCCTGGCCAGCAACCTGAGCAAGAACATCGACGAGGCCTTCTCACGCCGCCTGCACTATGTGATCGATTTTCCCCTGCCGGATGAAACCCATCGCGAACGGCTCTGGCGCGGCATGTTCCCGTTGGAAGCTCCGCTGGCGGAAGACTTGGACTGGCGGTTTCTCGCCAAGCAGTTTTCCATTTCCGGCGGCGACATCAAGAACGTGGCGCTGGACGCAGCCTTTCTCGCCGCCCAGGACGGACGGATCGTCACCATGAAGCAACTCATCAATGCCATGGCCCGGCAGATGACGAAGCAGGGGCGGATTCCGTCACCGACCGATTTCAAGCAGTACCATGCCTTGATCGGCGAAGGCGAGTGAGGAGTAGGTCGATGACGGCGGGCAAGGTCAAATCCATTGAAAAGATTCAAAAGGGGCCGGAATCGTCCTTGCCAAGCCGCACTTTCACCCGGCAGTCAAGTGTCGGCATGTCTCCAGGTGGATTCGAGTCCATTTCGATTCCACAGATGGCAGGAAACCAGGCGGTTCAGCAATTGTTCCGTTCCGGGCATACCCAGGCCAAACTCGCCATCAGCCAACCGGGCGATCCCGATGAAGAGGAAGCCGACCGCGTTGCCGATCAAGTGATGCGAATGGATGAACCAGGGGGTATTGGTTCAGCGGCTAGTGCGATCCAGCGCAAATGCGCGGCGTGTGAGGCGGGTGGGACGACCTGTCCGAAATGCGAGGAAGAGGGAAAGATTAGACGCAAGGAGAAACCCGGCAACCTCCCGCAAGCTACGACCGCAATTCATTCACAGATCGCTGCCCTGCGAGGTGGCGGGCAGTCTTTACCTCCTTCGGCACGGGCGTTCTTCGAGCCGCGATTTGGAGTGGATTTTAGTGGGGTGCGGGTGCACACAGGTTCACAGGCGGCTGAAACCGCTAAATTCATTAATGCCAGGGCTTTTACGGTTGGTAACAACATCGCGTTTGGTGGGGGGCAATTTGCTCCGGGATCACATGAAGGGCGAAGACTGATGGCGCATGAGTTGACTCATGTCATTCAGCAGACAAATGGTGGTCTCTCTGGCGTCCTCTCGCGTGATGCCGCGCCTGCGCCGACACCCGCTGAAGCGGTTGACTCGAAGGATCCCGATAAGGTATCGGATGTTCCTATCGAGGCGTGGAGCGGGGCGAGCAACTCGGTCCGTCGTCGTGCCGTTATGGTCATGCTCTCCAAGAAGATTATGTTCCCTTGGAATGACACGACCGTCGCTAGAATCCTAAATGCCTATCCAGATCGCGCCTCCATGGAAGCTGAGGATATCGATGCCGTCAAGGCGGCGGCGGCGCGAGGCTCGATCAGCGGCGCCGAGCTCACGGGATATCTGACGCTCGTCCGGGGGTTCGAGCGCGAGGTGGGCAAGCGTGCCAGAGAGAACGTCGGCAAGAACCTCGACGAGTTGGACGAGATGGGGAAGAAGTACGGTATCGGCCGTGACGCTGAAGGCGGAGCGTCGGGGATTCCGAGTGCAATGGATAAGCTCCAAATGGCGGCGGCTAAGGTCGCCGACGCGCGACACTATCAGTTGGAGCTGACCAGGATTCAGGTTGGGTGGCAGCCATTGGAGGGCTCAGCCGGCTTACTTCCGTCCGGCAAGCCTCTGTACTTCAATCCGACCGAGGAGCCTAGAGATCCGGTCGCCGGTGGCTTCTCGATGACGCAGGACGATACCTTGAAGCAGGGCATTCCGCCGTACTCGAGAGTGAAGAGTGTCTTCGATAATCTCGACATGCAGATTGGCAAGATCATGTCGGCGAACCCTGCGCTGTATCTCCTCGCATCGACGCCCGGCCTGGATCAGCGTTTCGCCGCCGCCGACGATCGCCTGCACTTCGGACGGTCGGCGATGGCGGGGTTCGACACGACCAGTCCCGAACAGGCCAAGAAGGAGCTCGCGAATGCTCACCGACGAGCCACTAACAATCTTCGAACGGTGAAGACGAAGCTCGGTGAGGATGAAGAATCGAACACGGTGGATGTCGCCTCGCTCGACGCGCTCGGTTTGCGCGTCGCGCAGTCGGCGCAGTACTCCACTCCCTTCGCGCGCTGGGCGACGGTGCATTCGGTCGAGAGGGCAAAGACGCGTAAGGAGGAGATTTCCGCATTCATCGACTTCGCGACTGCTGTCCTGCTCGTCGGGGCCACGATCGGAACACTGGGCGGCGCCGCCGCCGTGGCGGCTGTGCTCACAGGCGGCGCCGCCGTCGGTGCAGTGGCGTCGGCGGGCGTTAAGTTCTCGAATGCGACTGACCTGCAGGCGACAGGAAATGCGGGTATCCGTCCGGAAGACAAGCTGACCAGTGCGGCAAAGGTCAGCGCCGCGGAACTCGATGCCGCGATCGGCATCGCGATCGCGCTGCTCTCGGCGATTGCAGCGGCGAAAGGGCTGAAGTTCCTGTCGGTGTTTCGAAGCTCGTCAACCGTTGTCGAGGATCTCGCGCGCCTCGATAAGTTGTCCGCTGACCGAGCCGCGAAAGTTGTACGGCAGAGTGTTCTCGAAGTGGGTCCGGTGCAAACCGCGGAGACAGCGGGCAAGAAGGTCGAGGATCTCTTCAGGTATCTCGAGCCGGGATCGCCCGAGTACAAGATCACGCTGGAGGTCGCGCTTAAGCTCCGCGAGACCGGCCCGAAAGCGCTCGCAGCGGTCAATTTCAAGGGGCGGCCAGTTCCACCCACCTACAAGAACTGGAAGGGGTGGCACGGGACAAACGTTTCACCCGAGGAGCTTCGTGCATCGGGCGGCTTTAAGGCCCCAGGTACCAATACGGATCTCTATGAGCACATTCTCAACAAGGGTGAGCCGTCAGCCTTCAGAGGAACCACCGCAACGCCTCTCGACGCGACAGCCCGGGGAGGGGCCGGTCACTGGGGCAAGTACGTATATGAGATCGAAGCGGGAGAAGCCTGGGATACTAGCCAGATCTGGCAACGGAACCAGGATGTCTTCAGTGGAAACCACCCGCTCCTTGGTGAGTACGAGGTTTCAATCCGAGGTGAGGTGCCCTGGGATCGGATCAAGGGCTGGCGCGTGATAGAGGAAGGCCCGGGGCCGGCCGGTGTCAGTCGGGAGACGTACAAGTTGGGCCAGTACGTGTCCCGCGTCGAGTGGGAAGCGGCGCAAGCGGTGAAAAAGTAAGCTCGCGTATAGGAGCAAAAGAAAGGAGGCAGACCCTATAAATATGCATTCCTGTACGCCTCTGGGAAATGAGCGCTTTAAAGAACAGATTGAATCCATTGTGGGCGGTACTGTTGGCTTTAGTCAGCGGGGCAGGCCGTTATCTCGCAAGAGAGGCGGAGGGCGTACTCCGTCCCAAACGGTTTGAACCTAGCCGCCATGCAGAAACCATGCGGACGAGATAAATACCGCGCCCGTGCCGAGTTCACTGAACGAAGAGGTGAAAATCATGAATAGTCGCTTCGCTTTCCTGCACCCAGTTTCTGAGCAGAATACGGTGCCGCGCAATCGACGTAAGGCTCCCGAGCCGCGCGTAGCCACACATACTGGAGTTCGTGATATTCCGGAAACGCCCCAGGCTGCGGGAAACCTCGCGATGCAGCAATTGTTCCGTTCCAGGCATACCCAGGCCAAACTCGCCATCAGCCAACCGGGCGATGTGTATGAAGAGGAAGCCGACCGCGTTGCCGATCAAGTAATGCGCGTACCAGAACCAAATCTTCACCGGTCGTGTGCAGAGTGCGAAACAGGTGGGATGCCATGCCCTAAATGTGAGGGCGAGAAAAAGGGAACGATTCAGCCTAAAACCGAACAGGTATCGGATACAACAGGTTCATCTACTCCTGACACTTTTCTCCATAATCTCGGCCATGGGCAGCCGCTGGACACAAACACACGCATCTTCATGGAACCTCGCTTCGGCAGGGACTTTAGCCAAGTGCGTGTGCATACTGGCGCAGAGGCTGCCGAGTCTGCAAAAGTGGTGAAGGCGCTGGCCTACACGGTTGGGCCGGATGTGGTGTTTGGGGTGGGACAGTATTCGCCAGACACTGTTAATGGAAAACGACTGCTCGCGCATGAACTTGCACACATCGTACAGCAGAGAAGCGCCGGACTTAGCCGTTCCGGTCGGATTGAGCTTGGCGGTGTAGATAGTCGAGCTGAGGCTGGTACGGTCGCAGCGGGCGTCATAGCGAAAGCCGGTTGGGGTTCGCGGGTTAGCGAATTCTCGCCGCCCAATGTCCTCCTGCGTCAGCCGGCGGGGAAGAGTCAGGTTGCCACTCCTCCACCAAGATCCTGGTTTGCCGGCACAGACATCAGCGCCGGCGTGCTAGACTCGAACGCGTGCTGGAGTATGGTTAACCCTGAGGGTCGCTACACCACGCAAGGGGGCAATAATGGGCCGTACAGCGCGGCTTGCCCCGGCTCCGTGTGTGCTAAGGAACCGCTACCGCTCCGGTTCCTTTTCCACGTTGACGGCGATACCAACCCGCGTCCGCGTCCGTTCGAAAATTCCGGGGTCGCTATTGTCATCACCTTCCTTCCACAAGGGGGCGGCCGGCAACCCGTGTTGAATGCTTCAAGCGACGCAACCTATGCCGGTCCTGGCGCGCCGCTCCAGACGAGCTTTGGCATCCGGGTGCCATTCACACCGCCAGAGCCGGGAATGTTGCTCGTTAAAATGACTCACTACGATCCATCGTCTGGCGAGATAGCCATTTATTCCGATGCTATTCCTATCGTGGACTGTCCCAAGCTGAAGCCGCAATTGCCGGGTTCGGTACCGACCGGCATCAATGTTGTCATACCCGATCCAAAGAACACGCCGCTGGTTCACCATCGGCTCACAAAGCAAGATGGGTTAAACCAGCCGGGTATCATTGTCGAGGTCGAGCGGGACTATGTGGGCTACTTCTACCGGATTGAGGGGCAGAAGTATTACATTCCTGAGAGACCATAGTGCTCAGCCGCATTTTTCAGGGAGATATAGTCAAATCTGGTGTATGGCGAGCCTGAATCAAGCGGCGACTTTCTGCTGTTCCTCGGTTTCATCCAGTTGATCGCCAACCGCTATCCCGTCTCGAAACTGGATACCCTGGACCACGTCCGGTAGGCGATTGAAGCCACGGAGCTTGCGCCAGCTTTTCTCCGCCGTCAGTGCCAATTGGAACACCAAGCCCAGCAAGGTATTCCGAGACACACAGTTCTTGGTCCGGGTGGTGCGATGGCGGATCGTGGCAAAGCTCGATTCAATCGGATTGGTGGTCCGAATATGAATCCAGTGCTCGGCCGGGAAATCGTAAAAGGTCAGTAGAACCGCCCGGTCTTTCACCAGGATTTCCACCGCCTTGGGATACTTGGTGCTGAAATCCCGCACGAAGCGATCAAACGCTTTTTCCGCCTGGGCCTGGGTTTCGGCCATCCAGATCTCGTGTAGCCCTGCCTTGGCCTTGCCCTGAATGGATTTCGGCAATTCATTGAGGACATTGGCCGTCTTGTGTACCCAACAGCGTTGACAGCGGGTTTGCGGCCAAGCCTCATCCAAGGCCGCCCAAAAACCCAAGGCACCGTCGCCTACGGCCAAACTCGGCGCAACGTGGTCACAACGTGGTCACGGGGTCAGGTCTTGTCTTTTGCCACCCTCCAAGATAGAACGTGGTCACGGGGTCAGGTCTTGTCTTTTGCCACCCTCCAAGATAGTCTTGGCCCATGTCCAGACCCTTACGAATCGAGTTTGCCGGTGCGTTGTATCATGTGACCTCCCGCGGGGATGGGCGGGAGGCGATTTTCCTGAGCGAGGAGGACAGACGTCTGTTCCTGGGCGTGCTGTCAGAGGCCGTCTCCGACTGCAATTGGGCGGTGCATGCCTACTGCTTGATGGATAACCACTATCATCTCTTGATCGAGACCCCGGACGGCAATCTCTCCAAGGGCATGCGGCAATTGAACGGGGTTTACACGCAACGCTTCAATCGCCAGCATGGCCGCGTCGGACATGTGTTTCAGGGCCGCTACAAGGCGATCATCGTGCAGAAGGAGTCGTACCTCCTGGAACTGGCCCGCTATGTCGTCCTCAACCCGGTCAGAGCGCGCATGGTCCGAAGCCCGGCTGAATGGCCGTGGAGCAGTTACCGGGCCACCGCGGGCCTGTGTGATGCACCGTTCTGGCTGTCCACCGACTGGCTCCTGCCCGCCTTTTCCGCGCAACGCCGCGAGGCGGTGGCGCGTTATGCGGCGTTCGTGGCGGACGGGAAGAATCAACCGGGGCCATGGGAAAAACTGAAGAACCAGATTTTCCTGGGTGATGAAGCTTTCGTGGCGAGCCTGCAACGCAACCTCAAGGCCGATGCCCGACTCCGGGAAATTGCTGCCGTCCAGCGCCTGCCGCGACCGAAACCGTTAGCGCAGCTTGCCGAAGAGCATGAACGAGACGAGGCGATTCTCCGCGCCTATGCCAGCGGTGGGTACAGCTTGAAGGAGATCGGAGACCATTTTGATTTACACTACTCCCGCGTCAGCCGCATCGTGAAAAAGCAACGGTTGGCAAGAGACAAGACCTGATCCGAAGAACGTTCTGTGTATCTGAATGATTGGACCGATCCTGGGTTGCAA
>CADDYU010000182.1 GCA_902810705.1 Methylococcaceae bacterium
GACCCGGCCGCTGTCCTTCACGAAGATATCGAACCCGTTCTCGATACGGTCGAGGACATCGTTTTTCACCCAGAAGGGAAAGGAACTGTCGAAGACAATAATCAGAGCACGTTTGGCCTTCTTGTCGTCTATTTTCTTCAAAAACAATTGCGCCAGAGATTCAGTCCCCTGATTGTCGAAAAGCCCTCCATCTCCCGCGTGGAGAAAGGTATCCTCACCGTCGATCTGGATAGTGACGGGGCCCAGAAAAAAAGGAAACGAGGCCGAGGCGGCGACCGCATAGGCCAGCGGAATCGTCCTTGGATCTCCGCCTTCGCCCTGGAGGGTTAAGGGAATGAGTGCCTCCCTAGCCTTTTCGAGGGACTCGGGGAGAGGTTTGGGATGGGGGCTCGTTTTAACGAGTTCTTCTTGCAGCTTGGGAATGAAGTTCTGTTGAAAGTCTTGCTGCGGTATGGTCGTCAGGACGATGCGTCGGCCATTGTTGTAGAGCGTGGAATTGAGAATCAGGCGTGGACTATCCCCCTTTTTCTCGCGCTCATAAAGACTCTCGAAGGTCTCGGCGCCTAGAAAGTCATTGGACAAGACCTCGGCGAGCGAAGTGGCGCGTTGGTTCGAGTTAAACCAGCGAACCTTGAAGAACTGCCTAAATTCGATTGAGCGCTGATAGTTGCTGGCCATCGCCCGGCGATAGCGATCGAAAAAATGCCGATACCCGGCGCTTAGGGAACCGTCTGGATCGAGCACGGACTTGCTGGCGGGTGGTTTCCGAACGGCGTAATAGCTCGCCGCCACACTGCCTCCCGATACGCTAGAGATATGCGAGACCTGCTCCAGGATCGAGGTCTGGTTTGGACCGGTTCGTAAATGTGCCAATGCCTCAAGTCCCGCAACTCCGAAATAGGCCGCCCGGCTGCCTCCGCCCGAAAGCGCGATGCCTATAAGCGTTGACGATCGGTCTGGAAGCGGAGGGAAAAGATTGGCCCTGGGATCGGTTCTCGGCAGGTGATGCACATGGGGAAAACACCCGGCCAAGGAGAGCAGTAGGCTGTAAATCAAAACCGAGAGTATCCGCATAATTTCCGGCTCCGTGGCCTGTCGCAAGATAAGGGGAAGCAGAACTCAGCCGCTCGTCAACCGCTTTCCGGTGAAATCCCAAAACGGGAGCTTAAAAGCGTATCTCGCCTGCAATCCCCCCGTTCAGCAAAAGTTAATGTTGCTGGAAATCGAGGGAGGCCTTCTCCGGGAGAGCGTAAGCGGCTTCGGATCGATCTACCGAAAAAGTGTCCCAACGAGAGAAGTACCCGCGAGTATGTATAGGAAATGTATAGAAAAACTAAACGCTCCTTTGTATCGATAAGAAAAATACTACTGGCCTGGTGAGTTGTCAAACAGGTAAGTCCTCGGTCTAGAATCGGGGGCTTTTCGGGCCACTCATCAGCCCAAGGCGCCAAGTTTCGGGGCGTTTGGGTGTCTCGCGTGGGTGCGGGCCATAGGGGAAGTGTCGGCTTGAGGAGGCCGAACCGGAGAGGGGAGGAGTCTCAGTAGGCGATCAGGCCGGGTGGAAGACAGCGAAGCGGCAGCTGGCGAGCGAAGCCGGGAAAGCGGAGCGAAGATGACGGACGAACCAGCCGTGATGGGCGAAGATTTGGGCAATCGCGAGGGGATGTTCGATGGCGGCGAGGATCGTCAAGGTACCGCCACGCTGAGGACACTGTTCAATATCGATAGCGAAACCCGTTTACGAAAGCCCTCCCTGGCTTTCGCCCTGCGGGCCGGCGTTCGCCGTTCAGAACTGCTCCCGGCGGTTTTGTGAGCAGCCAGGCCCGCTCATGCGGGTCGGCGCCGAGGGAGGGGGTACGCCACCGTGGTCAGCTGCGGGGACATTAGCGTTGACCGGTGGGCTTGGAATGATTTCGGGACTGGCGTTCGGCGCAAGCACGCCATGATCAATTCGTCTGGAACGGATTGGGACCGCGAAGTGACCCGAAGGGTGAAATACAGGGACGTATTTCATCAAAGCGAATGAGCGGGAGCCTGGGGCGTGGGACGAGCGCGGCCACGCGTTGCATGAATTTCAGGTGCTACACCGCGATATGGGTTGTGCCATCGCAATAGGATGTCTTCAGCGTGAGCACCACCTGCCCGGCACGGTTGAGTGTCAGCCGCTCGTTAGTCATGGCGGGGCGGGTGATGTAGCGGCAGAGATGTTCGAGTTTATAACGCTGGTTGATGGCAAGCTGCACCTCGGCATGCAGGCTGACGCCCTGTGCGCTGACTCGGTTCGGGATGATTTGCAAGGTCAGCACTTTTTGCCCGGCGCGCGGCCCGAGCGCGATGCGGTAAGTACAGGCTGCTTGCAGGGGCCGAGCGCAGGATCCGGAGAGGTCGCGGGCAGGTAAGTCATTCCCCGCTCTTCAACGAGATAGCCATGGCGTGTCAATAAGCGCCTGAGGCGTTTTATGAGGCGCGTGAGTAAGCTTTGGAGCTGCTCCGCCGGAGGCGCAGGCACGGGGGTGGAAGACCGGTCCGCTGTCGGTGGTGCGAGAGACTCCCTCAAGGACCAGGCAAGGTAGAGGGAGGTTCAGATGGGCGGCCGATCCGAAGCGCTGGATCAGCGTGACGGCGAAGGTCACGGCTTGGTTGGGCTTGAGGCCCGCCTGCTTGATGAGAAATCCGGACAGGACCCGGTTGCGGATTTGCAAGACCGGCGAGAGCAGCTCCGGATGGGCCGCGAACAGCGCGGAAGTTCCTGGATTATTTCAATCCCAAAAGCCTCAGCGAGCTGCCGCCGTTGCAGGAGCTAAACTATCCGCCGTTAACGCTCCCTAATTGATTAAAATGGTGCACCAGCTGCCGCTGAATCCGGCTTTGCAGGGTGTCGCGCACCTCGCCCCCGTGCTTGGACTTCAGCACTAATTCCCAGGCTATTTGGGTCTTCCCGCCAGGTATCGCAGTGAGGACAAAGGTCAAATTCTGTTCGACAGGGCGGGTGAAAAAGAACGCGGTCTCGGTGGTGCCCCGACAATGGAGGGATAGGGCGGCATTGTGCAAGGTGTCATGTTTGCAGAGCGCTTGGACGACTTGACCTTCAAAATTGAAAGTCAAATGATAGAAGCCTGCTTGAGGACTCTCCGTGGCCGCGCTGACCAAATGATCCGGCAGCCAGGTGGGCCAGGCGGTAATGTTATTGAGCTCGGAAAAGACGCGGCTGACCGGGCTCGGGCTCAGGAGCTCGCCGCCAATCGCCACTTGATCCACTACCAAGGGCTGACCAAAGGCTACCCCGTTCTTGGCACGTACGCTCGATACGGGGTCATTCACGTCCTCCCGCCAGGCGGGATGCTGGAAATGGATTTGATCATCACAGGCTTTAGACAGGATGGCCTCCGCGAACACGAGCCGGCCGATCGGGGCCATCTCCCAGTGCACGCGACTCCTGCGCAGGAAATCGGGTCCCACCGTCTCGCCTCGATCGCTGACGGTGATATCGTAAACTAGGGGATTTTTCGGCGTCGCCTGCTGCCAGACCTCCAGCCGCACATCCTGACCCGATCCTTCATCCGGCGTCTCCAGACCGGGATGCAGGGTGAGTTTCATGAACTTCGGAGTCCGGGTCGGCTCACCGGATCGATAAGCTTCCGCCAGCGGGTACAGTTGTCGTTCGGTTTTCATCACATCGACGCGATCAAAGATATTCCCTAAGCGCGCGAATCCCGGGAGACCGAGTCCTCGGTTGACCGCCGTCACGTCGGGCGCATTGGTCAGAACCAAGTCTGAATACAGGATCTTTGATTTGGGGCTGATATAGCCGCCGATATCGGTCTGGGTGATGAAATTGGCGGTTTGGACCAGGGTGCGCCGATCCTGAGCGGGAAACACCTTGCCGACCAAGCCGATGGACATGACATGCAACCGGTGCGGTGCGATGGCATCGTTGGACGGCGAGAGGCGGGCCACCAGGGGAAACCGCGAACCTGCCTTGAACAGCCCGGAATACGGGTTCTCGCGGTCGATGATCCATTCCCCTGCGAGGCACACGCCGTTCGGGTGCAGCAGGCGCCGAAACGGGGGCAGCATGTCGGCGCTGGAATCCAGGGTTCGGCCAGCGTCCCGCAGCATTTCCGAGCTGCCCATATCCGCGGCAGGAATCGACTTCAAGGGCAGGTGGGCCGGGTCGTAAGGCCGGGAGCGCAACAATTGCAACACTTCATCAAACGATACCAAAGACGTGGTTGGGTGGGTAGGCGACTTCTGAATCGTCGTGACGGGCTTGGGCGTACAGGCGGAACCCATCAGCATCCCCAGCAGAAGCGCGGCAATCTGAACATGAAACGATAAATGGCGAATGTCCATGGTGAAATCCTCTTGGCCTTTGCAACAACGTGACCGCATCCGCAAAGGTCAGGTGCAGTTTCATTGAATCCCAAGGCACGAGCAACTTCCCCAGCTCGCGTGCGGACCTCAATTAAGCTAATCGCGCTCAGTGAACTCAAATGATCGCTGGTGACGCGAGCGTTGACGCTATTGAGTTTGTCCCAAGCGAGCCCAATCTACTCAACACCGCGTGACGTTTGCTATCGATACACCCGCGGTGAGCAACCGAAGCGCTGCCTGAAGGCCCGGCTGAAATGCGACAGGCTATTGAATCCCCAGCGCAGCGCGATTTCGGACATTGAACGTCTGCCATGAATAGGATTCAGCAAGTCCTTGCGGCAGTTGTCCAGTCGGCGTCACCAGTCATAGCGCATTAGGGATACCCTTCCCTGGAAAAGGTCATTGATATAGCGGGGCGACAAGCCCATGCCACTCGCGATTTTGGCGGCATTCAAGCTCGGATCGGCGAGATGCCGCTCGACGAATACCTTGACCCGGCGGAGCGAGAATGAGCGGCTTCGGGAGAAAGTGAGGTCCACAGTGCGCAGTGAACTTACGGCCAGGCTCAGCAGGTCGAGGAAATTATCAGAAAGTGTCAGGAACGCGTTCGGAGTCATATGGCCCGCCCGGTTGGCGGTCTCGCGGAGGAAATTCGATACCACGGCACCGACGGCTTGCTGTCCAGCAATCTGGAATGCCGTGCAGTGTTCGACTCCGGTAATTCTTTCTCTCAGCCTCGCTCGTGGAACGGAGACGATCAGTTTCGAGAAATACTCCGGACAATGTATCCGGTGCGGCCGGGTAGCATCGTAGAGAGTCATATCCCCGGGCTCGAGAAAAACCTCCCGCCCGCGCTGTTCCAGCGCATACCGGCCCGAGAGCAGAACGACCGCGAAGTAGGCATCCTGAGTGACCATATAAGGCTCCCCAGGCCGTCGCTGGATACCGATGGCGCTCGACCGGATAGCTGATAGGCGTAGTTCCTCCCAGGGATGAATCGTCGTTATTTCATTGAATAAGATGCTGTCGGCCGGCGGTTTGATGTCCACCTTAACGTATTCCCGGCCGATCACGTCGCGCAGCCAGCTGTGTATCTTTCGCGCTTTAGCACTTCGGCCGTCGAAAGTCTGACGGCCGTTGACGTGGGTCTGGAAAGCATAGAGCCCCGGCTTGCTGTCGAAGTGCGTTTCCGATATTAAGCGTGCAGCGAGGGCGTGTAAATGGCAATAGCGCCGTTTCAGCCAAGTTTTGCTTCCGGCTCGAGCCAGCCGGCAACCGCGGGAACAATCATACTGTGCGCCACAATCGGGGTATACGAATTTTAAATGCACTTTTTCCTCAGAAGGGAGGGAACTGTTGAACCGGTTGGGATGTCAAGCACGCGAGTCCTAGGACTCGAGCCGAGGGCTTTTCGGGCCACTCATCAGCCCGAGGCGCCAAGTCTCGGGGCGTTTGGGTGTCTCGCCCGAGTGCGGACCAAGGGGAAAAGTCAGATCAGGGCGCTGAACCGGATTGAATCGGGATCGGGTCTGGGTCAGGCCGTGTGGAAGAGAGCGAAGTGGCAGCCGGCGCGCGGAGCCGGGAAAGCGGAGCGAACATGACGGGCGGACCAGCCGAGATGCGCGAGGATCGGGGCGATCACGGTAGGGTCTAGGAGGGCGGCGATGATCGTCAAGGGCCGCCACAGTTTGGACAATGCTCCAGGTCGATAGTGAAGACGGGCTTGAGCCGCCGGGCGCAGCTTATGCGAGCCGGCGCTGACGGAGGGGGTGCGTCACCGTGGTCAGCTAAGAGGGCATTAGAGTGGACCGGTGGGCTGCTTGTCCGCTACACGCTGCGAGGTAAAAGCCAAGCCGGGCTCTCCCTATACTCAACGATTCCGGGAACAGGTCAGGGCTTGTAGCCCTGACCTGCAAGGGTAAGGTTACTCGATAAACACCCGTAACGACTTTAGGTAGAGGCTTAAATAGGCATCATCAGACGTGCAGTTGCCGATATCATTGCCGTCTGTATCTCCGTTAATCCGGAACTCTCGGACCAAGTTATCCGCTGGGAAGAATCGGTCCACCGCGTGGTCGTTATCAACATAGAAAAGCTCAGACACGTCACTATTCTCAATGGCCGTAATCCGCCTACCTGCCGGTGCCCTGTAGATAAAAAAAGTCCTGGACAGTAGCGCTTCCGACCAGTCTGATTTAGTCTCGATCTGGTGCATAAAGATATCGATATACAGCTCACTGTCGAAGTTTTGCGTGAAGAGCTGTGCACGAGCATTTACCTCCGGACCGTGACCAGCATACTCTCGATCACCACCAATGTGTTCAGGGCAGAGCCGCGCGAACGTCCTGGTGCCCAGGTCAACCCATTCTGCATAGCTTGCCTCCGCGACGAGTAAACCGAGAAATAGCACATAGTATGGAAGTTTCATAGTAGTAGTATCCTCTTAGATTTCGTATAATCGAAGAGATAATATATAACGACAATTGGATCGCCGTATGAGCCATATTTCCATATACGGTTCAATGATGTCCGTGATCTATTGCACAAACGGTTTGTGGCTTATGCACTTTTTTCTAGATACAGCATTTTCGAATTTATTCGATTACTAAAGGTCCAAGAGTCTTTGTCTCCACGGAAGCCGGCCACGAAAGCGTACTCCCTGGATTTAAGAATCCGAATGTTCAGTTACTCCCTCACCCACACCGTGCGGGAAACCGCGGCGGTATTTCACGTCAGCCCCAATACGGTTCAGCAACTCCGAAAGCTGTTCTTCGAGACCGGCCAATTGAAGCCCCGCCCCGCCGGGCCAGCGCGGCCGCGCGTCGTCTCCGCCGAAGGCGAATGGTTTTTACAAGGGCTCCTGCATCAGGAGGTAGATCTCACCCTGGAGCAACTCCGCGAGCGCTACGCCGACGCTTATGGGGTCAGAGTCAGCCTCGGGGCCATGCATGACACCCTGAAGCGACTCGGCCTCACGCGAAAAAAAGTCCCCCTACGACCGGAAAAAGCACACCGAGAACACTCAAGCCGAAACGGAACGCTATCACCGGCAAATCGACCCCCTTCCCCTCGACCAGCGGCTCTATCTCGATGAAACCGGAGCCTGCTTGAACCTGACCGTGCCTTACGGCCGCCCCCCGCGAGGTGAGCGGGTGGTCGATGAACCACCCGTCGCGCCGGGCGAGTCCGTGAACACCGTGGCGGTGCTCACTGAACAGGGACGGGCGGGCCAGTTCTGCTATCAGGGCGCCTGGACAGCCGAACGCTTTGTGGCCTATCTCGACGTCTCCCGGTTGCCCCGGCTACTCGCCGGTAACAAGACCTTGATTCTCGACCGGCATCCGGTCCACCGGGCGCGCCGTGTCCGGGAGTTTCTGAAGAGTTGTCAGGCGTCTTCGGTTTACCTGCCGCCCTACTCGCCGGAACTCAATCTCATCGAGGAAGCCGGGCCCCCATTCAAGCACTTCCTCAAACGCCGGAAGGCGCGCACGCTGGACCGCTTGCTGGATGCCTTTCACCACGCGGCAAAAATGATTACTACAGTGACGCTCAAGCCTATTTCCAGCACGCAGAGGACCTTTCTTTAGTAACCGTCTAAATCTGAAAACGCTGTATATGCGGTTGGCATTAAATAGCAATAAAATAAGATTATATAGCGATGATAATTGCAAAAAAGCTTTAAATACTCTTCTGGTAGATAGAATTGTTCCGGATACTAAAGAAGGAAGATATTCATCTTTTAGGGCACATTGCGATATCTAGTTACAAAAACGAGCAGGGGATGACGTATCTGGCTGACACCGATCGGGAGAGCGCGCTCGGGCCCTTGCAAGCGGCGGTCTGCACCTACCGCATTGCGCTTGAGCTTGGGACAGGACAGAAAGTACTGAACTTGCAAACCATCCCGACACAAGCGCCGCCGTCTGTTAACGTGTGCTGTGTCAGAAGGTGTTCTCGGACCAGTCGGTACAGCGTCGTCTCCTCAAGGGGGCCGCCGCTCGTAGAGTACTCGATCAGGGGGGAGATGGGACGCGCCCGTGGCTCGGGCCGGAAAAGGCTTTTCAGTGTTTTTTCGGCTGAAGGGATGAATTTCAGCCAAACCTCCCCAGCCCAGACGATCCACGTACCGAATGCGGCTCCTCAGCCGCCGCCGTCCCTCTCGTATCGAACAGCCTAGGTCAGGACAGTCATACGTCCTGCGGCAAGTGCCTAGTGCATGGGGTGCAGAGTGCCGTGAGACTGTCCCGATAACGCATCGGGGCCGTGCTCGGCGAGCTGGGCGTCGAACCATCGGTGAACGGCCGCGATCAGGGCCGGATCATCGGAGGAATAATCGATTTC
>CADDYU010000183.1 GCA_902810705.1 Methylococcaceae bacterium
ACATCGGAAAGGGCGATAAATGAACCGAACCGCAATGGGACGACCTTTTCACACTGTTGGCGGCGAATTTCGAGCAAATCATCATCGGTTTCAGGAACGTGGAGATTGCCGTGCGTGCCCTGAACCGAGGCATCAAGTCCTATCAGGTCAGCAATCTCAAAGCTGTCGAACTCTCGGTTGAGCGAATCCGGGCCACCTACACCGCCATCGAAACCCTCGCCAGCAAAGGCAGCATTTTCCAAGATGCCGACAAAATCGAGGTGGCCAAGCACAATTTGCGCAACATGATCGAGGGCCGCCACATCATCGAGTTGGAAAACCTTTTCGAGATTCGCATCCGCGTGCAGGAAAACGATGGCAAGTGGAACGACGCGAAATCCCTCGACGACATCGGCAGCACGGGCACCGGCATCACGGCCAAAGCCATGATCTTTATCCAACTGGTGCGAGCGATTATTGGCAATAATGAAGTCGGGCTGCATTTCTATCTGGATGAAACAGGCCAGCTCGACGACGACAATCTCAAGGCGACCACCGCCATGGCGGTGTCGCGTGGGATGGTCCCTATCACGGCCCAACCCGGCGTGCGCATGGAATCGCTGGCTCATCCGGGTGTGACGGTCTATACGTTGGCCACGACAGCCGAAGGGCGATTCCGCATCGACAGCTACCAGACGTATCATGCCCGCCGCGCTGGCAAGACATCGGAAAGGGCGATAAATGAACCGAACCGCGCTGAAGTTCTTGAAGAGTCTGCGTGACGCTCCGCCCGAAGGCATGCCCTGGTCGGCTCTGCCCATTTCGTGCACGAACCTGTTGCTACGATTGCAAACATGCGGTGCAGTGCAGATCGTGCCAGGTGTGCAAGGAAAGCGGTTGCGCGTGGCCAACGCAGAAGCCTTCGAGAAGATCGTTCGCACCGCCACGCCGCAGGGTTTGGAGAGTTTGGATACCTTGCTCTCTAGTCGGGCCGACGCGGTTGATCAATTTGGGGATGCCAAGGCCATTCGAGCGGGGAACGTCCAGGGCATCTTCATCCGCTCGATTAAGCCGAATATTTTCATTCGCCGCGCAGGTTCGTCTGAAGCCGTGGATGTAACGGCGATGACGCGCATCGCAGGTGGCGCGGCCTTGATGCTGCGCGATGGGATGGAGTGGAGCTTTGAGGGGACCATTGCGACGATCGAAAACGAAGAGGCATTCTGGAGCCACGATCTGATCTTGCCGGAGATCGATCTTGCGGTTTACGTCCGAGGGAAAATGTCCAATCGCTTACTCCGGTGGTTGGCCACAGCACCAATGGCGAGTTGCCTGATCACCCATTGGGGCGACTATGACCCCATCGGAGTGCTGGAATATATGCGGCTGCGGAGCGCCTGCTCAGGTCGTGTACACCTGCATGTTCCGGACGATTTGGAGAAACTTATAGCTCGTTATGGCAAACGATCCCTGGTGCGAGCGGACAAGCAGGTTCAGGCCTTGTGTTCACTACGCGAACTGACGGACGACACGATCATAAAGCGATTCGTGCAAATATTCGACGAGCTGGGGAAAGGGGTAGAGCAGGAGATTCTCCTGGCCTTGGCAAAGTCTTTGGTGTAAGGCCGCCTTAGTTACGACGCAGGCTCCATGATCGCTGATACCTCGGAACATACGATTCGCTCTTCTCAATCGAATGGCTGAGCCCAACCGTCACGCGGAAAAACGATGAGGTTATCTGCCTGATCCACGGCGGATTTAATTCGCCAGCACGATCAAGTGGTAACATTGGCATCCACAGACTTCTGCCGAGCGATCCAAGTATGCGCCTCGTCCGCGACTTTCGCCACAAGCAGCAAGTCATCCGGGCCGAAGCTTACACTATCCTTCCAATTCCCGTCGCCGTCCTTGTACGAACGGCTGAACGTGACGCTGTACGTCGGCCGGCTGGCGTTGCCGTTGTCCACGGCGTTCCGCCAGATTGCAGCGCGGAGAGCGCCGTACCTGATGGTGTGAATGGGTCGATTCGCCACCCTTTCGGCTTTGCTTGGATTGCTGATTGATTGCGCCATGTAACACCTCCGGTTCGATTGGATTCGTCATCACGCCAGGGCCGCAGCAAGAGATTCCAATTCTTCAGAAGAAACGCACACAATCCGTTCTGAAACAGGAACGAATTCGGCCACGCCGAACTGCTTGAGGAATCCGATGCGCGGCTCTCGCGCCAAACCTCGCTCGGTCGCAATGCTGACTGCCTCGGCATAAGTCGGTAGGGCTGGACCGGTCGCATCGTGTGGTTCGATGTCCGACAGGCCGGTGAGGATCGTGACAATCTGAATCGTGGTCGGCGAAGGTTGCCGTTTAAGAACGGCAAAAATGGCGGTTGCGGCAATCATCCTTCGGTCCTCTCCGGCGCCGCTGTCGCCGCCTGGCGAGGCGTTCGCGAGCGCGTCTTGATGCCATGTTTGGCCGCTTGGAATTCTCGGTCGCCATCCATGAAACGCCGGGCCATTTCACGGAGCAGATCGGCATCCGACACCTCCGCGTCATACGCCTGCTTGTAGAATGCCCTGTAGCGTTCCAAATCCTGGGCCAGCTCGTGGTTGATTTCGACCGTCAATTTTGAGCGTGTCGTCACATGAAATGCGGGCAATGCGATTTCAGGCATGGGATTCTCTCCATCATCAGGGGACGTAGGGTTGCAGGATCATGTCCTTGTTGACCAGCACGCGCAGGGGCCATCCTTGACGAATTGTGATGGTCGGCTGCACGTCGAGTTCCTTGTCGATGATTTTCTCGCCGATCCGGTTCGCCTGTTGCGCCACCGTGTCGCCAATCACGTCCTGCCCGTTGTTGCCAGTGCTGCTTTGCGGGTTACGGGCCAGGTTGCCCGCATATGCAATCGCGGTGGTCAGCGCCGTAGCTTGCGCGAGCTTGTCGAGGTGGTAATCCACTTTGTCCTGTAGCCCGGCCATTCCGGTTTCATCCGTGCCCGGCATTCCATCCAAGACGATCGAGTTGCCGTTGGGGTAGATGAGCCGTTGCCAAACAACCAGCGCGCGGTTCTGGCCGTTGGTGACGAGGCTTTGATATTTGCCAAGCAGCTTCGATCCTTGGGGGACAAGCAGGTAGTTGCCCGTGACCGAATCGTAGACGTTCTCTGTTACCTGTCCGATCACTTCACCTGGCAGGTCTGTGTTGATCGCCGTCAGGAGAGCGCCGGGGATTACGCTTCCGGCCTTCAATTCGTATTTGGAGATCGGATTCAAAAGCGGCTTGGACAGATACGGTTCGACAGCGGCCGCTTGCGTCAAGAACGCTTCCTTGTCGCTCTGGTGATTTTGAGACGTCCCGCCCGGCGCGCCGGCATCCTGATCGCCATTGCCCGCGCCCATCATGGCCGCGTGATGGGCATCCGGGCCAAGCATCACGAGCGTTGGCATCGTGGCTGGCACCGGCGTCCTTGGGGCGGATGCAACCGACGGCGCGACGGATTTGGCGCCACCGAACAAAAGCGGTGAATCGAGCGCTGCCTGCTGTTCCTTCTGCTGCTGTTCAAGCAGCTTCCGGCGCTGTTCGGCGAGCTCCCGCATGGCCTGAGCCAAGGCCAACTCCTGTGGCGAGGGGCCGGCCGGACGAGTTGCTGCTGCCGATGGGCCAGGGCCCCAATAAGTCTGCCCGAGCCGATTCACATCAAAGCTGTAGTCATTCGGCAGGTTCTTCACGGAATCGATGGGGCCAGAGTAGCGGATGGCGTTTTGGTCGATCGACCCATCCTTGCGCGGCGCAGTGTGGTCCCCGAAGCCGAGGACAAGAATCACCAGACCAAGCGACGCCCCGAAGATGCCGGCGAGCAGCACGGCCCGGCGACTGACGCGCGTGACCGCCGGTCGCGTACCTTGAATGTCTAGTCGGTCGTCGCCGTTGCCGGTGGGTAGCGCGGTTTGTCCCGATACGCCGTTGTTGTTGGGGATCATTGCGGTTCTCCGGTCAGTCCTTTGCATCCGCTCGCACAATGGCAATCACCGTCTGCGGAGCTTGGCCAAGACGCAGTTCGGCCTTATCGAACAGGCGATCGACGATGTACCAATCACCCTTGACCCGGTAGTTCACGAGCTGCGCGTCGCCGTGGCGTCCCATGACAAAGAGCGGCGGCGCTTCTGTTACCGTGACTTTCGGCGGGAATTGGATGAACGTCTTTTGCCCGTCGTCGAACGCGCGGAGCGGGCACCACGCAGGCGTCGGCGTGTGCTTCTGGCGCAGGATGAGGTAATTGAAATTAGCTTTGGATAGATCCAGACCCGTAGCCACCGTCGCCTGGGCGACGGCTTGCTGCGCCGCCACTTGATTGCGGATCGTCACGACATCGCCAAAGGGATAGTTCCAGGCGATCATCGTGTGATAGGTGCTCGAATCGGTGCTGGTCAGGTCCAAAGAGTAGACGCGCTGATCCGTCGTGATGAGCAGGTTCGTTTGCAAGCCGGCTTTGCGTGGCTTGACGAGCAACAACGTCTGTGCGGCGTCGCCCGACCCGGATTGCACGTTCTCGACGATCCAGCGCGTCGTATCACCCGCGGCAGCGGTGATGAGCTTTTCACCGGCCCGGAGCGCGACAGTGGTGACATAACCGGGTGCCGTAATTGCCGTGTAGACGACACCCGGCGCATAGTCGTAATACTGGATAGCGTTGAGGAAGCCATCGGCGGTTGGCTGAGTCGTGGCGCCCGCCTTGGCCGCTGCGATCGCGGCCGAACCGGCTTTCTCGCTCGACGCCTCATGGTTCTCGCCCACTGGCCGAAGCTGCGGACTCGGCACCGGCACTTTGACTTCAACGATTTTTGGCACCGTGCCGAAATCGTCAGGCACGAGAGCTGCGGGTTTCAGCCGCGGGTCCGGCATCACCGGCACCGTCGGCGTCTCGCACACTTCGCAGCCGCCGGCCGCGATTGCGCTTCCGATCAAAACACATAGCAACAAGGGTCTTCGGCAATTCATGGCCTGCCTCCAGTATCAGAATTGTTTGGATTGACGGTCGCTGGATCGGGAGTGGCACGCAAGCTGTCGTCGCGCAGGACCGCTCCCGAAAACTCCCGGCTCCAGGTGAAATTGGTGACGTACGCGCCGATCGGATTCTTGAACGCATCGGACTCGTCGCGCGGGGGCATCAACTTGACCTGAAACAGCCCGGTGTAGTCCTCGCGCGAGCGGCGAATGCCATTGGAGTAGGTCGTCTCAACCCACCGCACTTGATACGTGCCTTCGGATTTCTGGAGGATGCTGCTGATTTCCACGGTGCGCGCCGTTGCGCCTTCGCCAGGGAGGCTCTTCATTCCGGTGTCGGACGCGGCGTATTCGTTCATCGCATTCACCGCTTGGCCGGCGAGGAACTGGTATGCCTTGGTCCACTGCTGGCGCATCACCACCGGGTCCAATGGACGTTCGCGGACGAGCTTGACGAGCTCCCCGACGAAGTACGCGACTTGCGCCGTCGCTGGGTGATAAGGTTCGCTGGCGAGCGTGATCCGACCGGGCATCCCGGCCTTGTCCACTTCCACGACGTAGGTGGCGACCTGCTTCTTGACGCCCAGGACGACGGCGCCCGTTGTCGAGATCAAAGCAAGGGCCATTGATGCGAAGGCGATGTAGCGCCAGTTCCGGGCCTGCACGCGCGCCGATCCCATGCGTTGATCCCATTCCGCCGCCGCGCGGGCATACGGGTTATGATCGTCAGCCGATCCGGCATTCCTGCCGTAGCTCGTTGTCATGTTGGGGAAGCTCACGTTGAAGACCCTCCTTTATTTGAAGCTCCGCCAGTTCCAGTCGGCGGCTTACCCGATCCCGGCAACTGACTGGCGGCGTTTGCGGACGCGGTTGACCCGCCGGCTTTCGTTGCAGATGCGGTGGATGCCGGGACGGTCGAAGCGACAGCAGCCGTCCCGGCCTTCGCGGCGCTCTTGGCGCCGCTGCCACCGACTTTTCGGATAATCGCGCTTCCCGCCGACGTGATGAGCGTCGCACCCTTGGTCGGCACCGCCGCCGCCATCTTCACGGCTGTGACGGCGGCCTTGGAGCGTGCGGCGGCCGCAGTCGTGTTGTAGGCCACGGCGGTCGTGTTGATCGCCGTTCCCACCCCCAGGCTCGGCCCGCCAATAATCATGTCCGTGGCCAGACGTGACGCGACCAGCGAGAGCACCATGAGGAGCAGCGCCGCCAAGGCGATGCAGAAGGCCTGATAAGTCGTGACCGTTTGACCCGGCGGCACTTTGAGCGATTGGAAAATGTTGTTGCCGACTCCGAGCACCAGCGTCAGCACCATCAGCCGCACACCGGACCCGACCACCCAACCCAACGGGCGCTCGGCGATGAACGCCGTTTTGGACAGGACGGCAAATGGCACCAACACGAACGCCGCCAAGCTGCCGAACTTGAACGTCAGCAGCGCGACGACGACCTGAATGGTGATGATGCAGAACGCCGCGACGATGGCGCAGATGGCGAGGAAGAGGAAGGTGATTTCCACAATGTTCTTGAAGAACGCCACCGGCCCGGTCAGCCGCCCAATCTGGTCCATGAGCGGTTGCGCGGTGGTGTAGCCGAGGTAGGCAATGTTGCCCGGCTGCGCCGTGTAATACGTGGCGCCGTCGAAGCCGCCGGCCTTGAGGCCCAGGTCCATGAAGGACCGAGCCAGTTTATCCGTCAGAACTTGCCAGTTCTGGATGATCCAGGCGAACACGCCGATGTAGACGATCTTTCGCGCAAAGTGCGCGATGACATGGTCATCGCTCAGCGCCCACAACGCCGCCGACCAGACGATGCTCAGGATGATGAGCACGTTCAGAATCCGGCTCACGTCGCCTTTAATGAGACCGAAGCCGCTGTTGATCGCGTTGATGTACTGGTTGGCCACGTCGTTGATGAGATCGGGGCCGTATCCGCCGAATGCCAGGATGTACGTGTTCATGGCGATCACCTGTCCTCAAAGTCTCAATGCTTCCTGTCCCCGCTCACCGTTACTCGTTGGCCGTTGGGAAGGCGTTCGCCAAGGAGGTGCTTGGCTGTTGCGGGTTGCTCCAATCGCCCCGCACCGCTTGCCGCTGTTGTTCGGCGTATGCCTGTTCGGCCTGTTCCTGTGCATCCCGCTCCACGTCGCCGCGTGCGTCCGAGATTTCCTGCGCTTGGAGCGATTGGAGCTGCGCTACCAGAGTTGCCAGTTCTTCGTTGCCCGCTTGCGTCGCTGCGGTAGCGCCGGGGGCGGAGTTGGATTTCTCGACGTAGGCTTGAATGCGCTGGGCCGTCGGTTGCAGGTCGAGATACGTGTCGTTCTGGACGGTGCGGTTTTCGATCATTACCTTCCGCTGTTCCTGCTCCCATCCGGTGCGCATCGCCGCAATAGACGCATCCGACGTGCTCGCATAGCTGCCGGGGTCTGACGGGTATTGATCGTTGAGCGTCGTCCCCGGATCGGTCGACGAGTAGGTGGCGCCGGCCTGCCCGAATACCTGTTGCCAGACGTTCATGCTTTGCATCATTCCGGCAAGCTGGCTGTAGCCCCAGTTCTTGAGCATGGAGAGCTGGTTCTGAATCTGCTGCTGGAATTGCTCGACAAGTTGCACTTCATCGCTGACCTGCAATACCGCTTCGGCGAAGTTCGTCGGGTCAAACACAATGTCGGCGAAGGCCGCGGCAGGTAAGAGCAATCCGGCCGTCGCGGCGACGATAACGATGCGTTTCTTTGAGCGTGTCATGGCGAGTCTCCTGCTGTGAAAAGTCCGTCTCTCGTGAATTCATGCGGGCGGTTCAATTCTGGAATGGATCGGCCACCGATCCGGTGGGCGGCGCGGGGTTGTCCCAACTGTCGCGGACACGACCTTGTTCCGCCGCCGCATATGACAGTTCCGATTGCTGGCGGGCCAGCTTTTCCGTCTTGAGCCGCGATCGCGCCGCCTTCAGCGCTTGGAGCTTGGCGAATTCCCCCGAAGCAACCGCCAGCAAATCGTTGTGCGCCTGGATCGCCGATGTTTCCCCGGAAGCGGAGTTTGACGCATCGACGATCCTCTGTACCTGCTGGCGCGTCGTTTCCATGTCCCGGTAGACTTGGTTTTGTAACTGCCGGTTTTCGATCAGGGCTTGGCGCTCGTTGCCGGTCCAAGTCGATTGGTCCGACTGGTACTGCGCCCAAGTGGCGTTGCTCATAGTCGCGGGATACCGGGCGTCGAGTTGGCTTGCCGGCGTCGCCGTGTTGTACAGGCTTGCGTCAAGTTGGCCTTGGACGCCGGCGATAATCGCCGACTCGTCGGGCGCGACGTTGCTGCCCAGGTGCGCCAATTCCAGAACTTGGTTTTCCACCTGCTGGACGGCGGCGCTGATTTGCTCGCCCAACTGCACGACCTGTTGCACGTGCTCGACCAACGATGTTGGGTCGAAGATGATCGGGTCGTACCAGCACGCCGCGGCGCGGCGGACCGGCCCAAAGACAAGCGCGCCGCTGGCGGCAAAAGCCAAGATCATCGCCGTCTTACGCCGAAACCCGTTCGGCTTCCGAATTGTTGAATTCACTTTGTTCATGGCTGATCCTTTCGTCGTTGATTGTGTTGAGGCGGTCGCGCCAATGACCGAGATCCCGTTCTGACAGATAAGCAGCGGCAAACTGTTCTCGGCCGTTAGCGCGGAGAACTTTGCTGATT
>CADDYU010000184.1 GCA_902810705.1 Methylococcaceae bacterium
GTTCTGTTCGATCCCCTCACGGCCAGGGGGAGGGAGCTTATTCTCCCCTCTCTCCCCTTGCGGGAGAGAGGGGCTGGGGGAGAGAGGGGAGAAGGGAAACTCCAGCGTCTCGACGGGCGTCGTCAGCTCCTGGCCGAACTTCAGCAGCAGCTCGTAAAGGATGTCCTCGACCTGCGCGCCTTCCTTCTCGGCCTTGGCGAACATCTCGATCTGCTCGGCCAGCTGCTCGGGCGTATCGATACCGTCGCCGCGCCATGGCTTGAAGTTGGAGGGGGCGAGGAGGAAGGATTTGAAGCCGATCCCCTCCAGCGAGGCGGTCAGCAAATCCGCCTTGGCGTTTAGTTTTTCGATGGCCTTGGCGATCCGGGCACGCCCGATGTCGGCGATGGTCCCGAGCGTCTCGTCACCGCCGTCCAGCGGCTCCGGCAGTTGGACGACGACGCAGCGGCGCTTGCCGCCGTCTTCCGCGTTCTGCTCCAGAACGGCTTGCAGCGTGGTGGCGGAACCGCCGAAGAAGTCCATCACCAAGTCGCCGTTCTCGCGGCTCGTCCCTAATCGTAGCATCTGGCGGATCAGGCGTATGGGCTTGGGCGTGTCGAACACGGCATCGGAGTTGGGAAAATCCACCAGCGACACTAGTTCTTTCTTGGCCTCCTGGGTATGGCCCACTTCTTCGTAGGTCCAAAGCGTCTGCGGCACGCGGCCCGGCTTGACCTCGGACAGGAAGCGCTTGATTGCGGGATTATTATTGCCATCATCACCCCACCAAATGCGATTATCGGCATCAAGATTTTTGAATTTTTCCTCTGAATAAATCCAATATCTGCCCGGTGGCGGTCCTTCGATGACACGACCAGACGGGCAAGTGACTGCATAGGTACCCTTACTGTAATAGTTCCTTGCAGACATTCCGTCTGCGCGCCATGGTCCCCGAGGATCGTTGTCTTTATTCGTGTAATGAGAGTCTTGTTCCTCAGTCCGCGAGAGCAATTCGGGCTTCCAAGTTTCACTATGTCGCGCGTAGACCAACACATAGTCGTGATCCTCTGAGAAGTGTTTCGCGGAGTTCTTCGGTGAGTAGACTTTCTGCCAAATCACGGTTGTAACAAAATTCTCCTCCCCGAACACCTCGTTCATCAGGCACCTGAGGTTATGCGCCTCGTTGTCGTCGCAGGACACGAAAATCACCCCGTCCTCCCGCAACAGGTTCCGCGCGATGTAGAGGCGCGGCAGCATCATCGACAGCCAGTTGCTGTGATAGTGGCCGTTTTCCTTGCTGTTCTTGCGGAAGAAGCCTTCGCGCATCAAGGTGCCGTCGTCCGCCAGTTCGTTGATGCGGCGGAGGTAATCTTCCTTGCTCTCCTGGAAGCGGTCCGGATAGATGAAACTGTCCGAGCCAGTGTTGTAGGGCGGGTCGATGTAGATGAGCTTGACCTTGCCGAAGTACGCCTTCTGCAGGACCTTCAGCACCTCCAGGTTCTCGCCCTCGATGAAGACGTGCTGCGCCTCGTCGAAATTCACCGACTTGTCGCGCTGGGGCCGAAGGGTGGCGGTGGAAGGTGTTTGCAGCACTTTGTAGGCGGCGTTCTTGCCCGCCCAGGTGAGGGCATAGCGTTCGCCGCTCTCGATGACGGCCTCCTCGCCCAGGGCGCGCTTGAGCGCGCCCACATCCAGCTTTCCCTCAGAAAAAGCTTCCGGAATCAGTGCGGCGAGTTGGGCGCGGCGCTCCTCGGCGGGGTTGGGCGATGCGGCGATTTTGAGATCGATGGTATCGTTCGCGATGGTCATTTTTTTGGGGTTCTCCGAGCGCTTCCCGTTTGACCGGCCAGAACCATGGCCAGGGGACAGACGACATCCGAGCCGCCAAGGCATAGGGCGCCCGCGGCTCTTCTCGTCACTGATGCTGAATCATTGTAACCGCTCTGTGCCTCCCTCGAGGCCATGCCAGTCAGTCAGGGATTCTCCGAATAAATCCCCTCTCGCGAGCCTTCTCCGTTTGTCCGGTTTCCAACAAATCCCGACAAGTCTTGGCGGGTTTGTTGGTCTCGAAACATTCCCTCACTCCCGATTTATATTCAAGTTATTGAATCTAAATATAAAAATTAATGGTATGGGGATTGCATTCCAAGCCCTGACAGGGTTTCCACGTCGTTTCGGCTTCGGGGGCGACCGGCGTCCTGGCGAGATCTCCGGGCGTGAGCGGTGCGGAGCCGCAGCGAAATAAACAGATCAGGAGCAAACCATGCAAACAGCGCAGACTCAATCGGGCGCGGAGGGCGTCACCGCCCAGACCGCGGTCAACCTGGACGACATCATGCAAAAGGTCGCCGAGCACAAGGGCTGCGGCACTTCTGGAGGCTCCGGCAAGGCCAGTTGCGGCTCGGGCGCGGGAGAGAATGACCTGCCGCCCGAGATTTGGGAAAAGGTCAAGAATCATCCCTGTTATAGCGAGGAAGCCCACCATCATTATGCGCGCATGCATGTGGCGGTCGCGCCGGCCTGTAACATTCAGTGCAATTACTGCAACCGCAAGTACGACTGCGCCAACGAGAGCCGGCCGGGCGTCGTGAGCGAAAAGCTCACCCCCGAGCAGGCCGCGAAGAAGGTGCTGGCGGTGGCCTCCACCATCCCCCAGATGACCGTGCTCGGCATCGCCGGCCCCGGCGACCCCCTCGCCAACCCGGAAAAGACCTTCAAGACCTTCGAACTGGTCGCCAAGCACGCGCCGGACATCAAGCTGTGCGTGTCCACCAACGGGCTCGCCCTGCCCGATCACGTGGAGCGGCTGTCCCAGTACAACATCGACCACGTGACCATCACCATCAACATGGTCGACCCCGAGGTGGGAGCCAAGATCTATCCCTGGATCTACTACAAGAAAAAACGCTACACGGGCGTCGAGGCCGCCAAGATCCTCACTGACCGGCAGTTGCAGGGCCTCGAGATGCTGACCGAGCGCGGCATCCTGTCGAAGATCAACTCGGTGATGATTCCGGGGGTCAACGACCAGCACCTGGTCGAGGTGAACAAGGCGGTCAAGTCCCGCGGCGCCTTCCTCCACAACATCATGCCGCTCATCTCCGCGCCCGAGCACGGCACGGTGTTCGGCCTGACCGGCCAGCGCGGCCCCACCGCCCAGGAACTCAAGGCCCTCCAGGACCAGTGCGAGGGCGAGATGAACATGATGCGCCACTGCCGCCAGTGCCGGGCCGACGCGGTCGGGCTCCTGGGCGAGGACCGGAGCGCCGAGTTCACCACCGAAAAGATCATGGAGATGGAGGTCAACTACGATCTCGAAACCCGCAAGGCCTACCAAGCCGCGGTGGAGCAGGAGCGCGACGCCGTGGTGGCCGCGAAGAAGGCCGAGATGGAGTCGCTCGCGGGCGAGCACTCCGACATCAAGATGCTCATCGCCGTGGCCACCAAGGGCGGCGGCAAGGTCAACGAGCATTTCGGCCACGCCAAGGAGTTCCAGGTCTACGAGCTCTCGACCGCGGGCGCGAAGTTCGTCGGCCACCGCCGGGTGGACCTCTACTGTCAGGGCGGCTATGGCGAGGAAGATTCGCTCGCGACCATCATCCGCGCCATCAACGACTGTCACGCGGTGTTCGTGGCCAAGATCGGCGGCTGCCCGAAGAACGACCTCAAGGCGGCCGGCATCGATCCCGTGGACCAATTCGCGGGCGAGTTCATCGAGCAGTCCGCGATCGCCTATTTCAAGAATTATCTTGACAAGGTGAAGCGCGGCGAGATCGCGCACGTGGCGCGGGGCGACGCGGAAATCCGCCAGGGCGCCCTGACCTCGGCGGAAGCGGCTTGAGGCGAACCGCTCGCGTTAACTGTCGCCTCCCCGGACGGCGATTCCGGGGAGGCGGCCCGACTTCGAGGACCAAGACATGGCTTACATGATCGTGAAAGACAACTGCACCGGCTGCACCGCCTGCGAGCCCGAGTGCCCGAACCAGGCGATTTCCGAGACGAAGGACGGGCTCTTCGTCATCGATCCCGCGAAGTGCACCGAATGCATCGGGCATTATGACGAGCCGCAGTGCGTCGCCGTCTGCCCCATCGACGACACCTGCATCATCGACGACAACTACCCTCGTTATCAAGCGGCCTAGGTGAAATCCATGGATCTGACTCTTACTCCCAGTGCGGAAAAATTCATTCGGCGCATGCTGCGCTTCGGCGGCGCCGGCGCGGACGCGGGCTTCCGGCTGTCGGTGAGTCCCGGCGGCTGCTCCGGCCTCGCCTCGGAATTCAGCGTGGAGGCCGAGCCCAAGCCGGGCGACGCGGTGGTCGTCCATAACGGCCTCAAGCTGTTCCTGCCGGCCGAAAGCCGCTTGCTGCTGCAAGGCGTCACCATCGACTTCGCCGACACCCCGATGTCCAGCGGCTTCGTGTTCCACGACCCGAAGGCGACAAGCTGCGGCACCTGCGGCAGCAGCGCGCCGGCGGGTCAGGCCACCGTGGCGCTGTCCGACATTCAGGTCAAGAGCGGCCGTTGAGCCAAGCCCATCCGCCCATGCCGAACCGTCTCATGCCAGCCCACCCGATCGAGCCCACGCCGTTGGCCGTGGACGGCCTCGCGCTGGAAGAGTCACTTCGGCGCTCCCGAAGTGACCGTTTGCGATTGGAAGGGGGCGCCGGGCACTCCCCGGAGGACCGTTTAGGATTGGACGAAGACCTGGCCGCGGCTTGCCTCGGCTCGGGATTGCCCGAGACCGCCGAGCGGCATTTGCGCCTGGCGGGGCTTTCGTATCAGTGCGACGAGGAAGCCCTTGGTCATCTACAGGCCGCCTGGGAGGCCGCGCCCGGTCATGCCGCCGTGTACATCGGCTTGTATCGGTTCTATTTCTACAAGAACCGGTTGCGCGAGGCCTTGGAGGTCGCGAGGGACTGCCTGAGGAAGGCCGCGCTGGCCAACGGCTTGCCCGAGAACTGGCGCGCGGTGGAGCCTAAGGACGCGGATTTCGGCAGCTTCGACGCGGTCTTGCCCCGGTTCTTTTTGTTCACTCTCAAGGCTTACGGCTATCTGCATCTGCGCTTGGGGCGGATCGAGGAAGGGCGCGTCGCCATCGAAAAGCTCTTGGAACTCGATCCCGGCGACAAACTCGGGGGCAAGGTGCTCTTGAGCGTCTTGGAGAGGCAGGCCCATGGGGACGACGACTGAGATCGAGGAAGCCCGCGATTGGCGGGGAAGACTTCTGGATTGCGCCGGGTGCGAGCGCCTCGAGGAGCGGGCCCGGGATCGCTGCCGGCTGGGCCATGCCTGCGTGCATGACCGCTACGCCCGCCGCATCGATCGGTTCTTTCGCTGGAATCCGCAGTTGGCGAAGGAGTATCTGGAGCATCCCTATTTCGAGACCCGAGCCGTGGCGGCGAAATACGTCGAGGTCTTTTTACTGCCGCGGCTGATCGCGGACCCGGATGAAACCGTGCGGCAAAGCGTCGCCCAGCGCCTGCCGCTTAACTCCAGGCAGCTCAAGGCGCTGAGCCGGGACCCTCACCGGGAAGTGCGGGTCCGGGTCGCCGAGCGCCTGGGCTTGGCCGATCTGCCCGGGATGATCGACGACCCCGATTACTACGTCCGGCAGATCGTGGCCCGCCGGCTCCCGGCCAGCCTGCTGGTCCGGATGCTGCACGACCCCGACGCGGAAGTCCGCAAGGTGGTGGCGCGGCGCGTGGGGACCGAATGGCTGCACGCGATGGCGAGCGACCCCGACTTGGGCGTCCGGCTCGAGGCGCTGCGGCGCCTGGATAACGAGTCACTGAAGCGTTATCGGCAGGACCCCGACTGGCGAGTCCGTTACGAGGTCGCTCGTCGGCTGGACCCGGCTGAGCTCGATCCGCTGCGCGGCGACCCCGAGCCGGCGGTCAGGGAGCTGGTGGCACAGCGCCGCGCCGCCGGAGACGACGACACCCGGCCCTGGCCGGAAGCCTGTTAACCGATCATCACACCCCGCGAGGAACGATCATGGCTACCAACATTGTTCGCGATAGCGACGTCAACGAACTGGCCGGTCCGCCGCGCTTCAATTTCGGCGAGAAAGTGAAATCGAAGAAGGTGATTCGCAACGACGGCACCTTTACCGGCCGCGACATCGGCGAGGTTCTGGTCAAGAAGGGCGAGGTGGGCTACGTCAAGAGCATCAACACCTTCCTTCAGCAGTTCTACATCTACGCGGTGGATTTTCCGGAACGGGGTTATGCCGTGGGCATGAAGGGCCGGGAGATCGAATCCCTGGACAATCCCCCGCCCCCCAAATCGGCGCCGGCAGGAGCGCAGATCCCATGATCGAGCCACGCACCCCGATTTACCAATGGGGACAAAAAGTTTGGGCGGAAACGGATCTCTACAACGATGGCAGCTACCCGGACCGCGAGCCGGAGGCTTTGCTGGTCGCCGCGGGCAGCCCGGGCGAGATCGTCCAGGTCGGCTTCCACGAGGAAGCCAATCTTCCGGTGTACCTGGTCGAGTTTCCGAACGGCTGCGTGGTGGGCTGCTTCGAGGAGGAACTCCGCGCCGAGCAGGATTCGGCTCCGATCGCCGGCGTCCTTTAAGGATGGGCTCCTGCGGAACGGCGTTGTGTCGCCTCTCCCGCCGGGAGAGGGTCAGGGTGAGGGATCAGAGCAAGGTGTTCTTTCCGATGAACGGCAATCTTGTGTCATCTGGCCGGCCGGCCCTAGGTCCACACCCCAACGACGTGGACCGCAAGCGCATCGAGCGCGCGCTTAAGCATCGCAAGCGCTATCGCTACGTCACGCCGGAAGTGCGCCCGATTCCGAACGGCTATCAGATCGTGAGCGCATGCTGCTCGCGGAATATCGACGCGGAAGGCGGGGTGATCGATATCGCCCGCCTGGAATTCCACCCGCCGACGAGGGGCTGGAGACTGTACCGCAAGGAGCATGAGACCGACCAATGGGTCAGGCACGGGGACTATCGCGCCTTGACTCAGATTCTCGAACTGTTGAACGAAGACCCGGACAGGCGGTTTTGGCAATGAGCGATGTTTCCGTTTATCTCGACAACAACGCCACCACGGCGGTGGCGCCGGAATGCGTGGCGACGATGCTGCGCTGCCTGCAGGAACATTACGGCAATCCGTCGAGCAAGCACCGGACGGGCGAGGCCGCCAAGCGGGAAACCCTCGACGGCCGGGCGCGGGTCGCGGCCCTCTTGGGCGCCACTCCGCCGGAGATTGTCTTCACCAGCGGCGGCACCGAAGGCAACCATCAGGCCATCCTGGGAGCGCTCGCGATCGCGCCGGGACGGCGCCATATCGTCACCAGCCGGGTGGAACATCCCGCCACGCTCGCGCTCCTCCGCCATCTCGAAGCCCAAGGGCTCCGGGTCACCTACCTGCCGGTGGACGGCCAGGGCCGGCTCGATCTTGACGATCTCAAGGCCTCGCTGACGGACGATACGGCCCTCGTCTCCTTGATGTGGGCCAACAACGAAACCGGCGTCCTGTTTCCCATCGCGGAAGCCTCCGCGATGGCCGCCGCGAGGGGCATCCTGTTCCATACCGACGCCGTCCAGGCGGTCGGCAAGCTTCCCATCGACCTTCGCGAGGTGCCGGTGGATTTCCTGTCGCTCTCGGGCCACAAGCTGCATGCGCCCAAGGGCGTGGGCGCGCTGTTCGTGCGCAAGGGCCGGAAGCTGCCGCCTCTTCTGTTCGGACACCAGGAGCGGGGCCGCCGCGGCAGTACCGAGAACGTGCCGGGCATCGCCGCGCTCGGGGTGGCGGCCGAGCTCGCCGCGACGGCCCTGGCGGACTCCGAAATCCGCATCGCCCGCTTGCGCGACCGCCTGGAGAGCGAGTTGCTCGCGCGGATCCCCGGCGCCGCCGTCAATGGCCGCGGCGCCGAACGGGTCGGAAGCACCACCAGCCTCGGCCTCGGCGAACTCGAGGCCGAACCCGTTCTCGACAAGCTCGACCGGGCCGGCATCCGCGCCTCGGCGGGGGCCGCCTGCACCGCCTCGGGCACGGAGCCATCCCATGTGCTGCTCGCCATGGGGCTTTCTCCCGAAGCGGCGCTGGGAACGATCCGCTTCTCCCTGAGCCGCTACACCACGGCGGCGGAGATCGAGCGGGTCGTTCAGGTCCTGCCGGAGATCGTGCGAACGTGCGTCGCGGAGGCCGCGTAGGGGTGGCGCGCAGGACGGTCATGGCATCCGCTTGCTCCGAGCCTGATGCGCGGCGTAACGCGCCGGGCGCCCTCAACGATTCCGCTCCCCTAGCCGGCGGGTTAGGCGCGGAACGGCTCATCGCATGGCCAGGCTATCGAGCGTGCACTTAACTCGCCCTACGAAATTGTGAACCCGTTATTTTGAACCCAACCGGAGTCCCGCATGAAGGTCATGATCCGAAGAAATTCCGAAGGCAAATTGTCCGTCTACGTTCCGAAAAAGGACTTGGAGGAGCCCATCGTCTCCCAGGAAAACCCGGGGCTGTGGGGCGGACTGGTCACCCTGGCGAACGGCTGGGAATTGGCGCTACCGGCCATGGCCGCCGAGACCACGCTGCCGATCACCGTCGACGCCCGCCGGGTGAGCGGGGATTAG
>CADDYU010000185.1 GCA_902810705.1 Methylococcaceae bacterium
ACCCCGCTGATGGCCTTCGCCGTCATGCTGGGAGCCCGGGGCATTCACATCACCGGCCAATACTTTCTGATGCTGCTGTGGATCCAGCTCTGGATGCCGATCCTGGCGATCGTCAACCTGTACATCACGCTGTCCGCCGCCGGCAAAATGGCCGCGCTCGATGCCGCGCAGTTCAATCTGCCCTCGATCTACGGCATCTACCAGATGGACATGGCCATCCAGGAATGGCTGGGCGTCGGCGGCATGCTGGCCTCGTCGACGCCCGCCATCGCCCTCATGCTGGTCTACGGCGGCTCGATCACCGCCACCCATTTCCTGGGTAGGATGCAAGGTGGAGATTTCATCGACGAAAAAATCGCCTCGCCCAATATCGTCAGCCCGGCGCCGGTCATGAATATGCAGCCGGCCTATCAGCATGCGCCGTTGACCGGTGTGACCCTGTTCGGTGCCGAAAGAGTCTTGCCGTCCTTCCAGGCCGGCAAGGATCTGAGCGCCTCGGTCTCTTCCGCCTCCGCATGGCTGCAACAGGCCTCCCGCAGTTTCATGGATAGCCTGTCGAACACGGCATCCCATTCCAGCGGGCTCTCCCACGAAGGCTTCGACGCGCATGCCTTGGGCAGCCGGATAGCGAGCAGCACGAGTCAGACCGATAAATTCATCCGGGCAACCGGCGAGGATTTCGCTCAACGGTATCGAGACACCGGAATATCCGGCGACGATTTCGCGGCCTTGGTGGGTGGTTCGGCCGCGATCGCCGGATCATTGGGAAAAGGTAAAGAGAGCGACAAGGAATCTTTGGCAAATCTCAAAGGTTCGGTATCGGGACAGCTCCAGAATCGATTTCATGTAGGGGAGAGCCAGGCCGACGAAATCGCATCGGACATCTCTCAAAAGGTCGCCAAGGACCATGGCTGGCAAACCGACCTCGCGCGCAGCGTCGCCACCGATGTTCAGTCGGGAACACGGGAGGTGGCCTCCCTGGGGCTCCAAAGGCAGGAGTTGTCTTCGCTGCAGCAAAGCGCGACCGATACCGTTTCGGCTTCCGAAACCTATAACCGAACCATGTCCGCGCAAAGCCGATTCGGCGTATCGGCAACCTATGGCGCCGCCGAGACGGGGCTCAGGTTCGCCGGCAATCAGACTCTGATGTCGGGGTTGGATGCCGCGCTCGACCGTTTCGGACTGCGCGGGGATGCCCAGCGCCTTGGCGCGGAATGGCGCGCGTCCGGGTTGATCGCCGATAAAGAACAGGCTTATGCGGCCGCGGGGATGTCGTTACTCACAGGACATTCGTCTCCCGTTTTCAGGCACCTGGATGGCGATGATTCGCGCACGGCGGAATCGATCGGCTATCAGCTTCTCGGTGATGCCTGGAACGCACCCAAACCCGGCACCGATGCACGCCCGGATGCCAATGCCGGATTGGTCAGCCAAACGCCGGAATTTGGAGTGGCGAAATCGAAGGTGGAACAGACCGGCTTCCACGATCCCAGAAACGAAACGCGAGGACTGGAAGGCCGTGTCACCGACCGCATCCAGTTGACCGAAGGACACATTGCAGGCGGCGAGAGATCCGTTGACGAAGCTTATCGCGCGGGTCAGAAGCAAGTGGACAGCTCGGCCGATGAAGGATTTGGAAACATGGATTCCGACAAGGCTGCATTCTTCCGCTCGGAAATCAGTAAGGCTGCTAAGGGCGGGCAGTCACTGGCAGAGATGAATTACGATGCGGTGGGTGGGGCGATTTATGACGCTGTACAGAAAACGCAAGGACTTGGGCACTACGGTGCTGGTGGTATCAGTGCTTTCGTGGGTGCATTCAAAGATGCACGTTCACAGGGCAAGACCATGTGGCAATCCTTCGAGGCCGCTTACCGCGCAGCCCCAGAAGGCGGCGCTGCGGCAGTTGATGCCTGGGCTGATCAGCGCGTGGCTGAAACTGGGAACCGACTGACCGATGCCCAAAAAGCGTATTACAGGGCCGCGATGTTCGAATCGTTTGCCGGTTTTGGCGATCCAACGACCTTGATGGGACATCTCCCTAGTATCGATAAATCGACACTCGAAGAAATGTCGACACCGGCTTTGAATTCAGCAAAAAAGGACCTTGTAAGATCGGATGGCGAAGCTGCTGAGGATATCTCACAACTTCTAAGGCGTGCGGCGGGCCAAAACAGACCGGATTTGTTGAACTTGGTTGGCTCTTATAACGGCGCGGTGAAAAAAACAGTCCGCAACCCCCTGATGCCCTGAAACCAATCTTTAAGCACACAGAGAGCAAGATCAACAGCGTGCTTCCGTTCGCTACGATCCGAAAATGCCTGGCGCGCTTCAGGGCAAGTAGAAAGGAGGGCGAATCAGGCGCGCCAAGCATTTCAGCGGCGTAATGCAATTTTCGAAATCCTAACTGCCGCAGAAAACAATAGTGACAAAGTCTTTTTGATCGTTTCGAGGGACCAGTAAACCAAATGCACAATGAGAGCGATCGATATCGCTCCGAGCAAAGGAGACACGTCACTCCCGCCAGCAGAAGCAAGCAAGATGGCGAAGCCGACGAGAGCCAATGTTACCCAGGGAGAAAAGAATTTCTCTATCCAAGGCTCCGAAGGCTCCCGAAAATCAGCAACCTTTCCTCCGCAAAACTGGCAGATCGAATAGATCGGCGCCCCATAGTTGAATACGACTCTGGGCACAATCGACGTACCGCAGTGAGGACAAGACATACGGCCATTGCGGGCCAATGGCTTTTTGATTTCAACCAACGAATTTGGATTCAAGCGAACGCGGACGGCACGGGGACCTTTTCCGTCCTGCCGGGGCTCGAAGAGAATGAAATTGCCGACTTCTGGCGCGAAATCGTCGGCCGTGTCAGCGACATGGAAGAACCGGCGGATACCGTCTTCACTGTCGATGAATCCGTAGCCTTTTTCTTTCGAGAACCATTGGATGGTTCCTTTCAGGATGGTCGTTCTTGGGTCCTGCTCGATCGTCAATCTCATGGGAGCTCCTTCCGCCTGGTTCACCGATAGCGTACCCGCAGAGTACCTGCTGGATCAATCGGATAGGGCGGGCTGATAGAAAATAGGTCCTCACAAGGTTCTGTCTTGGCAAAGCTGGGAATGCCGACAGCCAGCACGACAATCTTGACTGGATATGGGCCAATGGAAGGCCGCCATCGACGGACTTCATCGATGGCGGTGATTGCTGGAATGCTTTCAGAAGGCCGGTTGCGTGGCTGTCTCCGCTTCAGATACCCTAGGCAACCGCCCGACGAAGAAGCGTTCAGTCAATGAACGTTAAGGTCGCATGGAGGCCTCCAGGATACCGATGATGAACCCTATGTGTCGGACACTCGGGATTCAAAACGACGGAAGATTCTCGATGGGTGTCCTATCGGAGCCGTGATCGCTTCATGACCTTGTTGGAGCGACCAGACTTACCCACCTGTCTAACGGCGAAGCAAATCGGACAGGCGGGGGGCAACTTGCTGTCGCCCGCCACCAGATAGGACGAGGCGCATTTCGAACAGCGATGCATCGTTGCCGTTTTGGCTCGCATCGCCCGTGCGATCACCCAAGCCTCCGTCAAATCGGCAGGTCGCTTTCGTCTCACGTGACGGGTCAAAGTTGAAAACAGGTCCCAGGCCTCCATCACCGCGTGAATGTCGATGACCTGGAGTACCTTCTTTCCTCCCACTCTTCGGTAGATCGCGGCAAACAGCGAAACGTAGATGTGACTGTTCCGATTCGGAAGCAACGTTGACATGGAGGGCAGCAATCCGGAACTGGGCGAGCGCCCATGGATCTCCCGATACCAGTCCCGTATATCTGCCAAGGGTATCTGGGTGTGGAGATGGATGATGGGTGTCCGGAGTTTTCTTCGAATCAACTCCAGAGCCAGGGATCGCCGATCATGCTGCTCCGTCATTGTCGTCATCTTCCCCTCCCCCCGCCGCAATCATCAACAAAACCCGGGCCTTGACCAGGTCCTCATCCATCTCCGTATTCTGGAATTCCTTCCAGAACTTGTCCGGTAGCCTTGACGAATAACAGAGCACGCCCGACCGGGCCAAGATCCTGATCTTCTCGAAGGACAGCTCCGGCAGACGATTCACGCTGTCCTGGGATATCCCCATCACCAAGGATGCGTTTTGAGATTTGCCTTTCAGCGCCATATCCCGCGCCTTGAGCAAATAAAACAGATTCAGTTCATATAAGTCCAAATCGAAACTCATCAATACACCTTATCGTTAGCCCCCTAGGGGGTGAAATAGTTCACAGAAAACGATGTCGGGCATCGCTATCATTCCCGTGAACGCAGCATCACAGGTGAACTCACGACAGATGTCTTTCGCTTCGGAGAGCATGTGCAGGGGCTTTTCGGCCCTAACCCTTTTCGAGGCTTGTCGTGATCTGTACAAAAATCGTTCCGGCCGATTCTTCGCCCGGATTTGCTTTGAAACCCATCGTCAAAGTAGCCAGCGGATTCGTTGGGCGACCGCCAATACCCGTTGTCCATAGCGGTAGGCGTCGGTATCGTTGTGCCAACCGGCGTGATAACGCCCGATTCCGAGGGTGAGATTGCCGGGTGCCGAGCGGATTGCTTCAGCCAGCACATCGGCGCCGACCCGGATATTGGTTTCCGGATCCAGTAACTCTTCCGGGCTTCGCACTCGATGTCCGTGCCACCGGACATTCACTTGCATCAGGCCGACGTCGATGGCGCGAATACCCTTGGTCAGGGCATCGTTAAGGATTCCTCTGGCCACTGTCCGGGAAGATGGGATAATGGTCCGTCCTTGTCTGTTGATCGCCCAGGGCCAGGGTGTAGCCAGACGGTTGTTGACTTGAGGAGACTCGACCAGGGCTACGGCGTATAGGATGTAGGGATCCAGGCCGCGCTCTGTAGCGACTCGCCACCACGTCGTGCCGCGAAGCGCTTGCGGGCTTATGGCTTGGTTTTTTCCATCCAATGGCACGGTCGCATTGCCCGCGGCACTGGTGTCTCCGCACCAGGCGGCGGAACTCGACAGGTACAGAATGACGGCGACTGCGGCGACTCTTTTGGTATCGGCGGTCTTGAAATTTCCAAGAGTGATTTCAAGGGCCGCTCGGAAAGCGGTCTGGAATCTTCCGAAGTGAGGGTCGGTGCTGTTCAGGCGTCTTGCGCAGGTCATCCCAACATCCCTTCTCTCAAGCGGTCGCGAACCCGATGGAAGCCGGTGTCCGCCTTCTTTGCCGACCTACCCTCAATGCCGGGTATCGAATCCGGGGACGAGAAACCACCTGCCGTCGTGACGGCCCCCGAGCGCAGGACCATCATCCCGACGCTCGCCAATAGCCTCAAGCGTTCCGCGCGCTCCCTCGATGGGATTTGTTCGAGATCGGCCACCAATTCGGCGTAAACCCGACTCGGAAACTTGACGACGATCCGCATCAGTCCGCCCCGAAGTAGTAAAAGCCGCGGGCATTAGCGAGCTCCGGCTGCTCTGGGACGAAGATCGGGTTGGAGGGAAACAGGTCTTGGGCGATGGGTTCGTAAAGCGCCGCGCCGCCACCGGTCAGCAGAACCGCATCCACGCTACCAGACTCTTTGCGAAGCGACTGGCGCAGTGCCTCGAGCGCCACCGGCGCCACCCGCTCGACCGCCTGCTGCAGATAAGGTTGTACTTCGACCTGCCGTCCGAACAGCAGCACGTGATCTCTTTGCATTCGCAACGCCTCTTCCAGGCGTTCCACGGGCGCCGTTCCGCCGTGCTCGTCGGCTATCAACCGGCTCGCCTGTTCCAGCAACACCGACATGGCTTCCAGGCTGGTCCCGCTGGATGACCTCCGGATGTCGCCCTCTTCTACCAATACCCAGTCGACCGAGAAAAAGCCCGGATCGATGACCAACACGCGGCCTTCTTCCAGGATGGAGACGGCCAGGCTGGACCAAAGCAGATCAAGATAGCCGCCAATCGGCTGAGGCACGACCCGGACGGCCGAGACCTCCACTTCGCGCCTGGGGGTTACGCGATGCGTCCCGGCGAGACGCTCGCCCAAGGCGTCCCGTCGCGAACGCTCCAGCCATTGCGAGACCGGCAGCCCCGTCACCAGCAAGTCCACCGTGTCACGCTCGGACAACAACAGCGCTGCATGAAACAGGGCGCGATAGGACGCCGTCTGCACATACTCCTGATGCAGCGCGCGATTCCAGGTGGCGAATTTCCCCGGATTCACGCAGGCCGCCCAAAGGCCGCCATCGACGCTGACCCGCAGGGCGTTTCCTTCTTTGCCAATCGACTCCGGCAGTCGATCGATCGGCGCCGCGCCGGCCGGGTAGAGCGATACGGCGGGACCGTTTCCGGCTTCCCCCATGGCCAGCTTCAGATTCGAATAGCCAATATCCATTCCAAGTACAAACATGGTTTCATCCACTCCCGGAGCCTATCGCCGGAATACAAAATATCGATGGGTACGCAGCAAATGCATGGGCGTTGCACAGATACGGCAACACTCCGAAAACTCGCCCCAAATCCTGGAACCGGGTTCGCCATAGGGCTACTCGGGGACAATTTGCATTTGTGCGCGCGGGCCCTGGTCTGCCGGGTATTCAACAAGACCTCAGCAGGACTGGTGCGCAATCTACCCGGAATTCGGTGGGGGGTGTGCCGGAAAAGATGGCCTAAACGAGCAACTTTTTCGGGTACAGGCGATGTGGTGTGGGTGGTAGATTCAGGTGGTTTACGGTTCGACGTGCGCGAACCGCATGCCGCAGACAGCGCGGAATGAACAACACAGAAAAGCGAGCCACGAATCCCAAAGGAATATTGGGATTTGCGTGGCGATATGTTAAAGCGGCATGTGCCGCGCAATAGTCAATAGAGTCACCAACAGTCGAGTTCTCATAGGGGGTCAACGGATGATAGGAGGCAGAAGTTTTCTAGCCATAAAATCCCAACACTGTGTTGGGATTACGGTCACAACTTTCCTAAGGGCATACCCAGTCGAATTCGGAGCCAGTCCAGCGATTTTCTTCGCAATCTCCTCGGTTGGGGCGAAGCCATCAAATCCCAACAGATAAGTATTTGGGAAACGACGATGCCCGCACTGGTGAATAAAGAAGACAAAAAAACAGAGATTCAACGGGTTCCATCCTCCGTATGCGCATGGCTGGCCACGTCCCTGCGCGAGTTGCATGATGAAGCCCAGCTGCTCGTGGACGACTATTGGCGCCGACTGAAGGAAGGCCGAACCCACCAAAAACGGTATGCCCAGGGAAGTATCGGCGTGAGGCTGCGTGCGCGCGAAACCGGCGGTTTCAGCATCGAGTGGTACGAGATGGGTAGGCTGGGCGGCAGCGGGCGCTTCGTCGCGAAGAAGCAATTCAGCAAGGGGCGGCGGAGCCATCGCTATGCCCTGGACCAGGCATTGAAAAACGAGCCTGACTGGGTCGCCGAACTGGTTCGGGAAACGGAGGAGGTCTTTGCCGACATCCGCAAGCGCCAGGCACTCCTCGTCCGGATCCGGGACTCGCTCATCGCCTACGAATCGGAAACTAGCGGCCAGACGGTGACGGCGGAAGCGATCATAAGCCGGGGAATCCATGCCAGCATCGATGTTCCTTTGAACTAAGGAGTACGCGGGACCCTGGGCGCAGGAGAATTGAATCAGATCGCCGCAGGGCGACTTCTCTGAAATCAGCCGAATAGCCTGGGTACGAGACGGATCCGCGGGTTGGCCTTCGATATCCTTCCTCCGGGGAACGGATGCCGCTGTCCCGGTGGTCATGTTGCATTATGGGCGGCAGCCAAATGGCGGTATAATAAATGCCAAATGGCACTTACTAGGTGATCTATGGGCGCAACATCGACCATACCGGATTTCCTGAGCGCCGAGGCCTTGCTCGGAGGGACTTCCGTGCTGCAACGCTCGCCGCGCTCGCCGCTGGACTGGGTGTCGGTCATCCGTCGGGGGATTTCGGCGGCGGCGGTGGAGTCCTTGGTGAAAGCCTTAAGGATTTCCCAGGCCGAATTGTCATCGGCCTTGGGGATTCCCGAGCGCACGCTGGCCCGGCGCAAGCGGGAAGGGGCGCTATCCAGCGAGGAATCGGCGAAACTCGTGCGCCTGGCCCGCGTGGTGCAGCGCGCCGAGGAAGTCTTCGAGAACTTGGACACGGCGGTGGACTGGCTGAAAGCGACGAACGCCTCGCTCTCGGGTCAGACGCCGCTGAGCCTGGTGGATACTGAAATCGGCGCCGAGTGGGTCCTGGACACCTTGGGCCGGATTGAGCAGGGCGTGTTCGCCTGATGCCGACCGGCTGGCGGATCGTCACCGCCCGCTTTGCTGAGGCGGCCTTTACCGGCGAGGGCGCACGCCGGTATGGCGGCCGCTGGAATCCGAAGGGGGTGCCGCTGGTGTACACGGCGGAAAGCCGGGCGCTCGCCGTGCTGGAAATCCTGGTGCAGGACGAGCCGCTGCGCGCCCGTTACGTGCTGATTCCGGCGTACATCCCGGAGGATCTGGCCCGCGACCGCATCACGGCCGATCAGCTTCCGCCGGACTGGCGGAGCCTAGAGGCGAGAG
>CADDYU010000186.1 GCA_902810705.1 Methylococcaceae bacterium
CGTGCTTTCGGCCCCATCCAGGCCTCCTGCCCAGAGTTCCGCGTCCTCCATTCGCCGGCTTCGGATTGATTCCGTACCGCTTCGCTGGCGTCTTCAGGCTCGCTTGACGCGGTTGTCTTGCCAGACCCACTGCCGCGGTCGTCCGGGCGCTTCCATGGAATACCTGCCCATAGTTCCTCCTGGGTGGATAAGTCAGAATACTTGATCCCACCATACTGTAGGACTGAACACCTAGGGAAGCCACGCCCTTAGGCTTTCGGGACAAAGGCAGGTGAGCTTCTCGATCCATAGGGTTTTTATGCTCCAGACGTGCCCGGATGGGTCGTAGTGAAATGGAACAAAGAGCCCGGGGATGCCTTTTCGTCCCGTGCGCCAGTTCCAAGTCGAGTGTCTAAGGACCCGCGTCAACGCCGTTCGTAGCGGTTGCTTGGAGTGGTTGATCAGCCATGGACGCCAGACGACAGAAAAGAATTGGCGCAGGGCCAATTCTTTTCTGTCGTACCATCGGCCGACCGGTCCGCCATCAGGAATGAGGGGGCGGCAAACTCGCAGCAGCCCTTAATCCTTTATTTATTGAATTGGCTTTACAAAGTTTTTTCCAGTAACCCTCGGTGCTGAAGGAGTTCCGGCGGCAACCGTTCCTCGAGCTTCTCGAAGAGCTCGCCATGCCGGTGGAGTTCCTCGCGCCAGGCTTCGGCATCGATGCGGGTCAGCTCTTCAAATTGCGATGGCGTGACCGAACGGAGTCCGGTCCAATCGATATCCTCATAGCGAGGTGTCCAACCTAAGGGTGTTTTGGCGGCGCCGGCACGCTGCTGGATGCGTTCGAATATCCATTTGAGCACCCGCATGTTTTCGCCGTATCCAGGCCAAATAAACCTGCCCTTGGCGTCCCGGCGGAACCAGTTAACGCAAAAGATCGGCAGCGGATGAGCGAGGCTTTGGCCGACGCGCAGCCAATGCGCGAAGTAGTCGCCCATGTGATAGCCGCAGAACGGCAGCATGGCGAACGGGTCGCGGCGAACCTGACCCACCTTGCCCGCGGCGGCGGCCGTGGTTTCGGAACCGAGGGTCGCCGCCGTGTAGACTCCGGAGTTCCAGTCGTAGGACTGGAAGACCAGGGGCACGGTGGTCGCGCGGCGCCCTCCGAAAACGAACCCGGAAATCGGTACCCCATCGGAATTTTGCCACGCCGGATCCAGGCAGGGGCACTGGCGGAGCGGCACGGTGAAGCGGGCGTTCGGGTGCGCGGCACGGCGGCCCGTCGTCCTCGCGATTTCCGGCGTCCATTCCTGACCCTGCCAGTCGATGAGCTGTTCCGGAACATTCTCGGTCATGCCTTCCCACCAGACATCCCCCTCGGGCGTCAAAGCCACATTGGTGAAGATGCAGTTCTCATGCAACATCGCCATGGCATTGGGATTGGTTCTCTCGGACGTGCCGGGGGCCACGCCGAACAGGCCCATTTCCGGATTGAGGCCGTACAGGCGTCCGTCGGAGCCCGATTTGATCCAGGCGATGTCATCGCCGACCGATGTGACTTTCCAATCCTTGAACGGCTCGGGCGGAATCAGCATAGCCAGGTTGGTTTTTCCGCAGGCGCTGGGAAACGCGGCCGCCAAATAAATTTTCTCTTTGAGGGGCGATTCCAATCCCAGAATCAGCATGTGCTCCGCGAGCCATCCCTCATCGCGCGCCAAGGTGGACGCAATGCGGAGGGCGAAGCACTTCTTGCCAAGCAGGGCGTTGCCGCCATAACCCGATCCATAGGACCAGATTTCTCGCGTCTCCGGAAACTGCACGATGAATTTCTGCGTGTTGCACGGCCAGGGGACATCTCTTTCGCCGGGTCGGAGCGGCTTGCCCACGGAGTGCAGGCCCGAAACGTATTCTCCCGCCGTTCCCAAGGCTTCGAGAACTTCGCGTCCCATGCGCGTCATGATTTTCATGCTGATGACGACGTACGGCGAATCCGTGAGTTCAACGCCTATCCGGGCCATGGGGCTTCCGACCGGCCCCATACTGAATGGAACGACGTAGAGGATACGGCCTTGCATGCTGCCTCGGAACAAGCGCTCGAGGATCGCCTTCATCACGGCGGGATCCTCCCAGTTGTTGTTCGGGCCCGCGTCGTCTTTATCCGTCGTGCAGATAAAGGTCCGGTCTTCGACCCGAGCGACATCGCTGGGGTCGGAGCGGGCAAGAAAACTGTTTCGGCGCTTGTCCGGATTGAGCCGGATCAAAGTGCCGGTCTTGACCATGCCCTCGCATAACTGTCGATATTCCTCGTCCGAACCATCGCACCAAACGACGCGATCCGGTTGGCAGAGGCCGGCGATCTCGGCAACCCAGGTCTTAAGGCCGCTGTGCCGGACATATGAAGGCGGGTTAAAGGGAAGAGTGACTGGGGAATGGTGTTGTACATTCATCGAATACTCTCTCCGCGGTTTCCGCGGATCTCCTCATAGTTAGTATCGGTTCCGTTAAATGTGAATGACTACACGAAAGGCGGCCCTGAGCTTGGCTTAGGAGGGTTGATCTCCCGTTTGGCCTCCGGCGCCGGGGAGGTAAGGTATGTCCACGGTGCAAGATGCCTAATGATTGATATAGACGACCAGCCTGCTGATAGGTTTCAGAGAGCGGAGACCCCATCAGGCGGTACAATTTTGAGACGATGGCAGTAATAGCCTCGAACGGAGGCTGCGGATGCGGGGGGGTTCTGAAACGACGCTGTCCTGAGAGTTCCAAGGCGGTTTTGGAACGGAAAAGACTACAGAGATACGCTAAGCAAGGGAAGGGAAGTCGAGCCGCGGAACGGATTTCTTCACGGGCAGGCAGATATTTGGGATTCTGGCGGGTCATGTGGGCTGCCCCCCGCCATTCGACTCGTGTCGAATCCTAATGGCCTGGAGCGCCCACGGGACCACGTTGTTCATAGTAATCCGGGTTGAACGAGCACCATTGCGTCAACTGGTCGTCCATGTTCGATCGAGTGGAACACTATATATACTGTCCGCCGTTAATCGAAATATCCGCACCGGTAATGAACCCGCCTCGGTCGGAAGCCAGGTAAGCGACCAGACTGGCGACCTCCGATGGATTGCCGAAGCGACCGACCGGGATTTCGGCTAGGATTTTCTTTCGGTGCTCTTCCGGTACCGCCATAATCATGGGTGACTCGATATAGCCGGGCGACACCGTATTGACGGTAACCCCCTTCCTTGCCGCCTCGCGGGCGACGGCCATCGTAAAACCGTGCATCCCAGCCTTGCTGGCGGCGTAATTGGCCTGCCCGAACTGGCCCTTTTGGCCGTTCACCGAGGAAATATTAATGATCCGGCCGTGACCTCGGTCCATCATACCTCCAATTACGCAGCGGGTGGTATTAAATACGCCATCCAGATTGGTGCGCAGCACGGTTTGCCAATCCTCCGGAGCCATCTTGCGCAAAGTGGCGTCGCGAGTGATGCCCGCAGCGTTGACCAGAATATCCACGGGACCGTATTGATCCTCGATCGATTCCAATACGGACGCCGTATTCTCGAAATCGCTGACGTCGCACTCCATCACGGCCATCGTATAACCTTCTTTCTTGCGCTCCGCCACCCATTCCGAAGAATTATTGCAGTCCGGCGCCTTGGGGCGACATAACGCTACAACGCAAGAGCTGAGCGGTGCCAGGTGCCTGCAAATTTCGGTGCCAATAGCGCCGGTTCCGCCACTGACGATAGCCACTTTTCCAGCCATAAGAATACTCCCTGATTGAGGTTAAACATTTAACTCGCATCGGCTCAAAGTTTCGGCCGTGGTCGCGCCAAAAACTCCTCGCCGCGGCTGTGCCGTTACATTTCACGCCGCGTATGAAAGTTTCCGAAGCCAAGAACGGCGGCTAAAGCAAAGCTAGGAGTGCTGCTCTCCTAACCGGCTCTTCCAAATTCGAAGAGCAATATACCTGCCAAACTTAATTTAAGTACTGCCACTTTACAGTGATTTGATTTCCGTTAAATAACTGGTCAATTCGGTTAGTCATTGAAGCCAGCGGGTTTCAACGATACGGCAAGGGAAAATCGCCCAAAATAAGTACTTATACATAACCACATCGAATTGTGCGCAGATGACGCAGATAATTGGCGGGAGCTTAAAGGGTTGAAATTTATGTGATTCACGCCGGCTCAATTTTCATGGTCGGCATCTATGAGATTAAGAATCAATGCCTTAAAGGATGTCCACGCCATATCAGAAGGGTTGTCCTGGGATCTTCAGGGATAGGATGCCCTGAGTATTATGGACACTTCTTATCGACGCTAGGAAACAATCCTTATACTCAGGGTTGTTGCTGGAGCATTCTATGTGAATAGAGTATCAACCGAAGATGATAGGCTAATTCACGATTCTGGCTCTTTTGCCTAAGTGAGTATGGAGGCAATGGCTTTTACAATTCATAATGGTTTCTACAACTCTTAATAGTATTTAAGGAACAAGCGATTGGCTATTGCGCAACTATAGTGGTTTTCTCTTAATTAACGAGTATTGGCAATTTTAGGAACTGGCTTTCAAGCTTACGCCTGCTTGCCGGGCGAAGTGACCCCGAATGAACAGGGCCTTCGATGAGGGTGCCATAGACATCGTTTCGAGTGAAGGCACTGCTCCTGCCACCCGCCCAGCCTGAGGATATCACCGCACCCGAAGGCTCAATGCAGGCAAGTCGCCGGATCGGAACGGACAACGGCCTCGGCCCAGCCAAGTCCACCTTCATCCCCTGCCGCAGGCGCAAGTCTCACGTTTGCCCGGAAGGCTCTCGAAAACGCCGGCGAGCGGAAACGGAATCGAGCCGCATGGCGAACGTTTCCAGCGGCGAGCCGGTGGACATGGATGATGGGCAATCAGTACCTACCTTCTCCACCTCATTAGCGCAGCGGCCATCCTAAATCGGCCGCCGATAAACGGCCGGAATCATCGGATGCCCATGCAATTGGCATAGTACGTCACCGTTCCTGACCAATCGGAGAAGATGCCGAGAATGCCTACCTGTTTGGCCAGGACATCCAGGGTGACCAGAATGTCCCCGTCATTGTGGAGAGCGTCCAGAATCGATTGGTAGTAGAACGAAGGGCTCGCGGTGCCCTTGGTCGGCAGCACGTCCTCGGCGATGCGGCCGGACCGCTCCAAGGTCCAGGTGATGATGTCGAGACCGGCGGTCTTGGCATCCTTGGCGTACTGCGAGGGCACGATCACCCCATTCTCGACCGTCAACAACGCCCAAATGGGCGGGGCGACAATCTTTATGCCCTGGGCCGCGTAGCTTTTCAACTCCTCGGCGCTGGGAAGATCGGCGGGGACGTTGGCGTCGTCCAGGAAGACGGCCTGCTTGCCGAATTCCGGATCGTTCTTGATCCAGTAGAGAATGTCGGCGTAGTTGAACGATTGGGCGAAAACCTTTTTTGGCGAAATGCCGGCCGCCTTGTAATCATCGATCATGGCCTGGGCATAGGCCTCCTGGCTGCCGAACACCGCCTCCACCTGCAAGTTGGCGCTGCGGTTGGGTCCTTTCAATTCGGGGGTGAACTTAGAGCCCAGTGACTTGATGAGCTGGATGCTTTCCTTGTGGGTCAGCAACGTGCCACCCGTGGAGTACAGATCCGTCCGCCAATTCGGAGTGCCGCCCTGATATTCCTCAGGCGTCTTGGCGTCGGGATTGAAGGCATCCATCTTGCCCTTGAGCGTCTTGAACTCTTCCAGAGTGAGGTCGCTGGTACAACATAGGGCCGAGGCGGCCCGGATACGGTTGCCGGCGGTGTCGAATTCGGCGGGCGAGAACGGCACCGAGCACTTGGCTGCGAGCGGCGTGACGAGAATGTTCGTGGTCGTGTGCAGATCGCACTGATCGTGCCGGCAGACCAGCTGTTTGTCACTCGTGAAAGTCACGTCGCATTCGAGGATGCCGGCCCCCATGCGCGCGCCCGCCTCGTGGCTCTCCTTGGTGTGTTCGGGAAATTGGAGTGCGCCCCCGCCGCGATGACCGATGGAAAAATCGGTCTGGTAGAACGGACCCTTGCCGCATTGCTCGAGCTTTCGCTTCAGCGGGCTATCGGTCAGCTTGCCGACGAGATAATAGGGACGCGGGCCGACCTGCACATTGCCACTCTTCCGCTTCTTGAAGTCTTTGTCCCACTCGATACCCAGGTTAGCCGCCCAGGCCAATCCTGGCAGGGTCATAGCAAAAATCGCCATTACAATGGTCCGTTTGATTTCGAGCATATCGGTTTCCCATGGCTAGTACGATGATCCGGTGGACAAGGCGAAACTCTTGAAGTTATCCCTGATTCCTCGGATCACTCTAGCCAGAATTTGTGTCCGCCCTATGAAAAGGCCTTTCCGGAGCGCCGGCAATGGGAGAAAAGGACTTCATGCCGTCTCTTGGTCGTCAGGGCTACGTCCTGGCGGAGAGATTCGGCGGAACCCCAAGGCTCCCGCTTTTTCAAAACCAGTAGCCGCCTTTTTGGCGAGGGAGCGCGACAAGGGGATGCAGAGCACGCGGGTTATTGGCTGGAGCGTTGATCTCCATAGAGTTACTAGCCTCCGAGCTAACCGAAGCGCCGGACTTCTCCGCCGCCATCCAGCCGCGGCGCCTATCTGCCAAAACCTGCCGCGCTTTCCAATGGAAGCCGATAAGGGAGGAAAAAACGGCTAACGAGAATTTGGGGAACCCGCCTACCGTTTTCTCGTTCGGCCATCGAGCCGTGAGCCTTTTGCCTACGGCTTGGGGAATCGCCAAGCGATTGAGAGTCACAATAGGCGCGAATCCCATAGCCATATGTTGTTATGCCTCAAACAAGAGGGTCCCGCATGATTTTTACGACGCTAGAGAAGACCCCCGATTTTCGGATGCATGCCCCCCACTCGGCCGTGGAGCCCACGCGTGGCGCGGAAACGGCCGAGAACGGAGGACGAGTCAATCGCCCCGGTGTCGAGGCCTTGTATCTCGCTTTGGATATCGATACGGCCATCAAGGAGTATCAGCAAAATTTCGAGTTGCCGCCCCCGGGTACGCTCGTAAGCTACCGGGTGACGGCCGCGCCAATCGCGGACTTTCGGCTCGGCTATCAGCCTGGGCGGTGGTCGCCGCTCTGGGAAAGATTCTTCTGTGACTGGCGTGAGCTTTGGTTCAAGCAGAAGGTCGAGCCCCCGACCTGGGTGCTTGCGGACGAAGTGCTCGCGGCTGGCGCAAAAGGCTTACTGTTTCCCTCTCAACTTTCGCCAGGCGGCATTAACCTTGTCTTGTATCCCAAGCGGCTAACCGCCGCCGACACAATCGAGGTTCACAATCCGGGTGATTCGTTACCGAAAAATCAACACTCCTGGAGCTGAGCGATCACTTACGATCCTATCGCCAACGACCTTATCTAATGATCGTTCTCCGTGGGGGATGGCGGCATTCGCACATTTCGTTTTAGAGCTCCTTTCATGACGCGGCTATTGCATGGCCGGATTGGACTTGGTTTCGGGCGGCGGTGGATTGGCGCAGTGAGAGGCATGATGCTGGACGATGCAGATTTCGTTTCGCTCAATGACAAAGCTATTGCTGGCCAAGAGAAGTCTGCCTTGGATTTCCTCATAACACACCACTGTGGCGAGCTTGCCATACCTTAGGACTTTGGCGTAATGCGGGGAAATGGCGGGCGTGTTGGGATTTTGCAGGATGCGTCGCCAGCTCTCGATGATAGCCTCGCGCTCGGTCAGCGCGGGCCAGCCGGGATGAATGCAGAGCACGGGCCAATCCTGCGCCCACAGCCGCTCCATCGCGGCGAAATCGCGCTGAGAAAAGATGTAGTAAAACGCTTCGTTAGCAAATAGAACGGCTGTTGCATCCATGGGCTTGCTTTGACCAGTTACCGTGCGTCTTAACAGCGGATTAGGCTTATCCGGCTTGCCATGACCATTCTTCACGAGATCGAGGCCGCAGGTCAACGCGTGCTCAAAATTGGCGCTCCCCCATTTCGGCACCTTTAGTGGATCTCCAAGCTCTTGCACGCCAAGGAGCTTTCACGGTAGGGCCTGCCATTTCCATAAGGAGCTGCGGCTACTTTTCGGCGGGATGCCCATGATCGATAGCTGAGCCCTGACTCATTTCCTTAAGGTGCGGCGGAGCCGAGCGCGGAAATTTGATTCATGAATGGGGTTGTGTGCGGCCGGGAAAAAAGACCAGGCTCAGGATCATAATTTTGGGGCCTCCACAAGGAGATGACGTTTGATTCACTGTGGCCGGAGGTGGCCATGAGTGAAGTGTTTAGGCGGACGCGACAGCGGGTGTGATCTGGCTAGACTATCCCGGACACACAACTTCACACTATTACGAAATTACTAGATGAGGCGTGTGTCAGCATGAGCGAGAAATCAAAACCCAAGACCTATCCGGCGGAGTTCAAGGCGTCGGC